>JAZDGP010000019.1:0-12164 GCA_043806935.1 bacterium | reverse complement strand
ACGCGCGCTTCTTCAACTGATTCTAATTGCCCTTGTTCAATATCGGCAATAATACAATGAATCTCATCTTTGATATTTTGTTCTTCTATTTCTATTTCTTCCGGTGTTAATTCCGGAACTTGATTAAATTTTGGTCCGCTTTCCATAATGTTTTTTGTTTAATTATTAATAAATTGGCGAGAAAAATTTCGTCTAACTCATTATTATACGAATTATTTTCGTATAATAACCTAATCTTGCACACTATACGTAACTGTGCTAGGGCTTATAATGTACTCTTGTTGATATTACTTTACCAAAATTCCAACAATTATGCAACAACAATTAAAACAGACTGAGAGGGAGTTAAGAATCCGTAACTACAGCGCCAAAACCATTAAGAGCTATCTTTATGGCCTTAAGGAATACTTTGTCTTTAAAAAAGACGGACTGGAGGTGTTAGATGAGGAAAATATCAAAAACTTCTTGCTGGCAAAGAACCGATTGTCAGCGGAAAGCAAAAACCTGCTGCTGAACGCGGTTAAATTCTACTACCGTGAAGTTGTCAAAACACAGGAGAGGATAAGAATCAGATCAGCCAAGAAAAATAAAAACCTGCCTGTGGTTCTCTCAAGAAATGAAATAGAAAAAATACTGATAGCCACCAAAAATAACAAACACCGATTACTGCTGGCGCTGGCGTATGGCGCTGGATTGCGGGTCAGTGAAGTGGTTAACCTCAAGACACGGGACATTGATCTCCGTGAGTTAACCGTTCATCTTAAACGAGCCAAAGGCAACAGGGACAGAATCAGTGTTTTTCCAGAGAAACTCGTGGCAGACATCCAAAACATAATTGCCGGCAAAGACAAGAATGATTTTGTGTTTTCCAGTGAAAGGGGTGAAAAGCTAACTACTAGGACGGCCCAGAAAGTTTTTGAAAATTCCCTTAAACGATCAGGGGTGGTGAAGGAGACTAGTTTCCACAGTCTGCGCCATAGTTTCGCCACTCACTTACTGGAAAACGGCGTTGATACGCGATACGTGCAGGAACTGTTGGGCCACCAAAATATCAGGACGACTCAAACGTACACCCAAGTCACCAATCCACAACTTAAAAATATTAAAAGTCCGTTAAGATAAACCATAATTCTGAAAGTTGGCGGAGAAGGTGCGATTCGAACTACTAAGGTTGCACCTCTTGCATTTTAGCTAATATTAGCGATGCTCGCAAGGACTCAAAAATTAAGATTTGCATTATTTTAATAAATCATATATAATCTCATATAGTTAATATATAAGATTAAATAAACATTTATGAGCCAATATAATCAAAGAATCAACAATATCCCCCAGAATATCTGGTCTTTAATAAACCAGATTGATATGCTTAAAGGCCAATGGATCGGCGGGGTTAAGCTTAACCCACAGGCATTGGGGCGCTTGAAACGCTGGACCTTAATAACTTCTTCAGGGGCCTCTACCCGAATTGAAGGGGCTAAAATGACTGATGAAGAAGTTGAGGCGTTTATCCGGGGCCTTAAAACGCAAAAATTAAGTAATCGTGATAAACAGGAAGTTAAGGGATATTACGAATTACTGGAAAATACCTTTAGTGCCTGGCAGCATATTCCCTTTAGCGAAAGCACAATTAAACATTTCCATAATGAGTTGCTTAAATACACCGCAAAAGATGAGCGTCACCGTGGCGAATACAAAAAGAGCGAAAACAAAGTGGAAATGTTTGATGCGTCAGGAAAATCATTAGGCGTTATTTTTGATACCACGCCCGCTTATCTAACTCCCAAGCAAATGCAGGAATTAGTAGTTTGGACAAAAGAAGAATTAACGTTAAAAACCATCCATCCATTGTTAATCATTGGTAATTTTTTGGTGGAGTTTTTAGCCATCCATCCTTTTCAGGACGGCAACGGCAGATTATCGCGAATTCTGACTAACTTATTGATGCTTAAAGCCGGTTACGCTTACATACCTTATCTTTCACACGAGAAACTGATTGAAGACAATAAAACAGATTACTATGTAGCCCTGAGGCGAAGCCAGAAAAACTTAAAAGATGGAGAATCCGACATTTCAGATTGGCTGGAGTTTTTCCTTAATATTTGTTTGGAACAAGGAAAAATGGCCATTGATCTGCTGTCCAAAGAAAATATTGAAAAATTGTTGTCGCCCAAACAATTAGCTGTTTGGCAATATCTGGAAAAAACAGGCGAAGCAACTCCTCTAGAAATAACCAAAACCGCTAGAGTGCCACGTCCGACTGTTTCGCAGGCACTGGAAGTTTTGCTGCGCCTGAAAAAGATTGAACGGATCGGCCAGGGCAGAGCGACAAGGTACAGAAAAGTTTAAAACTATGATTAAGAAGAAGGTTAAGGCATTGCATGCGCTTAACTTGTATTATGGTAATATTTGTTCGCGAAAGTGTCCGCCGAAAAAACAGCGTGAGCACTATGAAAAGATGCGCGGAATAATCAAAGGCCATGAGGATTTTTTAATTACCCATAAAATGTTTATTAAAATCATGCGTGAAAAGCATAATATTTGCGGCTTGAGCGACGAGGAAATTAAAAAAGGTTCGAATCCCGCTTGGGTCGAACTTTTTTGTAATTTAACCAATTCAGAAACCCTCGCAAAATCAGGGCTCTCGGGTCTATCGATACTTTATTGTACTGGCGGAGAGGGAGGGATTTGAACCCTCGATGCCTTTTAAGGGGCATAACGGTTTTCGAGACCGCCCGATTCAACCGCTCTCGCACCTCTCCGTCCAAAACCATACCAAACAGCCAAGTGATTGGCAACAGGCTTCCATTCCCCTATACTAAAGACAATAAATCTTTTCCATGACACATAATAAAATCTTTAAATACGGTACGATTAGCCTAGCTATTATCAGCTTCATGGCACTGACTGGCTTAGGGTGCAAATCAACACAGGAAACAGTCACTAAAGAAGCCTCTCAAGCAGTCACTCTCACCTACTGGCGTACCTATGACGACCAGTCTGCTTTTAACGACCTAATCAAAAAATACCAGCAGAACCACAAGAACGTCACTATACGCTACCGCAAGCTACGTCCAGAGGAGTACGAGTTAGAACTGCTAAAAGCTTGGGCCGAAGACAGAGGGCCGGATATCTTTTCTGTTCCAAACAACGAAGTAGTGAAATACCAATCTAAGATCTTAGCTGTTCCGGAAACTCTGTCCGTGCCATACATAACAGTCAAAGGGGAAGGATTTAACCAAGAGAAGATAGTAACGATAAAAAAAACAGCTGGAATGACAATCAAACGGCTAAAAGACAATTTTGTGGATGTGGTTGGCAAAGACTCTGTTGTTGATAACAAGATCTACGGACTGCCTTTATCAGTAGACAGCTTGGTGATGTATTACAACAAGGATATGTTTAACGCTGCTGGTCTGCCAATTCCTCCCGCTACTTGGAAAGACTTTGTGACAGCCGTGCCTAAACTGACCATTACTAACAGGAAAGGAGAAATACTGCAGTCAGGAGCGGCACTCGGAGGAACTCAAAACATTATCCGTCAATTTGATATCTTGTCCGCTCTCATGATCCAGAACGGTTCAGTCATGAATGTGGGATCAAGGGCTGTGTTTAACCAAGTGCCTGCTTCTCTAGCCGGAGGACAGTACCATCCAGGAGTGGAAGCCCTTCGCTTCTACACTGACTTTGCCAACCCAACCAAAGAAGTGTATTCATGGAACGATTCTTTCCCTGATTCCCTGACTGCTTTTACGTCTAATAGGACGGCTGTTTTCTTTGGCTACGCTTACCATCTGCCGCTCATCCGGCTAGCCTCTCCCTCTCTTAACTTAGGGATCGCTCCATTCCCACAAATAGAAGAGTCTCCCAAGGCAGCCACTGCCGCCAGTTACTGGCTGGAAACAGTTTCCAAGAAAACCAAGAATCCTGACGTTGCTTGGGATTTCGTGCAGTTTATTACTTCCATTGAGAACGTGCCGTCGTACCTTAAAGCAGCCAAGAAGCCTGCCGCTCTGCGCTCTCTCTTAAGCTCTCAAGCAGAGGATGTGGACATGTCTCCGTTTGCTTCCCAAACCTTAAATGCTGTTTCTTGGTACCAAGGATATGACTTTGCTGGAGCGGAAAAGGCCTTTAATGACATGGTGGCAATGAGCGTTAATCCAGCTCCCAGGCAGAAACCGGAAGATCCTTTGAACTTAGCGGCTGGGAGAATCTCCCAGACTTTAGCCGTTCCCAAACAACCATGATTAACAAACTTCTTTTTTTAGCGACGTTTGCTTCCTTGCTCATTATTCCTAGCGTTGCGTCTGCTGTTGGAGTCTTGGACCGTTTGGAGTGCGCTTCTTCCAACGTGGCGTCCATTGGAGACGTAGTAGGCGCTGTGGATGAAAGAGGTGACGCCATTGACTGTTCCAAGTGCTCCACTGGGAGAGTTGACGGCGACTGCACAGCTCAAAACCTCCAGATCTGCCGTAGCTACACTGCTGGAGGATGTTCTATCTGCGACATTGTTTACTTTGCGGTATCAGTCGTAAAATGGCTGTTTGGAATACTGGGGGCGGTTACATTATTCTTCTTCATATGGAACGGATTTAAGATTATGGCATCCAGAGGAGACAGCAAGAAATACGGAGAGGGATTGAATGGCATCAAGAACACAGGCATTGGTTTGGCGATAATCTTTGGGGCATGGCAAATTGTCAATTTAACTACCAATGTGGTGACTAAAGGAGCTTTGGTTAATGTGAGTGACAAAGGGGCGGTGGAGGCTGAATACCAAAAAGCTGACGTGGCCAAGAAATGGTCAATCTATTGCGATGTCAAAGGAGTGTTGAAACCAGAATGAAAAAATATCTCTTTCCTATATTCATTTGGCTGGTCTTATTCGGAGGAATCGCTCTTGCTCAAGAAAACGGCGTTTCTTTCTCTGATCCACTGCTTGGTGACAAAGGATCGACAGGAGTCTATGGCATCGTAAAAAATATCACCACTGTTGTCTTTGGGCTAGTCGGTTTAATCACTGTATTGTCTTTCTTATTGGCTGGTTACCGCCTTATTGTTGCCGCTGGAAATGAAAAACAGATTAAAGCGGCGACTCACGTCTTGAAATGGAACGCTGTTGGTTTATTAGTGATATTCTCCAGCTACGCGTTGGTCACATTCCTGATCTCTACCGCTTCAGAAACCAAAGTTCCCGAGTTTACAGGATCAACCATTGGAGGGACGACGAGCGGGACGGAGCAAGGGGAACCGTTGCCTGAAGGGACGCAATCTGATTGTAGACAGACTGGTTGTAAGGAAAACCAACTATGCGACCAAACAACGGGAGAATGCGCTGATTGTAAAGCTGGGGATCTGTGCCACAGTATCATAGCGTGTAATATAGGCGGTTTAAGCGGCGACGGTTCATATGAAAACCAATCAGGGTGCCAAGAGTGCCAATTTGACGAACAGTGCCAACTAGCTGGTCAATCCAGTGTTGCTTGTGTTTCCTTGAATGGAAAAACAAAAAAATGTTGGGGAGGACTGGAGGCGGGAAAGATTTGCGAAGGGATTGACCAGATATGTAGAACATACAGCCCTGATGACATAAACGGCATGTGCATACAAAGAAACGTAACAGAAGGGTTGAAAGGCTGGAAGTGCCATGTTAAAGGGCCTGATTGTTATAATGACAAGGATTGTAAAAAACCGTGTGACCTTAAGGGCAACTGCACGAATCCGGAACAATCATGCGTCAACAACAAATGTTCTTCTCCACCTGGACTGGGAGCTAACTGCGATCCTAATCGTTCCAACCCATGCCAGAGTGGTTACTGGTGCGTGCCTAACACTGACCCTGCCGGCTATCTCTGTCTTGATGAATACAGCAATGGAAGCAACTGTAAAGAAGCGTATGAATGGAATCTCCCCAACGGCCTGTGTCCAAACAATCTCCTATGCCTATCTATTGACGTGCACCTAGGTTTTGATACCAGAGAATGCCATTATCCGCTGAAGGCTGGCGAACTATGCAAGAACAACGAGAATCTGCCTGGAGCCTGCGAGGCTGGAACGAAGTGTCTGAAAGACGTGTTTGGAGTGTATTACGAGAATGAACTGATCTGCTTCCCGCTTCAGACCGCTGGCGATGTGTGCGACAACGACTCTTACTGCGCTGATGGCTACGCGTGTTTGTCTGGTGTTGATCCTAATAATCCAACCAAACGAACGTGTGTTAATAAGGTAAGTGGTTTGCCGTCTGGCAGTGTATGCGGCAGTTTGGAAGAACCTTACTGTTATGATCCTAAGTATTGCTATAAACGGATTGGAGAAAGTGAGAGGAAGTGCTCTATCAGGCTGATGTCAGACGCTGCCACTCCCGTGCCGTGTAATAAAGATGAAGAAAACGCCAGACAGTGTGATAACAACGGCAAGTGCGTGCAGACAGATGTTTCCAATTACTCCTGCCGCACTTATTTGAGCAAAGGAGACAGATGTACCTCTGATCCAGAACTATGCAAAAAGAATCCAGCCGTGCCGTCTAACAAGATAGGCTGTTTCAGGAAACAAACTGACCAATATGAAAAATGTCAAGACCTTCTTGCTGATAAAGCTGAATGTCCGTCATCACCATACAACCTTACTGAAAAATGTTTAGGCGGCCCTAACGCTTGTTTGATCAACAGGACAGTGCAGGAAACGACTGTTATCAAGACGGTGGGAAAGAATACATGCTGGACACCTCTTATTCCTAAAGATCAAGACTGTACTGATAATACCACCCGCTGCGCCTCTGGTTTTATATGCCACTCCACCAACAAAATCTGTTGCGATGCCAGTGATACTATTAACTGCAAATAGCATGAAAAAAATAATCGCTTTTCTCCTTGCTTTCCCCTCCCTTGTTCTTGCCCAGACCCAGGACAAAGCAGTGAGACTCTATAATCCAATTCCTGCCCCTGACAACGGCCTGATTGGCATTATAGGTAATGCCAACAAAGCGATCTTTGGAGCTATTGGGGTAGTGGCACTGGCTTTATTCATCTACGCCGGTATCTTGATGCTGACTGCCGGGGGAAATGAGAAGAAAATTCAAGAAGCCAAAGATACCATGCTCTGGGCTGGAATAGGGTTGTTTATCATCTTTGCCAGTTACGGCCTTATACGGTTCATTGCCGCTGCTATTACCACTGGTTCATTCTAACCTTGCGGTCTTTTTGTTGGTATGAGATAATACTTTTGTATGTTGAATCTGGATATGAGCTTTACAAGAAAGGGGGTGGACGTATGAAACTAAAAAACTACGCAGTTGCCACTCTATTAACCTTGGCTATAACCGCCCCGATGGTGGTGCTGGCGCAAATTCCGACAAACTTCGGGACAGATGCTACAGATTTTGGATTAGTGACTGATACCGATTTAAAAGCGGCTGTTATTAACATGATCAAGGCTGTCTTGGGCCTACTGGGTCTTGTCGCTGTGGTAATCGTCATGATGGGCGGTTTCAAGTGGATGACTGCTCAAGGAGACGCGACCAAGCTGGGAGCGGCTAAGAAGTTGATCTACGCAGGTCTTATTGGTCTAGTCATCATCTTGTTGGCTTACTCAATCACCCAATTTGTCGTTACGTTTATTACGACACAAGCAATAACCTAAACAGTGGTTAAGAAAACCCGCTTTTAGAAGCGGGTTTTTGTTTTGCTTTGTTGTAAGGCATGGAAAAACTTCCCCCGCTGTAAGTATGATGATCTAACGGCTTATGTGCTACAATGCTCGTGGTGATAGATAAAATTTTAACCAATGGATTTTAAAATTCAAGAACGCTTTACGCTTGCCATTGTTTATTGTTCGTCTCTTGTTTTTATTGTAGTTTTTCTTGCTCTTGGAATCATCGGACAAAAAGTGTCAGGCAAAAACATATTTGAATCGTTCAATTTCTATTTTCGTACCGTGAGTGACTCATTCATTCCTTTTGTTGGGGTGTTATTGCTACTTGTTGTTTTAACAATGGCTGTACGCGTCGGCATTTTTCTAGTGCGAGTACTTCTTTCTTCATTCCAAAAAGAATCGGAGTTACTAGCGCTTGTTTCTCGCGAGAATTTAAGGCGCCACGGCGCCGCTATCGCCAACGAGGGAAAAAATATTCTCCGGATCGGCATTCCGCTGGTCATTGGTTTGCTCTTTTTCTCTCTTGCGCTCGACCGGCTTAACATTGTAAATGCCAATCGACTCCAAGACGACCTCTTAATGCGTTGGGATAAGCTTTTAACTGGTTTCTATCCTTTTATCGTTCTGGCTAATATCCCGTATCCGTCATGGTTCATTGAGGCGGTGAGGATATCGTTTAACCAACTAGCTTCACTGCTAATTGTGGTAGTCTTTTATCTTTATTATATCCGTCGCGATATTTTTTATGAGCTGGTAGCCACGTTTTTTATCTCTGCCATCATTGGTTTTGCTCTATGGACTCTCGTTCCAGCCCTCTCTCCCCATGATCGGTACATAGACAACGTATATCAGCTACCAATCAGCGTGGAAATTAAAAACGCTCTTACTACATATCATCCAGACCAAACCATCAACGAATTTCTCCACCATATGCGTGAACAAAAAGAACGTTTGGTGGAAGTTCTTCCCACTTCCACCATGCCGAGCGCGCACGTCATGTGGGCGGTGTTTATCGTGTATTATCTTTATAAAGCAAACTGGAAATTAGGCGTCGCCGCCTCCCCCATCGCGATTCTTTCAAGTTATGGAACAGTGACTCTTGCCCAGCATTATTTCATGGATATTCCAGCCGGTATCATTGTTGCCGTATTCACCATCTGGCTAGCTCATTGGCTGTTGCGCGCGCCGTTCCAACAGCCTATCACATCAAATCAGGTCGCTAATTGATATTTAGAGCTCAAGCCCTTTTGCTCCTCTTTAAAACAAGGTACAATATCTTGTGAAATTCTTCTTTATATTTATAGTTCTTTTTACCTTAACCGTTTCCATTACGGTTCCTTTGTCTGTTACTGCCCAAACACAAGTTCCAGCCACTAACTCCCCTTCCATTGATGACTTTCTCAAAGGATTAGACAGTGCTGCTGATAGCTCCGCTCTCACTGTACCGGACAAAAAAGACCATATACTTATTGAGTATATCATCCGATTGGTCAAGATTGCTTTGTCTGTCTTGGGTCTCATTTTCCTGATCCAAACCATGTACAGCGGATTTATCTGGATGTTTGATAGAGGAAACGCCAAAGCAATGGAAGCGGCTCAAGGGAGATTAAAAACAGCTGTTCTTGGTTTAGCTATCGTGGTGTTCAGCTACGCCCTCACTGTTTGGTTAAGCCAGACCATCCAAACAGCGGTGACTGGCATAAATCCAGCCTCCCAGCCACGACAGCAGGATAACCCGCCAAGCCAGCCACAGGGCAATGTATGCCAGCAAGCTCCGTGTACTGCCCTAAGGTTCAACCAAGCGCAGTTTAATGACCTCTGCTTCCCAGGTATTGGCCAATGCGATGGCTGTTCAGTCTGTTACGTAGATCCAACCCCATGATCCAACTGCTTGCCCAAAACAAAGGCGCGGCTGACCTCATTTACAATGGGTTGTTCAATGTGGTGCCAAAAGGCCTTCCTACTCCAGCTTCAGCTGGAGCGGTTCAGGATATTGTTGTTAATATTATTACAATCGCTTTAGGGCTATTAGGATTAGCTTTTGTTCTTCTTGTTATGTATGCTGGCTTCCGCTGGATGACGTCTGGAGGCAATGCCACCACTATACAGAAAGCCCAAGCGACTATTATTAGGGCATCTGTCGGAATCGCTATCATCTTACTGTCATTGACTATAACCCAATTTGTCTTTGATTTTCTATACACTCAAAAGATTGAAACTATCACGGAGATTCAAGACCAATTCAAAAAACAGTTCTGCGCTGACACTGACCACGCGTGCTGTTCTGGATTTAACGTGCTGAAGGTCGACTGCGGAAGGCCTTCCTCCTGTCCAGCCACGATCACTGAAGCGTATTGCCAACGGAAGTTTGGACAAGATGGACAGCAGTGCAAGAGTTACCAGCTGATCAACCAAGCGCAGCCGGATATCTGCCAGACTTGCATCTTGGAAGGCTGTTCAGCGCAGTATTGCAGAGCTGACGGCATTTGCGCTCCGGTTCCTACACAAGAGCAGATAAATCAGGAACGGGAATCTTCCCTGTCAGACGTGGGAGGAACGTGTTTATTCAGCGACAATGACTGCAAGACTGGCCTTATCTGCAGGGACGGTAGGCACTGCACCACACCTGGTTCCATCTGTGATGGAGATGATCCTACCTTCTGCCGTTCAGGACAAAAATGCCTTTACTCCTCCTGCGTACCCTGCGAACGGCCAGACGAGCCTGGCTGCAAGCAATAAGCCGTCTCTTTTGCCTGTTAGTAACTGGCTGGTTGCTTTGTTTGTTTTGTCTGCTAAGATAGGCTTATATGTCTAAACATTCCAAATGGGCGACTACTAAGCGCTGGAAGGCTGTGGTAGACGCACGGCGAGGCAATGCCTTCACTAAACTGGGTAGGGATATTACTGTGGCTGTAAGGACTGGCGGAGCTGATCTGGAGAGCAATTTCAAACTGCGCTTGGCCATTGAACGAGCCAGGGACGCGAGCATGCCAAAAGACAATATTGACCGCGCTGTTAAGAAAGGGACTGGGGAAATGGATGGAGAGAAAGTGGAAGAAATTCTGTACGAAGGGTTTGGGCCTAACGGCATAGCTTTGGTGATTGAGACTATTACTGACAACAGGAACAGGACAGTCAATGAGCTTAAACACTTATTGGTTAAAATAGGCGGTTCATTAGGTACAACAGGATCGACCATCCGTTTGTTTGATAGGCTTGGAGTGTTTCAGTGTGGACGGTTATTAACTGACGAAGAAACTCTGTTAGTTATTGACGCTGGAGCAAAAGACATTGAGGAAACAGATGATGGTTTAATGGTGTCTACGGCTTCTGAAAGCTTCCAGAAGGTGAAGGAATTGCTGGTACGGTTAAATGTAACGATAAAAGGGGCGGATTTAAGGTACGTACCTAAGGAAACAGTGGCAGTGGAGAATACAGAATCAATAGAAAAACTGCTTGAAGAGTTGGAAGGGTTAGATGACGTACAGAACGTGTACTGCAATGCCGAAATCTAGAAAAGAAATCATCTTAGGGATTGATCCCGGCTTAGCTGATACAGGCTATGGGGTGATTGAGTATGACGGATACAAGACTAAAGCTTTGGGGTGGGGATCTATTAAGACTAAGGCGAAGACTGCGGACAGTGAACGGTTGGTTATTATAAGGGACAAGCTGGTAGAAATTATTAAATTATACAAGCCAGACAGGGCGGGAATTGAGAAGCTGTACTTTGCTAGAAACACCACTTCCGCTCTGCTGGTAGGGCAAGCAAGAGGTGTTGTGCTGTTAACGCTTAAAGATTATGGACTGCCTATCGTGGAATTCACTCCGTCGCAGATTAAACAAACACTGACATCGTACGGAGCTGCTGATAAAAAGCAGATGACTGCTATGGTAAGGTTGATTTTAAAGTTGGATAAAGACCCAAAGCCAGATGATGCGGCAGATGGTTTGGCAGTAGCGTTAACAACAGCTTGGTCTAAGAAATTTGGCTAGGATTAGAATAAAAACACTTGGTGTATTGACTTTTCTAGGGATAGGTGATAAGATATACACAATTAACTTTATATATAAACCTTAAAAAGGAGGTTGCTGTGGACAAAAAAATATTTAAAATGGACAACAGTTCTCTCGCAAATGGTGTTGTTTTTGTAATGATACTTTCTTTTTGTGGTTTTTCATTGATTGGTTTTTTGTTGTTTAAAAATATTCTTGTTACAAACATTATCGGGTTACCGGTGGTCGGTGGATTTTTGATCTACCGGTTAAACAGATATTTCCCAACAAGGAGGAATGAGTATGGTGGAAGCTAAATCACAACTCCAAATAGAGAGGGAGCTACTAGAGGGCGAGCAACAAGAGGCAAAAAATACCATCCGTGTGGTTCCTGTTTGTTTATTTTTTGTCTTCCTGATTGTTATTAGCGGAAGTTTTTTGTTGAACGGGATAAGTTATGTTGTAAAAAACTATTCCGTTCTATCTATACACGAATACTGCTTCATTGCCACTGTTGT
>JAZDGP010000018.1:0-18687 GCA_043806935.1 bacterium | reverse complement strand
ACTCCCAAGCATATTATTTTATATCAAGCTTTAGGCTGGCAAATTCCTGAATTCGCCCACATTCCTTTAATTCTCAATCCCAACAAGAGCAAGATGTCTAAACGGAAAGATGGAGACTTAGTCTGGCTGTCCAGCTATAGGAAACAGGGATATCTGCCAGAAGCGATTATTAACTACTTGGCATTGTTAGGATGGGGCGAAGGGGGAGACAGGGAAGAATACAGCCTACAGGAGTTAATAGAACGATTTGATCTCTCTCGTGTCCATTCAGCCGGAGCAGTCTTTGATATCAAGAAACTACAAGCTTTTAACAGTCGCTACATTAAAAAGTTATCTGACCAAGAATATTTGAAATGGTGCAAGCAGTTCTTGTTAGATATAGAAGCAGATGACGAAATAATATTACGGTATTGTAATTTAGTTAAAGAACGGCTGGCTTGCTTTAATGAACTTACTTCCTTAGTTTCCTTCTTGTTCAATGCCCCTGATCCCGTTGATCCATCGCTGTACGTTGGAGCGGATAAGGCGCAAGCGCGAACGTTTTTAACATATCTGCGAGATGACGCGTCATGGCGGTTTACAACACGCACAGAATGGTTTGCTGACACTGATCGCTTCCTGCAAGAGCACCAATTAACACGCCAGCAGACATTAGGGCTGTTACGTGCGTCTCTAACGGGACTTAACCAATCGCCAGACGCTTTGGAGATAGCCTTAGTGTTGGGCAAAGAAGAAACCTTGAAACGTTACCAAGCGGTATGCCAAATGCTAGCATGAAAAAATTTCTTTCCCTTATTGTTATTGTCTTAATAATCCTACCTTTAGTTAGCTATGGCCAGACTGCCAATGAATTGGAACAGCAGATAAAACAAAGGCAGCAGCAGATCGAAGAGCTATCCAAGAAAGCTAAGATCTACGAGGAGAACGTGAAGATTAAAAGAAGCCAGGCTCTGACTTTAAAGAATCAATTGGCTATCTTAGATGACCAGATAGAACAGACTAGGACTAACATCGCTGAGTTAAAGCTGCAAATAGCGCAATTAGGAGATGAGATCAAAAAGACTGAAATGACTATTTCTGGCCTTGGGCAGTCTATTCAAGAACGGCAGAAACAGTTAGGGGAATTAGTGCGTGTGTTGGCTAAGTTAGAACAACAAAGCTGGCTGGAGACTTTTGTTTCCAGCAAACGTTGGTATGACGCCTTGGCTGACCGCGTGCAGTTAGGAGACGTGGCAGAACAGGTGCGTAAGGTCTCTGATGAACTGCGTACTTCCCGTGACGCGCATAACAGGCTCCAACAAACATTAACTACCCAGAAGACAGACGCTACTTTAGCTAAACGCCAGTTGGATTACAAACAACAGCAGTTAGAAGACCAACAGAATACAAAGCAGTCTATTTTGCAGCAGACTAAAGCTCAAGAGAAGCAGTTTCAGACATTGCTTGCTCAAGTAAAACAAGAGCAGGAAGCGGCTGAAGCTGATATACGATCATTGGAAGCGAAAGTTAGGGAGAAATTGAAACAAACTGGCGTTAACTTTGAAACTATCGGACCCGGGGGATTATCATGGTCAGTGCCGAGTAGACGGATAACCACCAAGTTCTATGACCCTGATTATCCATTTAAGCGCCTCTTTGAACATACGGGCATTGATATCGGGTCTACTCCGCAGGGCACTCCCATTAGAGCCACTGCTGCTGGTTATGTTGGCAGGGCCAAGGACGCTGGCCTTGGGTATAGCTACATCATGCTGGTGCATGGAGGTGGATTGAGCACTGTCTATGCTCATGTCAGTAAGATTCTGGTGGCAGAAGGAACTTATGTTGCCAGGGGCCAGGTCATTGGCAGATCAGGAGGCATGCCAGGCACGGCTGGGGCAGGACGTTTTACCACTGGACCGCATCTACACTTTGAAGTCAGATCAAACGGAGTGCCAGTCAACCCATTGAATTACCTGCCATAACAAATCTAGGAAGGGGAGAGAAGTTTTTACGTCTTTAGCCAAATTTACTAACCAACAGTAAGATTGGTGTAAAGCTAATAGTCACAAACTCTTGCCAGCACAAAGAGAATTGGTCAACAGCAATAGACAGATGAATGCCGTGGGCGTAGAAACCTAATTCCACGCATTGTCCGGATAGGAGAGGGATATCCATTGGTTATATCTAGTGTCGCACAAGATAGCTTTTACGATACTTAATTCATTTATAATAAATCTTATTACCAAACCGTGCGTCAATGTATTGTACTTTGTTCCAATCCAAGTCTTTCTGTACCGTAATAAACATCTGCAGATTCCTTAGTTGTTCCTCTAATGGCTGGTATTCAGTTATATACACGTCAGGGCCGTTATGAGTCTCTACAACAATTCTATCTGGACGCTGGCTAGTGATAGTTACCTTGCTTATGACCCACAAAGGCACTAAACGTTGCCACAAAGTTTTTAGATCAGCTAACGACATAGTCAGTTCTTTGCTAATAACAGTCTCCCCTGCCTTTAATTCAATTTGTTTATCTAAAATAATATCAACGATTGGCGCTTGCTGCCAAATAGAATGCTTTTGTAAGCTATTACTTAAATCAACAAGTTTTCCTGAATTGTCAAGTATTAAATATTGTACAATTGTTTTACCTTCCTTAACTGCTAGAACCAAACTTGGCTGGAATTCTTCCACGGCAATGGTAAGCCCTTTGCCTAATAACCGTTTCTCAATAACAACAGCAGTGCCAGTCGGCAATCCACTCTCAATCTCTTTAGCTAACGTTTTTTTAGTAACCAATATAAGATTACTGGAAGGCAATAAACCAAATAGTTTTTTCTTTTCCAACTCCCCTTCCGCTAATCCCCGCAATTGGTCATATGGTATGTCTTTGTTGCCAGTAATCGCTAGATACTGAATATTAAACCAGTTGCTCCAGAACAATAGATAAGAAACAAGGATAAGGAATAGGCCAATACCTACTGCTAACCGCCCATACGGAAAACAACTAGCATTAATGTGGCGCCGGGTAAGATACCTCGGTTTCCGTTGTACAAACAATTTGGGGCTGTAAGACCGCCTCATATTGCCTCTAGTTCTTACGGTTTGGTGATCACATCAGCGCCTACGTATGGTTGGAGAGCTTTTGGCACGGTGATGGTTCCGTTTGCTTGCTGGTGGTTTTCCCACAGCGCTATTAATACTCTAGGAGACGCTATGACCGTGTCATTGAGCGTATAAGCGTATTTAATGTTTCCGTCTTTGTCCTTATAACGAATATTCAATCTCCTAGCTTGCCAATCAGTGAGGTTGGAGTTGGAATGAGTCTCTCCATAACCATTACGGCTTGGCATCCAAGCTTCTACGTCATTCATACGGTACTTGCCGCTGCCCATATCACCAGTACAGTTGTCTAACACACGGTAAGGGATTTCCATCTCTTCTAGCATCTCCTTGGAGACGTTTAACATCTCTTTAAACCATTTTTCCGACTCCGCTATATCAGCCTTACAGATTACAACCTGCTCCACTTTCATAAACTCATGGATGCGGTAAATGCCTTTTGTGTCTTTGCCGTAGCTTCCAATCTCTGACCTATAGCACTGTGAGAAACCGCAAAGCTTCAAAGGCAAGTCTTTTTCTTCGTATACCTTATCAGCGGCTAAAGCCAGCGAAGACGGTTCTGACGTTCCTACTAAATACAAAGGCTCTCCAGCCTCTTTGCCGTCTGCTAGTTTGCCTGGATTGGCAATCTGGTAGATTTCTTCTTTTCCTGACGGAAAATGTCCGCTGCCAGTAAGAGCGAATTCTTTGACAATTGTGGGTGGAATAATAATTTCAAATCCTCTTTCCCGCATTTTGTTAATTGCCAGCCAGATTAAACCTAAATGCATGAGCACGCCTTGGTTTTTTAGGTAATAACCGCGGTAGCCAGATGTCTTAGCGCCAGCCACCAAGTCTAACAAGCCAAGTTCTTCGCCTAACGTGACATGGTCCTTGGGAGTGAAATCAAACTGGCGAGGTTCTCCCCAATGGTAAATATCCACATTATGTTCGCTGTCTTTGCCCTTAGGAGCGTTTACATCCGGTATATTAGGCACTAAGAGCATTAGCTGACGATAGCTAATTTCCACTTCACTCAATTGCTGTTCCAGACTCCCCATCCGTTCTTTCCCGCTTTTAACTTTAGCAATAAGTTCTTCCCGTTTCTTAGGATCTTTCTCTCGCGCTACTTGGTCAGACAAAGTATTCCGTTCCTGCCGTAAACTCTCTACTTGCTGTATCAAAGAACGGCGCTGTTCATCTAAAGCTAAAAGACGGTCAAGGTCAAGAGTGACTCCCTTGTCAGTTACAGCTTGTTTGACCACTTCCCTATTCTCCCTTATAAATTTAATGTCTAACATAAATTAATCTTTAGGTTTTAAAAGCGGGAATAATACAACCTCCCGCAGGTTCTCCTGCCCCGTAAGTAACGCCATGACACGTTCCACGCCCATCCCCCATCCAGAAATAGGTGGCAATCCGTATTCCATGGCAGATAGATACTCCTCATCAGTTTCCATTGCTTCCTCGTCCCCTGCCTGTTTTGCTTTAATTTGTTCAGCAAACCGTTGGCGCTGGTCTAACGGATCTACTAATTCAGAATAAGCTTTTACGATCTCCCAGCCATTTACTACTAATTGAAATTGGTCCACCAGACGATTGTCATGGTCATTAACCCTCGCTAATGGCTGACTGGCTTTGGGATAATGGTACAGGATGGTTGGATTAATAATCTTTGGCCTAGACACTTTTTTGTAGACATTATCCACTAGCGTAGCCAGGCTCATAGTGTCCATTCCATCAATGTCAATTTTCTTTTTACGCAGATCACCGCGTAATTCTTCAGCGCCAGTATAGCTCAAAATATCCAAACCGCTGTCTTTGCTTACCAATTCCACAAAATCAACCCGCGGCCAAGGAGTGTTAAAATCAATCTCTTGTTCCACATTGTCCTTGCTTTTAATCTTTAATTTCTTAGGCAATCCTAATTTCATAAACAGATAATCAAACATCTGCTCAGTGAACTTTATATTATCCTCAAAATTCCAATAAGCCGCGTAATGTTCCAAATGGGTGTGTTCAGGCAAATGCGAAGGATCATGGCCTTCGTTCCTAAACGCCTTACCAAGTTCAAAAATCTTTGTGAATCCTCCTACGATCAGTTCTTTCAATGGAAGCTCATGGGATATTCGCAATACCACATCAATGTCTAATGCGTTATTATGGGTAATGTACGGCTTGGCGTTAGCGCCAGTTGCCTGGTGGAGCAAGACTGGCGTTTCTACCTCTATAAACCCTTCCTGCCAATAAAACTCCCGCAACGTTTTCATGAACTGAGACCTGAACAGGAATCTCGCGCGGCTGTCAGCGTTGGCTATCAAATCAAGGTAGCGTTGCCGTTGCCTGACTTCCAAATCTTCCAAGCCATGCCATTTCTCCGGCAATGGCCGCAATGCTTTTCCTAAGAACGTCCAATTAGTCACCAACAATGTTGGTTCTCCTTTCTTGGTCGCAAACAAATGCCCTTCTACTCCAATAAAGTCTCCCAAATCTAGTTGTTCCAATAATTGAAATTGTTGTTTATCTAAATGATTAGCCATGAACGCCACTTGGAACCGTCCAGTAATATCCTGCAGGTGGGCAAACACTAATTTGCCATGGGAACGCCAAAACACAATCCGTCCAGCAATCCGCAATTGTTTGTCCTTTCGTGGATTCACTGTTTCACTATTCGGTAAATCACTCTGTATTGGTATTTCACCAATCTGGCATGTAACATCATACCGTTCTGGATACGGATGCACTCCAGCTTGACGAAGTTGCTCTATTTTAGCAATCCTTATATCTCGCTCTGTTTGTTCAAATTCAGATAGCTGTATTTTATGGTCCTGCATATGCTTTTAGTCTACAGGAAAAAAAGGTTTTTCCAAAATCAAAAACCGCCTATAAGGCGGTTTAAGCTATTTTTTTTATTGTAAATACTGTCGGCCCTTTTGGTATAACCACTTTCACCTGGTCACGCGCTTTATGACCCAAAAATGCCTGCCCTAATGGAGATTCGTTTGAAATCATCCCTTTGGATGGATCAACCTCATTAGACCCTACAATCGTGTAAGTATGCTCTTTTCCATCCGCTTCCACGGTAATAGTCGATCCAACCGCAACCACATCAGACTCATGGTGAGCTATAACCATGACATTCTTTAATGTTTCTTCTAATTCAGCGATTCTTGTTTCCATAAAACCCTGTTCTTCCTTTGCTTGTTGGTATTCCGCGTTCTCGGACAGATCTCCTAATTCTCTTGCTTCCTTGATCCTTTCCCCAATTTCTCTACGTTTTTTTTCCTTCAAGTCACGCAATTCATCTTGCAATTTCTTCAATCCCTCACTGGTTAAATATGTTTTACCACGCATCATCCTATAAAATAAATAATAATTGGCTTACAAGCATAGCACCGTCATAAATCACTGTCAATGCCCTTATTTTTAAAGTAAAAGTTGAAAATATCCCTAGCAACAGGAACTGCTACAGCACTTCCCTCTCCTCCGCTTTCAACCAGCACAGTTACCGCTATCTCCGGCTTTCCAGCTGGAGCGTAACCCGTAAACCAAGCATGAGTCTGTTTGTTCTTTGACCATTGCGCTGTTCCAGTCTTGCCTGCCACTGGAACTGGGACTGTTTGCAAAGCCCTAGCACTGCCAATTGTTACTGTTTGTCTCATTCCTGTCTGTACGATCCCAATGGTTTCAGGTTTAAACACCTTTTCCGCCTTAATAACGTTTGGCTGGTCTTTTACCACATGAGGTTGGTATAACGTGCCGCCATTAGCGATAAAAGAGGTCATGGAGTTAATCTGTAAAGGGGTAACCAATAAATCTCCTTGCCCAATGCTTAAGTTATAAGTATCTCCAATATACCAAGGACGGTCTTCCTTAGCTTCTTTTGGTTTTGGAACTGTTCCATCTCTTTCTCCCACCAGATCAATGCCTGTTGCTTTACCAAAACCAATTTTCTTTAATGCTTCTACTAAGCCATCCGCTCCTAGGCCGTCAATCTTACCCCACCCTCCGCCAATGGCGTAAAAAAACGTGTTTACAGATTCAGCAATAGCTTTATACACATTAGTCAATCCATGTCCACCAGTTTTCCAATCAGCAAAGAATTGTTGGCCAATACGGATGCCACCGTTAGACACTACAGTGGTCTTGTCGTTAATTACACCGCTATCTAAGGCAGCCAGAGCGTATAATGGTTTAATTGTGGATCCAGAAGGATACAAACCGGCAATAGCCCTGTTCAGAAGCGGTTGGAGCTGGTTGTTGAGTAAACTGCCTGCGTTTTTACCAATCGTGTCAGCTGGATCATACTCTGGAAAGCTTAATAAAGAAAGGATTTCCCCATTGTTTGGGTTACTGATAATTATCGCTCCAGCAGTGCTGTTTCTATGCCAGTTGCGCCAAGCTTTAGTTGAGGCTAATTGGAGGTCAAGGTCAATGGACAAAGTTAAGGGATCACCGGAAACAGGCGTTACAGCCGCTAATGTATCAATCTTCCGTCCCCTAGCATCCACTTCCCAAGCGGTTTTCCCTGGAATCCCACGTAACTTTTCTTCATACCGCGCTTCTACTCCGACTGCTCCCACTAAATCCTCAAGCGTGTAACGGTCAGGTTCAGCTTCGACTTGTTCTTCAGTAATGCGCCGTAAATAACCAAGCACTGGAGCGAGGTCTGACCCATATAGATAATTGCGTTTAGCTTCCGTCTTAATTGTTATTCCTTGGTATTGTTCTTTCTCAGACAATAACACCAATGCTGTCATTCTATCCAGCCCCTCTTTGACTGCCACGCTTCGATTCTGTTTATCTGCCCGTTCTACAGCTGCCGCTAATTCCTCCACTGTTACTCCAGCGACATTAGCAATCGCTTTTAACAGTTCTTCCTCCCACTGCTGGCCAGGTTCTACAACTAGTACAAATTGCGGTTCTGTAGCCACCAATGGGCGCCCATCGCGGTCAAAAATACCGCCACGTGGAGGTACAATTACTTCCTGGCGTAAACGATTCTGGTCGCTTAACCTGCGGTACCGTTCTCCAGCTCCAATCTGCAGATTAACCAACCGTCCCAACAAGAGAGTGCCACCAATAAAAAAACACAGCCCAAAAAATAATAGCTTTCCAAATGTTAGTGTCCTATGGATTGTCGTGCTGCTGCCAACAATAAAAGCGGCGTCATATTCCTGCTGGTCAAATGAGGAGGAAGGGATGGTATCCGCTTCGTCATCATGGAAATAAGGATTATATTTCATGGTGAAACAAATGTGGAGACAAACCTGTTTGCGGCCGATATAATTCTAAGATTCCTAACACTGCCAAAGATACCATTATATTCGTTACCCCAGGCCAAACAATTTCCCCAGCAAAGTAGCCAGACACTACAAGAATTCCGTGGAATAGGCACCAAATGATTCCTCCTAAAGCCAGCCGATTCCACCAGTTTCTGGTAGACATAATATGCCAAGACACGTACCAGCCAATATGCCAAACCAAAACAGCTAATAAAATAATAGCCCAGCCAGAAATTTGGCTAACCGCAAGGGAAGAAATTATAAACCCCAAAGCGTAAGCGCCAGTTAACCAGTAACGTTCCCGCGGATCTGCCGTACCATGGCTATAACCAAGCGCTAACATAAACCCAAGCCAGCCAACTGGTATCGCCTGCCAGCCAGCGTAAAAACTGAACCAACCAGCCGCGATTAACGGTAAAATCAGCCCTAATATTCCTGCCAGTGCGTACGTCCATCTCTTCATGGCATAATGACTGTTACCAATGTAAGAGAACCCAATACGCCAAAAGGAGTCACTCCAATAGTTTGAAACAACCCATTGGGATTTTTCCCTGAGCTAGACACTGTCCCAATCGATAAACCAGGAGGAACCGCGGGATCTAAATTGCCTGTCACAACGATATCCCCCACTGTTACTATAGATTCCAATGGCACATATTCCAATACAGCGGCTTGGCTGGCCGCTCCAAACAACAAACCATTCGCTTTGTCGTTTTTTAACACCCGCGCTGGCAAACTGAACCGCCTGTCAGTCACTAGCACCACTTCAGACTGGTAGTCGCTCGCCTTAGAAATCCTGCCCACCACCCAACCTTCAGGAGTGACGACAACGTTTCCTTTTTGCACTCCATGTTTGCTGCCTATAGAAATAACAGCTACTTGCAGTTGGTCATCGTCTATAGCCAAACGTAGCAGCTCACCGCTTACTGTTTGCCGCTTCTCCTGTTTCTTCCAGTTTATGATTGTCTTCAAACGAATATTCTCTTCCTCCAGCCGCAATCGATCTGTTGATTCATTAACCTGCTGTATAACCAATAACGGCAAAACTGTTTCTAATCGTCCTACTTGCGGATAAGCTAATTGCCTAACAACCGGCAGGAACAAAAATTCCAGCCAGCGTCTTGGAAACAATCCGCTAAAGGCAATAGTAACAAATACCAAAAAAAGAGTTACCAGCCAGCGTGCGATGGTTCTTGGCCTAGTCATACCTTTACTTTACCGTTAACTATGGGTTGACGGCAAGGTGACTAATGACAAAAGATCAGCATCCTCTAATAATAAGCCAGCTCCTCGCACCACCGCTGTTAAAGGATCGTCAGCGATGTGGACAGGAATAGTAGCTGCTTGGGAAATTGCTTTGTCTAGATTTTTTAACAGCGCGCCTCCTCCAGAAAGGACAATCCCTCGTTCGTAGATATCAGGCATAAGTTCAGGCGGAGTGTGCTCCAACGTCTCTTTGACGGCTGACACTATTTTCTGGATAGATTTAGAAATAGCCTCCCGTATCTGGCTATCAGAAATCTTTACTTCTTTAGGAAGTCCTGATAATGCGTCTCGGCCTCTTATTTCCACGATCATGTCATCGTCTAACGGCAAAGCAGAACCTATGCGCATCTTAACCTCTTCAGCCTGCTGGTCTCCGATTAACAATCCCATCGTATCCCGCACATACGAGATAATAGCTTCCGTCATTTTGTCGCCAGCCAATTTCAAGCTCTTCCACGCCACCACTCCTCCTAAAGAAATAACCGCGATATCCGTTGTGCCTCCACCAATATCAATCACCATCGTGCCAGCAGCTTCTGTAATTGGTAGCCTTGATCCAATAGCCGCCGCTACAGTCTCTTCCACTAAATACACTTCTTTTGCTCCAGCAGACAAAGCGGCGTCTTCCACTGCTTTCCGTTCCACCTCCGTCACTTCCAACGGAATGCCAATCACCACCCTAGGACGAGGCTTTAACAATGTTTGGTGGTAAATCTTATCAAAAAAGAACTTAAGCATCCGTTCCGTCACCTCAAAGTTGGAAATAATGCCATCCATCAGCGGACGAGTAACCACCAAATGAGGAGGAGTTTTCCCAAGCATCTTCTTTGCCTCTGTCCCGACAGCAAGAATTGTATCTGTCCTGGTGTTAATCGCCACCACTGACGGCTCGTTAATGATAATCCCCTTATTGCGGACATAGACCAGCGTGTTCGCTGTGCCTAAATCAATGCCTACGTCTTGCGATAGCCTGTTAAACATAGTTAGTACGATTTAGCCCACAATACCTGTACCTTGCCGTCTTTGCCGCACGGGCACTTCCCTATCTTTGCTGGCTGGTCAAAAGGTATATTTCTAATAGTGCCCTTTACCTTTTCTTTAACCAATACCTCGCAGTCATGGCTACCGCACCAGCCAGTAGATACCTGCCCGTTTCCTGATTCCAGCTGTTCAAAGAATTCCTTTTCTACCACATTATTTATTGTATGGTCAGCGGTAAATTGTTGGTGCCGCGTTAGCAAATCAAATTGGATCTTATTTAACAACAATGGCAAAGCAGTATCCAATTCCGCCCAAGATAGCTTCTGTTTCTCTCCGCTCACACGCGATACCGCTATTACCTGTTTTGTTTCCACTTCTTTAGGTCCGATCTCAATCCTGAGAGGCACTCCTTTCATCTCCCAGTAATTGAACTTATATCCTGGCGTAAATTGCTCCCTGTTATCCACTTCCACCCGCAGCTCTTTTGGCCAAGTTTCCATAATATTTTTAATTTTTTGTTCCACCATCTTCTTTTCCTCGTCTGTTTTGTAAATTGGAACTACCACAATTTGGTACGGAGCTACTTGAGGCGGCAAAATGAGTCCTTTGTCGTCGCCATGGCTCATAATAATCCCTCCGATCAGGCGGGTGCTCACTCCCCAGCTGGTCTGCCAAACGTACTGCCTTTCACCTTTCTCGTCAGTGAACATGACGTTAAAAGCCTTGGCAAACCCCTGCCCCAGTTGATGCGATGTGCCGCACTGCAGCCCTTTGCCGTCCCTCATCAACGCTTCTATGGACAAAGTATAGACTGCTCCTGCAAACCGTTCATTATCTGATTTCCTGCCTGGCGTGCCAGAAATCGCCAGATAGTCAGCTAGAAAACGATTGTACATCTCCAGAGCACGGCTCGCTTCAGCGTCAGCTTCCGCTTCTTTGGCATGAGCGGTATGACCTTCCTGCCACAAGAATTCGCTAGTTCTTAAAAAGAGCTTGGTGCGCATCTCCCAACGCATCACATTGGCCCATTGGTTGATTAAGAGCGGTAAATCACGGTACGAAACAATCCATCGGCTAAACGCGTCGTACATAATTGTTTCTGACGTAGGACGGATTGCCAATCGTTCCTCCAGCTTTTTATCTCCGCCCATAGTCACCCAAGCCACTTCCGGAGCGAACCCTTTTACGTGTTCCGCTTCTCTGTTCAAAAAGCTCTCTGGTATCAATAAGGGGAAATATGCGTTCTTTACCCCCGCTTCTTTGATCATCCCGTCTAAAATCTTCTGCATGTTCTCCCATAAGGCATAACCATAAGGGCGGATCACCATGGTGCCGCGCACAGGGCCGTAATCAGCTAATTCGGCGTCTAATACCACCTTGTTATACCACTCCGCGAAGTTTTCACTTTGTTTGGGCAAGGCCATATCTGTTTTAGGGTAAAGCATTTACGCAATCAGTCAAGCGCATGGCTTCCTCCGCCACGGCTGGACTGGAATCGTCGTAATCACCGCTATGGGCGTGAACTCCAGCATAGCTTTCCTTTTTCTGATCCAAATGCAGGTTAATGGTCAAGCCGTTTCCTTGTTCTTCCACGTACACGTGAAACCGTGGATACCAGCCTGACCGTGCCAGCACTCGTACGTAGCTTACCGCGGCCGGATTGTGCGGAGGATGGAATTCATGGTAACCGCAATGAAGCAAAATATTCCTTGGATTATCTTGAAATTGCCGTTGAAACGTTAATTTCATATTACCATAATCCTTTAATGTCTTTAATCGTCACTAACAGAATAAGAAGAAGAAGCAGCATAAAAGCAATCTGGTTGGCTCGCTGTTCCCAAATGCCTTTGCTAGCTTTTCTCCTAATCGTTTCAATCGTTAAGAATAATATGCGTCCCCCATCCAAAGCAGGTATTGGCAGAACGTTTATCACAGCCAGATTGAATGATAGAAACGCCACAAACTGCAGGAAGGCAAGCCAGCCCAACTTATACGCCTGCCCTGTCATAGCTGCCACTCCAACTGGTCCTGCCACGTCCACCGTGCCAGCGCCAGTGGCCGCGCTTTTGATTATCTCTCCCAAACCCTGGAACATCTGCTTAACTAAACCAAAAGACAATTTTAAACTCTCCATTGGCAATTCATACCAACTATATTTAATCACCCCGACTGTCACAATCCCAACGCCTAGTACCTTTGGCTGGCCTGGTTGGAACACAACCTCCATATTCCTCTCCATTCCCTCCTGTCGAATAGTCACCTCATGCCTTTCACTAGTTTGCAAATAAATTTTTAAATCATCAGCCCAAGTCAGAGCCTGGCCATCCACTGCCAGCACTTCGTCCCCAGCTCTTAAACCAAGCTGTTCAGCTAACGTGCCTGGAGCCACATTCACAATCTGCACGGCCACTTCTTCAGCGTTTGGAACCTTGTTAGCTAACGGCTGGCGCACACCGCTAGTCAAAATACCAAGCACAATTGCCCAACCCACCAGAAAGTTCATAAACACGCCCGCAAACAGCACTAAGAACCGTTTCCACCGTTTCTGGTTAATAAACGCTAGTGGATCACTGCTGCTAGAGTCTTCTCCTATAATCTTCACAAATCCGCCAAGCGGCAGCCAGTTCAAAGAATAACGGATTCCGTTCCTAACCCAGCTCCATGCTCGTGGAGGAAAGCCAATTCCAAATTCTTCCACTGGCATTTTAAAAAGCCTAGCCAGAGTAAAGTGGCCCAATTCATGGGCAAGCACCAAAACGCTCAAAGTAATTAAAAAGACTATAATCGTCATTAGACCGTGGTGATTTCTTTCTCTTTCTTGTCTACCAATGTTCTAATTTCCTTCTGGATTTCGTCCGTTTCCCGCTGTAGCTCTTCAGTAAGACGGAAATGAATGTCTTCAGACAATTCTCCCTTTTTTTCCAATTCTTTCCATTCTTTCAAACACTGCTCCCTTGGCCCTTTCAAAGCAATCTTGCATTCTTCTCCAAGCTGTTTGGCTTTCTTCACAAATTCCTGCCGCCGTTCTTCCGTAGGGATAGGGAAATTCAAACGGATCAGTTCTCCATCCACAGCTGGCGACGCTCCTAAATTGGCAGCTACCAGCGCCCGTTCCGCTTCCTTGATTAAACTCCTGTCCCACAGCTGGATCACTAATGTCCTTGGCTCCGGAGCTTGGATACTTGCAATGGTGTGAAGAGCTGCCATCGCGCCATACGCTTCCACTAATACTCCTTCCACTAGGCTTGGAGAAGCTCTTCCAACCTGCAAGCCGCTTAAATCTTTTTTCAAGCGTTCCAGTGTCTTATGAGCTGCTTCTTTAAACGGTTGTAAACGATGATCCATATAATATAAAGTTAAATGCCAAATCCTAAATAAACAATTTGTCCGTTGACTGGATCAACCAAAATACTCCTGACTGGGCGCTTGGCTGGCAAGCTTTTGGTCTTCCAACCCCTTCCTCCGTCCCTGCTTGTCACCAAGGTAGAAGCAGTGGCGTAATACAGTTCAAAAGAAGTCTTAGGATTAACTGCAAAAGTAGCAATGCTGGTCGTAGCCGCCGGAGTTGGTAGTACCAATGGTCCGGATAATTGAATCACTCCATTGCTCATTATTCCCTTAACCAAACAGTTGGAAGTAGCAAGCAGCAAATCTTTAGAAGGCTGGCGATCCACTATCTGAATATCTACCACAGTGCTGTTGCAGCCATTATCTTTAAACCCAAGCTTTGTGAGCTCCTGTCCTATATTTTCAATAGTAGTCCAAGTCTTGGCTCCATCCGTAGTATAAGCAATCCCTTTATTCCTGAATCCAACCGTAATATACCCTTGGCTGGAAACTATCATGGTAGTAATAAAATCACCAAACCGTTTAACAGTAGTCCAGTTTTGTCCGTAATCCCTGCTCAACTGCAAATCACCGGTAGACAGCCCTATTAATACCAAATGAGAAGCCTCTGGAGCGACCTTCACTGTTTTGACTATTACCTGTGGACGGCTGTCCACGTAAGCCTGGCTCCATGTTTTACCGCAATCAATGGTCTTGTAAATACGGTTATTGGCCGCGGCGTAGATTGTGCATCTGTATTTCGCGTCCACAGCGACTGACCGGATCGGGCCTAGCCGTCCGCTTAATATCTGGGTCCATCCTTGCCCGCGGTTATTACTGGTAAACAGCCCGTGCTTATCAGTGCCAAGGTAAATGGTCTTGGCGTCAGCTGGATCAAACGTCAAAGACGATACTGACACGCCAGCAATCGTCTGCTTGCTTCCGTCACTGGTCAATATGTTAATTACAGAATTAAAATTCTCTCCTTGGTCGTCAGACCTCCAGACTCCAGCTACCGCTGAACTAGAAGATCCTCCAAAGGAAACCTGGATACAACCAGTCAATACCAACGGGATAACTAATAACAATAAATATCTTTTCATAATTGGATGGTTTCCATTAATAATCTTGACGATAAATAACGCTGCCGGTCAATCACCAGACGAATTACTGCTTCCGCTCGTTTCAGCCATATTGTCCGCGCTTGGCGGTCAGGCAAAGCGCGCAGTAATCTCTCTTGGGCGATTTGTATAAGCTCTTGATTTAAAACGGAAAACTGGCCAGCGGAATCTTTATCAGAATAAGAAACAGCTTCCAGACTTAATTTCCAAAACGGCATGCTAAACAATTGTTCTGTTTTACTGTTCTCTTCTATTGTACGCTGTCTGTTCAATCTCACCACAACACAGCGAGATGTTAAAGTCGGCAACAGCCGTGATACATTAGTGGCTGTCAGAAACAGAACTACCCCGGCTGGAGGTTCCTCTAGTGTTTTAAGCAGAGCGTTAGTAGCTTCTTCAGTCAGCTGTTCAGCGCCTGCTAAGAGCCCAAACACTATTCCTCCGCTTCCAGTCTGCCTTACATCAGCAAGCCAGCGCCTTACAGCCTCAACTTTAATTGTTTTTCCATCTTTTTGAAATAAACGCCAATTAGGATGGCTGTCTAAAAGATGAAACTCTATGCCCAGTATCTGGCTGGCAGTCAATCTGGCAAGCGTCTCCTTCCCTGATCCAACAGGCCCAACAAGTAAATACGGACCAGTCAGCCGCTCTGGACTTCCAGCCAATGACTTAAAAAAATCCTTAGCGTGAGCATTGCCTTTAATAGTATCCCAGCTAGTTGCCATATACTCTAAGAATACCAAAATAAAGGGAGTTGGGCAATCATGCTATTCTGTAAAGTATGTTTTCCCTTTAATCGTTTCTGGCAAATAGCCTTGAGTAACATCCTCTCCTTGTTTGGCGTAATCAGGGTTGTACTGGTAACCGACTCCGTACTGTAATTCTTTCATTAACTTTGTTGGAGCATTACGCAGATGCAATGGCACAGGCTCGTTCCTAGTTTCTCTCACATCTTGTTTTACCTTCTGTACTGCTTCATAGAGAGCGTTGCTCTTAGGCGCTTTAGCTAAATAGACTACGACTTGCGCCAAATGGACATCGCACTCCGGCATCCCCAAGTAGTGGCAGGCTTGGTAGACAGTTACCGCTTGAATTAAAGCGTTTGGGTCAGCTAAGCCGACATCTTCTGAAGCAAATCTCACTAATCGCCTTGCAATATACAGTGGGTCTTCTCCAGCTTCCAGCATCCGCGTAAGCCAATACAAGCTAGCGTTAACGTTAGAGCCTCGCAGTGATTTATGAAGCGCTGATATTATATTGTAATGTTCCTCTCCTTGCTGGTCATACAGCAGATGAGTGCGTTGTATGGACTGTTTTAGTTGTATAGTATCAATCTTATATATTCCATTAACTTCTTTGGCAGTCTTAACTGCCAATTCCAAAGACAACAACGCGATCCTAGCATCGCCATTAGCCACTCTGGCAAGCCACTGGAGCGATTCAACAGCTATTTCTATACGCAGATTCCCCAACCCTTTTTCTTTGTTCAACAAAGCTCTTTGCAATAATTCCAATACTTCTTCGTCAGTCAATGCCTGAAAGACAAACACCCTACAGCGGGATAACAAAGCGTTATTTACCTCAAAAGACGGATTTTCCGTAGTAGCTCCTATTAAAACAATGGAGCCGTTCTCCACGGCTGCCAGCAGAGCGTCCTGCTGTCCTTTATTAAATCTATGGATTTCGTCAATAAACACAATCGTTCTCTGCCTATCGTATTTCAGCCTGGCTTTAGCTACTTCTATTGTTTCTCGGAGTTCCTTGACTCCAGAACTGGTAGCGCTCAAGGAAACAAAAAACGCTTTAGTCGTCTCCGCTATTACCCTAGCTAATGTAGTCTTGCCGCTACCGGGAGGACCCCAAAATATCATGGACAGCAATTGGTCTGATTCAATGATAGAACGTAAAATACTCCCTGGCTTCAATAAGTCAGTTTGTCCTACAATCTCGTCCAAGGTGGTTGGACGCACACGGTCAGGCAATGGACGAAGGCTCGAATTCTTGCTTAATTGGTAGTCAAAAAGGTCAGGCATAGCTACAGCATAACGGTAGCGAACAAAAAAAGAAAGCCTAAACTAATTTAAAACACTGTCCGTCTTAAATGTTGTGGAATATGAACTAAAATCTCGTAAGGAACAGTTTCACAAAGTCTGGCTATCTCCTCCACTGAATTCAAATCACTCCTCTCTTTGCTTATCACCAGCACATCGTCGTTCATCTTTACATCTGGTAAATCACTAACATCCGCTGTGCTTATATTCATACTGACCCTTCCAACAATTGGGCAAGGTTTTCCTTTAATCATAAAAAATCCTTTATTGGACAATCGCCTATCCACTCCTTCAAAATAACCAACTGGTATTGTAGCAATTTTCATCTGTTTATCAGCTTTAAATGTCAGGTTATATCCTATTCCCTCCCCTGCCTGAATTGTCCTTACTCCACTAACCACTGTCTTCATCTCCAACACTGGCTGTAAATCTAAATTAGTCTTTAGGGATGTATTGATGCCATACAAACCAATGCCTAACCGCATAACGTTAGCATCTATTTCTTTACTGTAGAAACTGCCAGCCGTAGCAGACAGATGAGTGTATTTAATTGTTGGAAAAACTGCTTTCAATTCCTTTACCGCTTCATTCCATAGCCTGATCTGTTCCATGCTAAAAGTTTCTTCTTCACTGTCAGCGTCAGCCAAATGAGAACAAATTCCTTCCACAATAATATTCTTATTCTGTTGTAATAAGCTAATAGCGTGGTTAAGATCATTAAGCATAATCCCCTGCCTGTGCATGCCAGTATCCAATTTCAGATGAATAGCCGTCTTTCTCTTGAGATTCTTTGCTAAATCTTCCAACTGCTCATAACTGGTAATGGTAAATGAGACGTTCTGTAATCTCACTTTGTTAATATTCTCTACCGTAGTAAATCCAATTACCAGAATCTTTGCTTTAATTCCTTCTGCTCGTAAAGTCCTTGCTTCAAAAAGAGAGTCTACAACCAAAAATGGAAGTTGTTGATCGTCTAAAATCTTAGCTACTTGGACCAAGCCGTGGCCATAGGCATTGCTCTTAAGAACTGGAGCCACTGCTTGATAGTGTTGGAAGAGACGAAGATTATGGAGCAGACGCTCTTTGTCAACAGTTATAGTAACCAACGGTTGGTTGTGAGACAGTTGTTTTTTCCAATGACGGAGGGTTTGGAGGAATTTCATCTCTAAACATAAGTAAAGTAACAATCTTGTTTGGCAGGGGCGGTAGGAATCGAACCCACGTTACTGGTTTTGGAGACCAGAGTCCTGCCACTGGACGACGCCCCCGTAACCACCAAGTAGTTTCCTACTTGGTTTCCTTGTGGACCGTGTGCTTCCTGCAGTGCGGACAATGCTTTGAAATCTCCATACGATTCTTCAAGATCTTCTTGTTCTTGTGAGAATGGTAGTTGATCTTATGGCACTGGCTACACTCTAGTTTGATCAGGCAGTCTTGAGACATAAAAAAATAATTCATCCAGAGTGGAGCAGACGGCAGGATTTGAACCTGCTACCAACTGTTTACAAAAACGCTTATCTACCACTTATCTACTCCGCCATTAGCGGTGATTGCTTGGGCAGTATTACTGGT
>JAZDGP010000017.1:0-12500 GCA_043806935.1 bacterium | reverse complement strand
AATGCCCCGCGAAAGTAGCCCAGTGCCAGAATTATGTAAAGACTCCTCATAATGAGGAGTCTTTGCTTTTTAGCTAACATTAGCCATTGTTTGGTTAATAATACAATTCGAGCCGTCGCTTTTTGTTAAACAAAAGTCTCTCGCACATTCTTTCCACAAGTTATCCTTATTGCTTTTATTTAAGCCATCTCCTAGGGTAGATATACAACATAATAATTAAGGTCAAAACAGATAAGCAGCCTATGCCTTGTCTCCACCGACCAGCATATAAGCCAAACGGCCACCACAGAAGGTGTCCAGGCGGAAACCCTTCTCTCCCACTGATTAAAGTGGGACAGCTATTCGCCCCCCTCCTTCCCAACTACACAGGCATTGTCTCCATCTCCAGCTTCTACCGCTTCCAAGGATTATAAATCAGGCTCATTGTCAGGGCCTGATTTCTTTTTTATTAACCTTTAACCATATGAAAGTCTACTTATATACTCATCCGGAAAAACGTTGGTTGACCGAACAAATTATACAGACGCTAGAGATAAACGGTCATTACGTCCTTACTAATACCCCATGTCTTAGGGAAGAAAAGAACTGCTCCCACCTTTTTGACCTAGCCACCGCTCTTACCCAAGTTGACGTGCTGTTAATTGAATCCACTGATTTTACCACCAAGGTGCTGTCTACTGTGTCCATTAGCTTGGCAAAACAGGTTCCTACAATATGTTTGCAAGAGAAAGGAGTTCCTTTGCCAGACGGCTTGCGTGAATTGCTGGAAGACAAAACTTTAAAACCATTATTCCGCCGTTTGGCATATTACCGTCCTAAAGCCGGCCAAACCATTCGCCAGATTCTCCAACGTTGGCCTTCCCGCCGTATTGTTTCCGGCATGTTCCAGACAGTAAAGTTCACCTTGCGGTTGCCTATTAAGTTCGACCACTATCTGCACTGGAAAACCCACAATACCGCTCTTACCAAAGCTGATTTTATCCGTCTAATCATCCAGAAAGAAATCATGGAGAAAGATTCCGCCTACCAACGATACGTGGAGGAAGAAGCCCGTAAGTCAGGCAAGAAACTACTGGGCATGGATAGCTGATCTGCTATACTACAAACCATGCTGCCAATTGCCAAACTCAAAACTTTAGCTAACGGAGTTAGGATAGTTACTGTCCCTTTGCCTGCCAGCGAGATCTCCACGATCGTGGTGGCGATTAAAGCTGGCACCCGTGGCGAACGCCCTCATGAAAGGGGAATAGCGCATCTTGCCGAACATTTGGTGTTTAAAGGAACAACCGCTTATCCAACCCCGCAAGCAGTAAACGCCGCGGTGGCGGATATAGGCGGCAATGTTAACGCAGGCACAAGTTTGGAGTACACTTTTTTTATAATTGAAGCGCCAAAATTATTTATACGAAAGGCATTTTCCATTGTGTCTGATATAGTGCTCCGTCCACTAATCCCCGCTTCTGAATTCAGTAGAGAGCGGAAAGTTGTGTACGAAGAGTCGTTACAGGGACGGCAGGACGACAGTTCTTACGCTGAAGTTCTGTTTGAAGATTTGCTTTACGGACACCAGCCGTTAGGCTGGGATATTACAGGTACTATTAAAACATTGCGGTCACTGCGGTCAGCTGACATCCGTCGGTATATCAACCGTTGGTACACGCCAAACCATATGGCAGTGGCGATTTTAGGAGGAGGATCTATTGACCAAATTTTAACTGAAGCTATAGCGCTTTACGGAACACTGCCAGCTTGTTCCAGCCCTTCCTGGCGTCCATATCGCAGATTGCCAATCCATAAACAACAACGCCATCTCCACCGTGACGATCCAGTCACCGCGTTGACCATGGGCGTGCCAGCTCTTTCCATACATTCCCCTCTAGTGGAAGCACAGAAATTGTTAGATGAGGCTTTAGCAGGAAATTTTGCTTCCCGCCTGTACAACCGTCTGCGTGAAAAGGAGGGATTGGTATATGATATCAGTTCAGAGTCTGAGTTTTATAGCGATGCCGGTCATACGGCAGTGTCTACGGAAGCGGAAACTAAGAACGCCCAGAGAGTAGTAGAGGCGATTCGTGAAGAGTACGGCCGTTTGGTTCGTGTTCCATTGTCCGCGAAAGAATTGAAACAGGCTAAGATCAGTTATTTGGGTAAATTAGCGTCATTGCCGGAAGAACATGAAGACTTGGCATTATATTATTTAGTTCCTTTGCTGCTCACCAACCGTTTGCCACAGATGGAGAGAACTGAACAAAGGATACAGGCGGTGAAGCTGGATACTATCCGTAGGTTGTCCAAACGGTTGTTTAATACCAAGAATTATTTTTTAGCTTCCATTGGAAAAGAACAATTGGACTTGCCGGATATTGGGTGACTGGGATGATTGTGTGTTATACTGTTGGCATGGAAATGACGTTAAAGTCAGAACAGGAAGGGGGTGGATGGAAATGATGAAAAACAAGAAAGCCAAACGGTTGGCTGTTAAGGGATCACGGAAAGCTACTCCCCGGAAGCACGTAATCGCTCGTAAGATTAAGAAGTAACTTTGGTAATTGAGGAAACCTTCGGTTTATCCGAAGGTTTTTTCTTGCTACAATACATTCATATGAACATTCGTAGTTCTCCATATCGTTTGTCAGCTTGGTTTGCCATGTCCCAGGAAGAACGAAGCTGGATGTGGCCGTTATCCGCTAGCTTGTTTTTTTTGACTGTCGCCAACCTTATCATCTGGACAGTGCTCCAGACGTTTGTCATGAAACGGCTGGGGGTGTCTTATTTGCCTTATTTCTACATAGCGAGCTCTTTGGCGATCCTGGCTGGCGCTTGGTTTGCCGGGGTGATCAAAAGAAAGCATCCGGTGGCGCAGACGGCGATTTTTACGTTTGGCGCTGGATTGGGAGCCCTGTTGCTGTTTTTTTGGCAGTTGGGACTTGTTGGAGATGAAAGTTTTTACGCGCTTGGAGCTTTTACAGTTTTTGGCTTGTTGGTAAATTCAGCGGCTCTTGGAGTGGCGTTGTCTAAATTGTCTATTACTGGCACGTACGTGTTTAACGGAGAGCAAGTGCAAAGGCTGTCTCCAGTGTTGTCTACCACTGCCACGGTAGCTGGCTTGGCAGCAGGCGTTTTATTAGGCTGGGCGAGTGAAGCGGTAGATCCATCAGTATGGTACATTATTTCAGCTTTGTTTATATTCCTTTCACTTCCCTGGTTGGTGTCGCTCCATCGTAGGCTACGCAAAACTGGCAGCTTAACATTACCGCCAGTTGGCGAGGTTAGCCGAGGTCCATGGTACAGCCGATTGGGCATTGGAAATGATTTTCCTGACCGCAAGGTAAAGAACTTTTTGTATATGTTGGGATTGGTTATTGGATTATCATGGATTTTTACCAGAATTTTTAATTACGAATTTTCCGTTGCAGTGGACAGCAGCTATCCTACGGAAGAAGCAGTTAACGCTTTCTTTGGCTGGTACGCGGTGGTGTTTAGCGCGGGATCCGTTTTGTTTGATAATGTTATCCAACGCTGGCTGTTAAAGGCTCTTGGCCTTACCCAGAATTTGTTCGTGCCGCCGTTGGTCGTGTTGTTTGGAGTGTTGGCGATTTTCGCTTGGCCCGTCTTCCCAGTGGTGATTACGGCATTGTACGTGAGAGACATGGTGGTGAGCGTCCAGGACACTGCTTATAAAACAATGTTAGAAGGCATTAGCGATTACCAGCGCAATCAGGCGTGGACATGGCTGGATGGATCAGTAGCTACCATTGGAGGCATTGTTGGCAGTTTGTTGGTGATTGCCATTAACGAATGGTTTGGCAGCAGCGGCGCTTCCGCTGAGATCCGTACATTGAGCGTGTTCGCTTTGTTGTTTTTAGCCATCCGCCTATTCCTGAACGTCCGTCTACGCCGCCAATATCCGGATGTTCTGCTTTCCAGCTTGAACCAAGGAGATTTTAAAACAAGAATACGGGCAGTGGAAGCCATGGCTGAAGTAAAATTCATGAAAGACCACCATCTGGGGAGCTTGTTGGATATTGTCAGGAACAGTAGCGAACCGTTGGCATTAAGGCTAGCGGCAGTGAGGACATTGTCTGTTATTAAAGATCCTTCTAGCTTGCGTGTGTTAGCCAAGTTTTTAGATGACGGAGAAGAAGAGTTGCGAAGGGAGTGCGTCAGGGCAATCGGTTTGTTTGATTACGAACCATCCCAATTGTATGAGAGCGGTTTCTCCCGTTATGACTTGGCGATTAAGTTGAGAAACATATTATCTAAGGAACAATCCTCTGTTATTGTTAACGAGATCCTGCTGGCATTGGTGGCATTGCAAGATTCTAAAGTCATTCCTTTGCTGTTAGAAACGCTCCAATCTACAGAACCAGCTGTCCAGTTAAGCTGTTTAAGGGCATTCCGCCGTTTCCATGATCCAGCCATTATAGACCATCTACGCCCCTTTCTGTCTGGCCAGAATCCAAAACTTAAGGCCCATACAGTTGCGACGCTTTGGCAATTCTCTTGGGAACAGTCTCGTCTTTTACCGGTATTGGATGACTTCCTGTCTGACAAGCAACGTGTGGAATGGTATAATCAAGGTTTGTATTTAATAGGCAGTCTGCATTTAAAACAAAAGAAGCAGATTGTCATGGAAGCACTAAGCAAGCGGGAATTTTCTTTGGAAGCCGCAATCGCTCTCTTAAAGTTGGGGGATGAAGCTGGCAGGGCTGTTTTGGAGCAGGTGTTTGCCAATGGTTCGTTGGAAGATGCTTTGCGTATAGAACATTTTGCCGCTAATGAAGGAGTGCCTAAAGAGCAACAACAAATGATTTCTTCTTTAATACACCAGCACCATTTGCACTATCCGCCGTCACTGCCAGTGAGCGAACCATTGCGTGTTCGTCTCCGTGATATCCCAAAGGAATGCCTCCAGACATTATTGCTTTATTACCAAGGCAGTGATTGCGTTGACGACAGGAAGAAAATAGAACAAGCGTTAACAAACAAGAGCTTCTCCTCAGTGAAAGGCAAGATTGTGTTAGTTGATCTCGCCAGTCCTTGGCGTGAAATGGCAGCTATATTTTTATTAGCGCGTGGCTACCAAGTGAGACAGATTGAAGAGAGCGGACAGGCGTTGTCGGGGGAGACAATGATTGGGTTGGAACATCATACCCTTCCTGTTGGAGCGATAGTATTAACTGAGTCAGCTGTTGCTAATATTTCTTACCAAGCTGTGGTTATGTCCCATTACGCTCCGTCTGAAGTGTTAAAGTTTTTAAGTTGACATCTATTCTTTGTCTATGCTATAGTCTTAACAGACTAGCCTATGCTAGTTTTTTTAATTTTCACGAAAATCTTATGAAATCAGATATAATGTCAGCCATTAAGCAGATCTGCGCTGAAAAGAGCATACCAATAGAAGCAGTGCTGGAAGCGTTGGACGCCGCCATGGCAGTTGCCTATCGTCGTGATTTTGCGGATAAGGACAAGAATTGGAATATCAAAGCGAAGTTTGATCCGGAAACCGGAGACACTCAAGTCTTTGACGTCAAACTGGTAGTGGAAGACCAAGAGCTTCCCACTCCTGAAGAATTAATGGCTGCTAAAGAAGAAGGCCCGAAGTTTGATCCGGAGACTGGTTTGCTTTTGCCTGAACAAAAACGTTTTAACCCTAAGATGGAAGTTATGATTTCTGAAGCAAAGAAGGTTAAGCATGACGCGCAGTTAGGAGAAGAAATTTGGACGCCTCTTCCCGCTCCCACTGAATTTGGGAGACTTGCCGCGTTAACTGCCAAACAGACTATCATGCAGAAATTGAGGGAAGCGGAGCGCGGAGCTATGTTCCAAGAGTTTAAGGGCAAGGAAGGGGATATTGTTACCGCGGCAGTACAACGGCAGGAAGGGCGCATGGTCATTGTTGATCTTGGACACGCTGCCGGGCTGATGCCACCTGACGAGCAGATCAGGAGAGAACGGTATTTGCCTGGCATGAAGGTCAAAGTGTACATTGCTTCAGTATCTTCCACTCCCAAAGGTCCGGAGATTATCGTGTCACGGGCCCATCCGGAGATGGTCAGGAAATTGTTTGGAAATGAAGTGCCGGAGATTGCCAATGGCAGTGTGGAGATTAAGAGCATTGCCAGGGAAGCGGGAGGCAGGACCAAGATTGCCGTGGCTTCCAATGATCCTGGCATTGATCCAATCGGCTCTTGCGTGGGGCAGAGAGGCTCTCGCGTCCAGGTGGTTATATCAGAGCTGGGAGGGGAGAAAATTGACATCGTGGAATATAGCGATGACCAAGTGGCGTATATCACTGGAGCGTTGGCTCCAGCTTCCGTTGAATCCATTGAAGTTGACGAAGCCACTCATAGCGCTAAGGTAAAAGTGGCGGAAGACCAGTTGTCGTTGGCAATTGGCAGAGCTGGGCAGAACGTCAGGCTTGCTTCCCGTTTGACTGGTTGGAACATAGATATTATCGGTCCTGAAGGCAAAAAGATAGAAGAAAAGATAGCAATGGAACAGCCAGTAGCAACAGCAAAGGAAACAGAAGAAGAGATTAAAGAATAATTAAATTATTAATTGCCATTATTATGACAGCAGCGATAATTTTTTCTCTTATTGCCGGTTTGGTAGCGATTATTTACGGATTAGCATTAGCCAAGTGGGTGTTAGGGAAGCCATCTGGGGACGATAAAATGAAACAGATCGCTTCCGCTATACAACAGGGAGCCAAGGCTTACTTAACCAGGCAGTACGCCACCATTGGCTGGATCGCTTTAGTGTTGTTTATTGTATTGTGGCTGGCGTTTGGAATAAACACAGCTTTAGGTTTCGCGGTTGGAGCGATTCTGTCAGGAGCAGCAGGGTTTATTGGCATGCATGTTTCAGTGAGAGCTAATGTCAGGACAACGGAAGCGGCTAAGAGGGGGTTGGCAGCCGCTTTACAGGTAGCAGTTAACGGCGGAGCAGTCACTGGCTTGTTAGTGGTTGGGTTGGCTCTTTTGGGAGTAACTGGATTTTATTATCTCACTGGCGATGTTAAAGCTTTGGTGGGGCTTGGCTTTGGAGGCAGTTTAATATCTGTTTTCGCGAGGCTTGGCGGAGGCATTTTTACTAAAGCTGCTGACGTGGGAGCTGACATGGTGGGGAAATTGGAAGCTGGCATTCCGGAAGATGATCCAAGAAATCCAGCTGTGATCGCTGATAACGTGGGAGATAACGTGGGAGATTGCGCTGGCATGGCGGCTGACTTGTTTGAGACTTACGCGGTCACTGCCGTGGCTGCTATTTTACTCGGCAGTTTGTATTTTGCTCCTAATAGCAGGGCGTTGGTTTATCCATTGGCGCTTGGAGCAGTTTCTATCTTTACGTCAATTATAGGGATATGGTTTATTAGGTTAGGGAAAAAACAGGATATCATGAACGCTTTGTACAAAGGATTGGCAGTTTCTGGAATCTTGGCGGCAGTCGCTTTTTATTTTGTCACTGATTGGCTTATGTCTGATAACAGCGTCTATCCAGCCAATAACCTGTACAGCGCTTCCTTAGTCGGCTTGATCATTACCGCTCTGTTAGTGATGATAACCGAATACTACACCTCTACTAAATACAAGCCAGTACATCGTTTAGCAGCTGCTTCTCAAACAGGACACGGAACTAATGTCATTGCTGGATTGGCTTTATCCATGAAATCAACAGCATGGCCTGTGTTTGCCATTGTTATTTGTATGATCACCGCCTACCAGCTAGCTGGATTCTACGGCATTGCCATTGCTGCCATGTCCATGCTGTCGCTGGCTGGGATTATTATTACAATTGACGCGTATGGACCCATTACGGATAATGCTGGCGGTATCGCTGAAATGGCTGGTTTGCCATCTGAAGTGAGAAACGTCACTGATCCATTAGACGCTGTTGGCAACACCACTAAAGCGGTAACCAAGGGATATGCCATTGGTTCCGCTGGTTTAGCCACGTTAGTGCTGTTTGCTTCCTATGTGCAGGAATTCGCTGACCATAACATCGCTCTGTCGTTTGAATTGTCTGACCCTCGCGTGGTAGTCGGGTTGTTCATTGGTGGGTTGCTTCCATATTTGTTCGGAGCGTTTTCCATGGAAGCAGTAGGGAAAACTGCTGGCAAGGTAGTTGAAGAAGTAAGGAGGCAATTCAGGGAGATCAAAGGACTGATGGAAGGCCTTGCACAGCCTGATTACAAAGCTTGCGTGGATATTGTAACCAAAGCGGCTATTAAGGAGATGATCATCCCTGCGTTACTACCTGTTGTTGTTCCAGTGGTTATCGCTCTTTTAGGGTTAGTCTTGAGCGAATCGTTTGGCAAGGTTGGAGCTTCCGTAGTTATAGGCGGCATGCTGGTCGGTTCTATTCTCACTGGTTTGTTCATGGCCATTTCCATGACATCAGGGGGAGGGGCTTGGGACAACGCTAAGAAGTATATTGAACAAGGGAACTTTGGAGGCAAGGGATCGTTCGCACACCAAGCGGCTGTTACTGGAGACACAGTGGGAGATCCGTACAAAGACACTGCCGGTCCAGCTATTAACCCGATGATCAAGATTTTGAACGTGGTGGCGTTGTTGTTAGTGGGGTTGTTGGTGTAAAAGAGAAAACTGTTTATGAAAATAACATCCAAAGAATTACCAAAGAACGAAGTAGAGTTAGAGATTACCCTATCTGTTGCTGACCAACAGCAATATCTTGCCAAAGCGTTAACTGCTATCGCTTCCAATCTTACCCTGCCTGGTTTCCGTCCAGGAAAAGTCCCAGCAGATATAGCCAAACAGAAAGTAGGTGAAATGGAGATCATGGAACGAGCAGTTGATCCCATGATTATGGCTACCCTGGATAAAGCAATAGAGGAATATAAACATAAAGATGAGTTATTGGGACAGCCAAAGATAGATTTAGCTAAGATTGTTCCTAACCAGGACTTTGTTTATACCGCACGGTTTGCTAAACGTCCTCAGGTGAAGTTGGGATCAGCGTCTAAATTAAAAGTCCAGAAACCGTTAGTAACGGTAGATGATAAAGAAGTGGAAATAGCGATTGAGAATATAAGAGTTCATTATTTGACTGAGAATAAGGTAGAACGTTCCGCTCAACATGACGACAAAGCAGTGATTGACTTCACTGTGACTGTAGATAATGTAGTCATTGAAGGAGGCGCTGCCAAAGATTATCCCTTGGTGATAGGAGAGAACAGAATGATTCCTGGCTTTGAAGACAATCTGTTAGGCATGGTTGCTGGAGAGAAGAAGACATTCATGTTGAAGTTTCCTGTTGAATACCATGCAAAGCAACTGGCTGGCAAGGAAGCTAAGTTTGAAGTGGCTATGAAGGAAGTGTATAACAGGGTTAAACCTCCTTTGGATGAGACTTTCTTGAAGTTAATGGGAGACAAATTTAAGACAATTGAGGAATTGAAGGAGAAAATAAAAGAGAGTTTAAAACATGATAAGGAATATCAGGCTGGTGTTGAATATGAAAAGTCTATACTGTCTAAGCTGGTGGATATTTCTTCCATAGGGGAGTTGTCTGACCTGTTGGTTGACCGTGAGACTCACAAGATGATTAAAGAGCTGGAACAGGACATTTCCAGCCAAGATCTGTCTTTTGACGATTACTTGCAACACATCAAAAAGACTAAAGAACAATTGCATAAAGATTTCCAGCCAGCCGCGATTAACCGTCTTAAAGTAACATTGTGTCTGGAGCAATTAGTAAAGGAGCAGAAGATAGAACCGTCTGTTGAAGAAGTAAACAGCCAGATTGAACAGGAGAAGGCTAGGATAAAAGAAGAAGAGACGAAAAAGAAACTGGATCAGGAGTATTATAGGCAGTATGTTAAGTCTATCTTGGCTAATAGGAAAGCGATTCAGTGGTTAAAAGAGAAAGTGGGTGATTAAGTTGACGGATTGTTGTTATTGCTTTACAATCTGCTGGAAACTTTAACAAATAAAGGAGAAGCAATATGATAAATATAACAGTATTTTTGTCTGGGAGCGGCACTACATTTCAGGCGGTATATGAATCAACGATTAGTGGGAAGTTAAAAGACCTCGCTCGTATCGTTGGAGTGATTAGCAACAAAGAAGATGCTTATGGATTAGAAAGAGCCGCTCAATTAGGCGTTCCTACAATGGTAGTGAAACTGAAAGACTTCCAAGACCAAGCGTTTTATGAACAGCAACTACTGTCTATTCTGGAAAAGTGGGAAACTGACATGGTTTGTCTTATGGGTTATTTGAAATTGCTGCCAGAGCCAGTCATTGACCGTTATCCTGGGCATGTGTTAAACAGCCATCCAGGACCTTTACCTGAATTTGGTGGACAAGGAATGTACGGAGAGAGAGTCCATATGGCAGTGTTGGAGTTTGCAAAGAATATGCCACCTTTTGATTTCACTTGTGCCACTGTCCATTTAGTGACAAAGAAGTACGACGAAGGGCCGGTTATCGCTTACTGTTCGCTTCCCATCAAAGACAAGCAAGGTAAAATGATATACCCGACGGCTCAAGAATTGCAGCAGGCTGTGTTGCCATTTGAATATCCTACCTATATTGAAGCTATTCTTAGGGTGATAAAAGGAGACGTCAGGCAATTGTCCCATCCTCCTATTCCAGATGACGAAGAGGATATTATCCTCTTAGAAGAGGTTAAAGACAGTATACGATCACAGTTTGATAAACATCAATAGATGTCAAAAACAGGAAACCAAAGTTATTGATTTCCTGTTTTTCTTTTTTACTTTAATAAAGTCATCTTTTTTACTTGTGTATATTTGCCGGCGGTAATTTTATAGAAATAAGTTCCCGAGGCAAAATCACTGGCATCAAAAGGGACGGTATATTTTCCTGTTTCGTGGTGTTCATTGTCAATCAATGTTTCTACTAATCGTCCTTGGATGTCATAAATATCAAGTGTAACATTGGTCCCTTCCGGTATTGAGAAATTGATAGAAGTTACTGGATTAAAGGGGTTTGGATAATTTTGTTCTAAACCGTACTTTAATGGTTTGGTATTTATCCCCACCTTTGGAATACCACCACCTCCGCTACCACCGCTTGGTGAAAATCGGATCAGTTTGATTGGTCTTTGCCACCACCAGCCAAAACCGTACACATCTGGATTATACACTGTGGCCAGTAATGAACGGCTAGTGGTGACGTTCTCCACTGACAAGTTTGAACCGGATATGGTTACACTGAGATTATAGGGACCAGTTGGAACTCCTGCATACCCAATACTCAAGAATGTTCCTTCCTCGTCTGTTGTGATAAGAGCTATATAACTAGATGGAAGAGAGATAGTGCTGATAGCGCCGTTTACTTTTAGGGTGAAGAATGATAGGTAGACGTCATCATCGTAGCTGATAGTCAAGCTATTACTATTGGACACAACAGTCAATTTCGTCATTTTACGGTCAGTAATCGTGTAGTTGCTGATTTCAAAGTTTTTACCGGCAATTGAATGAATATACGCCTGACGATCATAGTTGACGTGATGGCCGATCGTTATCCAATTGTCGCCAATAGAAGTCATGCCGCTTTGGAAAACGAAAAGGTTTAATTTGTCTCTACCAGGTCCAACATCCTTATCATGAAAACTGTTCATGTAGAAGTCGTTAAATACAACATTTTGGCTCCATAAGGAAGTCATTTGGGGAATCAACCCTTCCATTTGATATGTCAAAGGTGGTTGGGGTGTACCGGATACATCTATTGAACCGCTTATCCCTATATATGAAGGAGTAAAGATATTTATTACTCCTTCCGCTGCCCATAGAGAAACAGATGAAGTTTGGTTGTCAGTTTTTTTATGAACATGATAGGCAATAATGTTGTTTTTGTTCAGTTCGCCTACCTGTTGCAGATTTTGTCCAAATACAGTTATGACCAACATGACCAATACAAATAAAGTGATAATAATATTCTTCATTTTTACCTCCAAATATTGGATTTTCACTAAGGTTTCTTAGGGAAATCCATGGTTTTTGACTAAGTACAGTGTTAATACTATATAGTAAGTTAAACAGTTTGTCAAGGTATTTACACTATAGTCGCCATGCTATTTTTGGTTCCCACGTGTCAGCTGCCGGAGGGTTAGAGAATGCCCCTGCTAATTCTAGAGCGGTTGGAGGTGAAGTCTTCCAGTTCTTCTCCCGTCCTCCTCAAGGAGGCAAACCAAAGCCTGTTACTGACACTGACGTAAAGAAGTTTAAACAGGCAATGAAAGACAACGCGCAGAAAGAATGCTATATCCATAGTCCGTACTTTATTAACTTGGCGTCCAAAGACAATAGGATACGGTATGGATCTATTTCAGTATTGAAAGAGGAACTGGAAAGGGGGAGTTTACTCGGAACCAAGTACCTTATGTTCCATCCAGGCAGCGCTAAGGACGTGGGAGCTAAGAAAGGGATACAGATGGTGGTAGAAGGCATTGCAGAGATCCTGAAGGGTTACAAAGGCAGCTGTGAGCTGTTGGTGGAGATATCAGCT
>JAZDGP010000016.1:0-45927 GCA_043806935.1 bacterium | reverse complement strand
TACTTATAAGGATGGACAACAGCGGCTGTATCTTGACGGCGTGCACAACAACCCAGAGCGGTCGAATAATTGGAGAGGCACCCTTACCTACACCGCTGATCCAATCTGGATCGGTAGGAGCGGCGCCACTTCTTTTGACGGTTTAATCGACGAGGTGGCGATATTCAACCGGACATTGTCTGAAACAGAGATTGCTAATTATTACGCAAAGGGAGTGATCACCCAAGCACAAGGAAAATCTTTTGCTTGGACGCCGTTGCCAGCCAGAGCGCAGAGCCAGCCAGCGGCGACTGGATTGAGTTTCACCAAGATTGACAGCGGACGGTTAAACGCAACCGTGGATGATCTTTCCAGTTGGACTAATAATGAGATAGTAGTGGAACTCCCTGGTGTTCCGGAGAAAGGCATTTACGTCAGTGAAGGCAACGCGCAGGTAGCGGTGGTTACGCCAGACAATGTAAGCAATGAGGCTTCGTTCCATACGCCTCCTAAGATTATTTCTCTGGAACCTGATCATGGTCCAGTTGGAAGCTGGGTGACGATTACTGGGCAGGGGTTTGGGAGAAAGGGAGATAAGTCTTTTGTGAGATTCTGTTCTGAAGTTAATAACGGTTCTTGTGTTGGTAGTTGGCTTGAGGCTGCTCCTTTGCCAGCGACGTGTGGGGAGACTTGGTCAGACACGACTATTATCACCAAAGTTCCGGTGGGAGCGGTTACGTACTTTGTACAAGTGGAGAATGAGGGAGAACAGGTGGTGACTAACAAGAATAGCAAGACGTTTAATGTGAGAGCGGAGGAACCATTAGCGCCAGGGCTTTGCAATATCAAGTCATACCCATTGGGACAGCAGGGCAGTTCTTACAGCAAGCAAGCTTATCCAGGTGATCCCATCGCTCTGTTTGGAGAAGGATTTGGAGGACAGCCTGAAGCTACTGACCATGTGGAGATTACTAATAAACAGTACCAGGGGAGTGAGTTGGGACAACAGAATGTGTCTTGGTCAGACGGGCAGATCGGGGCTGGCGAATCGCTAGCAGCTGGTTCTGAAGTGATTAAACCAATACCTTTCACTCCTTTTAGCGGTGGCAATGGCGTTGGATTATTTGTCTTTAACGGTAAATTATACACGTCAGCTGGAGGAAAGATTTATAGATTTAACGGCAATCAGTTCGTGAGCATTGGAGTAGTGCCTGGAGGGCGTCCTTATTTTGCAACAACTGTTGTTTACCAGAATAAGCTGTACGGAGCGACGGATATTAATCCTGGCAAGGTGTACGTGCTGGAGAAGCAGAATAACGACACTGAAGATTGGGCAGTTGGAGACTGGAAAGAGTTTAAATCTTTCTCTAACGTAGTTTTTAAATTGTTAGTTTATAACGGACTGTTGCATGCCCAGGTTAGTGACTATGGAATTTATCGTTATGACGGCAATAATCAATGGACGTCAATTGGCACAGCGTACCCTCAAGACAATTCACGTTACACCATGCTGACATTTGGCGGAAAATTGTACGCTGAGTGCGTGGATCGCGCTAAGTACAATTATTGGGATTTGCGGCTCTGCAGGTATGACGGCGCTAAGATCTGGACTTACGTGGGACGACCGGAAGAACGGAGGCCAACAGGATACGCAGCGTTGGGAGATACATTATACGTTGGAGGCGGTTCTTCCGTACCGACTGACAAAGCGAATGTCTATCGGTATGAAGGGCCTGATAAATGGACGCCAGTCGGCAGGCTTGGGCAAGATACATACGCGCATCAGCTTGTTGTTTTTAACAATAAACTGTACGGGGTTGGTTATCCGTCAGGATACTTGTATCGGTATGACGGTGGAGAGAAATGGGCGGCCATTGGCAGATTGAGCATGTATGTCGCTGATCCATTGTGGGGTACGGCAGTGTATAACGACAAACTGTATGTGTTGAACGCGTATCGTGGCAGAGCGCTTGAGATTGGCAAAACAACAGGCAGAGTGTTCAGCGAGATCTTCTTACAGGTACCAACGCCTAAATCAAACTCTAGTTTAGTTACAAGTGATTTCAACAAGGACGGGAAAATGGACATTGCCACCAATGCCGGAGTGAGTTTAGGCAATGGCGACGGCACTTTCCAGATAATGATTCCTTTTGAACAAACATTGTCAGCTGTTATTGCTGGAGATTTCACTGGCGACCGTAAAGCTGATGTTATTGGTATCCTGACTAGCAACAGGACAATAATGTACCTTTTGGAGGGCAATGGAGATGGTACTTTTAAGGTTGGACGGCAGATTACTGGCGGTGAGGGATTGCCAGATGAGCTTCCTTATCCTAGGAGTCCTTTAAGCGGTGACTTTGACCGTGATGGCAAATTGGATTTTTTGGTGGCTAATCACTCGGGAAGTACGAATTTCCACCAAACGACGCTGGATAACTATTTTAAGGTGTTTATGAACAATGGCGACGGAACTTTCCGGCAATTGGATAAACAACAATTGCCAGCTAGAGCGGATGTTTATCTTCAAGCGTATTACCAAGGAACGTTAGGCGACTTTGACCGTGACGGTATTTTGGATGTTGCTTTCGTGCCGTGGGCGCAATTTTCCCCTGTCGCTGTTTACTTTGGCAATGGTGATGGTACATTCCGTGAACAGGAGTCCAGCCGTATTCAAAACAGTGGAGGTCGTGGGAGTATTGCTTCAGGAGATGTTAATAATGACGGCAAGACTGATTTGGTGGTTTTAGCAGCGGATGACAAACGGACCGTGGCAACCTATCTTGGCAATGGCGATGGTTCATTCCAGACTAAACCCATCTCCATTGCCACGGGCGCGGCAGGGACAAATGGCGCGTTAGAGCACACGTTGGTGCTCGCTGATTACAATGGTGACGGGAAGTTGGATTTATCAGCAGTGGGAGGGGGTACTTTGAAAGTTTATCTTGGCAATGGCGACGGTACGTTTAAGCGGGATGATATTCCTTATCCAGTGATACCAGGCGGCGGTTTTGATTTTCATAACCCCATGGGCATAATGCAGGGAGCTGCGGTTGACGTGAACAATGATGGTAGGCTGGATTATTTAGGCACAATGTACATGGATGTTGTCGGATATATTAATGCGTCCAGTTCGGCCGGACAACTTAAGGTCGCTGATGACGCTGTGAGCGGATTGGTGAGAGTGGTCAAAGACAAGCCAGTGCTAACTGGTAAAGTAAGCTGTCCTGAAGGATCCATCATTGTGGGCAATATGTGTTATGACAATATTAATCCAGCGACAGCTCCGATTCCAGAAACACAGCCTAAATTAATCACTTCCAACCCGTTGCCTTTGACTGTTTTAAATATCCGCGACCAGTTAATGGTGAGCGGCCAGCAGCCGGAGCCTGGCGCTGATAATGTTTGCCGCAACAGCATTGTCCAGTTCTCAATTGGCGGTAAGTACTGCCCTGCTAACACTACTGAATTAGCTGATGGCAATTGCCAGGACAGTGACGGAAAGATTGTTGTAAAAGAATTGGTGGATCCGTTGTCTATTAACGACGGGACAGTGCGTTTAGCGGCAGTAAGGGATAGCTGCGGCGCTGGAGAAGAAGAATGGTCTGGAGTAGAAGCTCCAGCTGGCAGCAAATACTGTTTACAGCTTGGAGCTAGAGCTAAGCTCTTAGACGATAACCGTACGGTCAAGATTTCTTTGGGCAGTCTGGTTTTGGAACCAACTACTAAATACGCCGTAGCGGTTGATGGAAGAAATAATGGACCACGAGGAGTAGACGGAGCGATTCTGCCGCAAACAATGGTTTGGACGTTTACCACTGGACAGAATGTTTGCAGGATTGGACAGATTGATATGGAAGTATTTTTGAATAACGTGCCGCAACCTGACTCAGTTGTGTTTTCTAAGTTCTCTGATGTCGCCACAGTTAGAGCTGTCGCTTATGACGACCAAGGACGTCCATTGGAAGCTAATTACAACTGGCTTTTGGATCCAGGAGCGTCAGCCGTGTCTGTGATTGATGGAGCTAATAACTCACAGACCGTGACTGTTAAGCCCAAGAATCAGACAGATGGCTTAGGCAGTGAGACATTTGGAAGCGGACTTTTGGCAGTGGTAGCAAAGCCTAATAGCAATCAGGTGGATCCAACAGTCGCCACTGTGCCTATAGCGGCCAAGTTCTGCGAATTGCCATGGTCTTTGGATGACAGTAAGTTTAATTTTAAATTGTCCTATTGCAGGGGGCAGAAAGAATCTCCTAGCCGTCTTCCTTCTTTGGTTAATGACACACAGCAGGAAGGGGAGTTTACGGAAACGACCAGCGGGATTATTAGGAAAGATTCTGCTTCCACTAAACCCAACCAAGCGGAGCTGTTGCGCGAGTATTTACTGCCAGTGGTTGGCCAATCCAGCGATGTGCTTGGCATCCGCGTGTTCAGCAACCCTGAACAGTTGCCTCTTGCTAATTGGTACCAAAAGTACGCTCCTAATCCTGGTAATCCTCGATCCCTAACTGTTGGTGGATTCCCAGCGTTGCAGGATGGACGTAGTACTTATGTGTTTGCTTTTAACCTTACAAAGACAGGCGGGAGCGCTACGCCAGGGGAATCAGGCGGAAAAGTACAGAGTTATTGGTGGAAGGAATTTATCGGGTGGATGAAAGATTTGCTTGCCAATAAATTTGCCCAAGCAGCTACTCTGCCAAAGCTCTATACCAATGTTTATCTCATTTCATACAATGACGGAGCCACAGCTGAAACTCAGCAGGTGTATAAAGCGTTGCTTGCGAATTGGCGGTTCCTGTCCAACCACGAAGATAGTAGCGGAGTTCTGCTCCGTTCCCTACAGCGTGATTTCCAACGTTATGTTGATTTGCGTTCCATTGCCAATGGTTTGGAAAGTTATCAGCGTACGCATAATGGATTCTATCCAGCGTTAACAAGCGGCACTTACGTCAAAAACAATACTAATTCACGCTGGCCGTCTTGGCAGAAGACTTTAGGCAAGGAATTGAATATTTCTCTTCCTGTTGATCCCCAAAACACTTTTGGCGACACAGTATCTTCTAAATTAACGCCAACAGTTAAGATAGCAACTAACTGGTGCGACCAGGATGATACTGTTACGTTCACTGAAGAAGGAAGAGCTTGGGGGTTAAATGAAACTTGGCAGTCTGAGCGTCCTGTGGCCGCTTCAACAACCACTAAAGTGTTAGCCAGACGGTCTGACGGGCAAGCGGCAGCTTGGCTGTACACTCCTAATCCACGCTACCGCAACTCCGGTTATCTCCGTTTGTATGACCAGAAGGACAGCCAGCCGCCTACAGCAGATCATTTTTATGATATTTGCAGTACTTCCTTGTATGATTTGTCAGGCAGAGCAGATTGCGACGCTACGGATCTGGTATCTGCTAAACCCAATCGTCTAGTGTACTATGATCCCAACTTCCGCATGACAGATTATGACGATTGGACAGGCAGCTATGTTAGTAACTATTCAGTTGGGAATGGGCAGAATAACTTAGTTAAGTATTTAGAGAACAAAGGATTCACAAAGACATCAGCATATGACCTGGCCGCTTTCATGGCAGATGATAGCAATGGAGCGGGAACAGTGGTGGTGTTGCCAATGACCGCTCCATATACTATTGTGGGTACTTTGGATCCGCAGAGCTTAGTAAGGAAGTACATGGAAAGGGGAGGAAGAGTTGTATCACTAGGAGACGCTCCGTTTGCTTACACGGTTTATCCGGATAGGACAGAGAAGAATTGGAGCGGCGGCAGAGTGGAAGATAGAGGCAATGTTTCTTTGCAACAGGATAATTTAAAGATTTTACCAGCTTTTGCGGCGTGTGGCACTGTTGATTTTAAAGGCTATAACGTATTCGCTTTGGAAGACAGTGGTCCGTGCCCTGGCAGTGATCCACAAACTTGCTGGGACCAGAGCAAATTAAAGTTTACATGCCCGGTAGGCAGCAGAGTGTACAGTTATAAGTTCAAAAATCTTTCTTATAATCTCTCCGCCCAGTTTGACAATCCTGGCATTGATTTTGGATTCAGCGGCGATTTAAGAGTAGCGCAGTATTTATTTGAGTGCGGAGCGAGCGCTAGGGAAGGCTATTGCGGTGATGGAGCGTACCAGGTTGGACCGGAGCAGTGCGAATTGGACGCCAAGAATTTCAGCAGGGACGTCTGCTCCGTCTTGTCATATGACTTGGGAGGCAATATTGACTGGCATGATGCTCCTAAAGTGCAGACCTGCTCCCGGAAAGAGGGGAACCTCTGCCAATGGTCTGAGTCAGCGTCAGCATATGATCCTATTAACCCGTTATTAAGCTGTGGTGGTTATTGCGGAGACAATATTGTCCAAACTGAATTCAACGAAGTGTGCGATAAGAACGCTGTGTCAGCGTCAGGAGCTAATTATTTCTGCTTTGAGCAAGCAGCTGACGCGCCGCAGTGTAATGACATCTGTTCCGAAGTGGAGTGTACTAATGGTTTACCTACATATTGCGGATCTGGCAGTTCGTTCTTCTCTTATTCGTTAGTTAATAAGCGGACAGGCGGAACAGTGAGTGGAGGAATGATTACGGTTACGGATAGAGGAGGGAATGATAGCCGTATTGCCGCTAAATACAATTTAACTAATGGCACGGTGGTACAGGGGGCAGCTGATGTTAATTTTGTCGGTTGCGACAACAACGGCAAGAATTGTGGCGGAGTGAATGGTTTCTTGCCCACGTCGCTTCATTCATTGAACGAATTATGCGGTTATGGAGTGATTGGAGAGAAACAGGATTATACACCAGCGACTGACGTACGTGGTGGGGAAGATTATGTTTTGAGTTTGGAACTGGAGCCGGAAACATACTGCGGCGACGGCATTGTACAGACGCCAAACGTGGAAGGAGTGTCTGAAGTGTGCGATCCAGGCACAGGCACGCCTGGATTAGAGACTGCGCATTGTCTGGGAGGACAAGATATTTCTTCTAATTTGACCTGCCAGCCGGAAGTTTGCCAGCCAGTATGCGCGGTCGGTACGCCAATTGTATGTTCTGGAGCTGGGAATGGAACCATGAATTTTATGGTAACTAATATAGAGACTGGAACGGCAGTGAATGGAGTGCAGATCATTTTGACTGACACGGTGGGAGCGGTTCAGACGAGCGGTGGAGTTTCTATTCCAGAGGTGCCATACCGGGCGCCAGGGGATAGCCAGTGCGGCTACCAAGCTATGGTGGGAGCGGCTGGTTACCAGCTAAAGACTTTGACTAACGAGAATAAGATTAATTTTACAAGTTCTACTGGTTCAATAGAGGTTAAAATGTCTCCAACTTGTGGCATTGGAAATGGAGCTAGAACGATTGCCGGGGATATTACAGCCAAGTTGCCAGACGGCTCCACTGAAAAGGTAGGAGAAGCTACAGTGGAATTGAAACTAGTGGATGGATCAGTGGTCGCTACGACTACCGCAAACAGCAATGGCAGATATGGATTCTCCCAAGTGGCATATACAGGCAACTGCCAGTACCAAGTGACAGCCAGTAAGACAGGATACGCTGCCACTAATTCCGGATTGTTCTCTGTTAGCAAAGTCTTGACTGTTAAGCATATACAATTGCAAGCGCTCTGCGGTAATGGAGCAGTGGATACAGGAGAGATTTGTGATCCAGCAAATAACGAAACAAGAGGAGTGAGTTGTCCATTGGAGCATGGCAGTGGCATTAGACCCTGCCGTCCTTATGGTGACGCCTTAGCCTGCCAAGGATTTTTAGAGACTTGTGAAGCCACTAAGTGTGATAATCAATCAGTATTATTCAATAAGCAATGCGTTCCTTATAACCAAAGTAATGATGGAAGCAATACTGTAGCAGGAACTCCATTTGGGGATTGCCATGAGGAAGGAAATGGTTCCTATTGTTTCTCCACTCCTGGCAACTGGCAGTACCAGTTTACTTTGCCATTTATTCCGACTAATGAAGGTGGAGGCTATGTTTCACTTGAGACGCCTAAAGAAACTTTGTGGCAGAAGGCTATTGGATTGTTTTCTGGACGTAAAGCAACTCCAACGTCAGCCGTTGTAACCAAAAATTCCAAACCATATGTCAGGATTACCACTAAGAATTATAATGATGATTTGTCTGGCTGGACTGATACTAATTGGAATGGCATGTTGAAATTCGATGTGTCTTTGATCGAACCTACCAGTGGCGGCGAGGAGGATAAAGTAGAAGACAAAGTAACTGGCTGGTGGAAATCATTGGTGGCGAGAGTGTTTGGACCAAGAGCGGTGACGCCAACCGCGGCATTGGTTGGACCTCCTGTTGTTTCACTGACTGCTGGCAAGGAAACTATTGTAGAAGGAGAACGGGTGGATTTGTCTTGGACAGCGAGTGGAGCAACTACTGGGTCAATTACTCCGACTGTTGGCAGTATTCCAGTAATTAATGGCAGCGGCATTGAAACAGTTTGTCCAATTGCTAGCGCTACGTATACGTTATCAGCTACTAATGCTTCTAAACAGACGAGTCAAGCTACGGCGGCTGTAACGATTGGAGGCACGTCGTCTGGTCCGGCAGTCACTTTAGACGTTTCCAAGACGGAAATCACGGTTGGGGAATCAGTTACATTGTCTTGGACAACGGATCGGGTGGCGTCAGCTTCATTAACTGATATCGGCAGCTTAGATACCTCTCGTTGTGATGGCTCCTTCATAGTAACGCCAAGCGCTGTTGGACAACACACTTACACTATTACTGGCATGGATAGTTTAAAGAGAAATGTTACAGTAAGTGTGATTATTACGGCCAGCTTAACAGCAACGGGTCCAAAGATCACCTCACTGTCTGTTAGTCCGCTTGGAGTGCCAGTTGGAGGAACGGCTACTGTGTTTTGGACGACAGAAGATGCGACCAAGGTTGTTTTAAAAGATTTAATCACTGGCGAGCAGTGGACTAGTTTGCCAATGTCTGGCAGTAAGGATGTCCAACCGACTGCTAACACTACATATCGTTTAATCGTTGATGACGGCATCGATTCTGTTGTTCGTGACATCACTGTCAGTGTCACCCCACCTCCTGTTATTACCAGTTTTACGGCTAGTCCGTCAGCAAGCGGCATAGGAAAGCCAGTCATGTTATTCTGGACCACTGACAACGCTTCCACTAGCGTACGGATTGATCCAGGAGTTGGAGAAGTGTCTCCAAAATCGGGTGGGCTGGTTATTGTTAATCCAACTATTGCTACTGAATATACATTGACTGCTGTAGGACCAAGCGGCACAACAACTGAAACAGTGGCTGTTACAATGACTGGAGCGCCAACAGCCACCTTTGAAGCCCAGCCGTCGTTTATTACGCCAGGAAGTAGCAGCAATTTGGTTTGGACAGCTGGCAATTACCCGGAGAGCGCCAGTATTGATCCAACTGTTGGCAATGTGTCGCCAGCTAGCGGCGGATCAGCAACGGTTACTCCAGCTTCCACCACCACTTATACTTTGACTGTCCATGGTTTGGATGGAGTGGTGGAGAAGACAGCTACTGTCATGGTGGGCAACAAACGTTTGTTGGGAACGTATCAGGTGCCAGCTAAGTCTCATACATGGACAGTGCCTTTGGGCGATCTTCCAAAGACTGGCACTTACGGTTTGCTACTTGAATGGAAGAATGATTATTATTGTCCGAACAGCAATCCAAAATGCGGCGGAGTTACAAGAGACGCTAATGCCATGATCGAGAAAGTTGAGTTTGTTTTAGGAGAATCTTACGCTCCAACAGATAGCTGTAATGATGGGACGATCGGATCAAGCGAGATCTGCGACCAGAACTATAGTTATTGCACTAATAGTTATACTATGGTTGGGAGAAGGCTGTGCGCCAACAGCTGCGCTGCTTATGGCACGACTTGCGAGGCATTAGTTTGTTACGAACCAGGTTCATTATCCAACAACCAGTGCGTTATGCCTAAGTCAAGAATCTTGGGCAAGGATTATGTCAGTGGATTCTTGAATGACACAGAGCTGAAAGCGCAGGATGTTGACGGCTGGATGGCTAAGTATGACGGTGTCAGTTCAACTAATTATGGCAAATCTGTCTTTGACATTACTGCTGACAAGATGATGGCTGGCAAGAATGCGTTGGTATTGAAAGGAAACAATACCACGCCAGGCAATTCTGCTATTGGCGTGATCGGCACTTTCTATAGCCCGGTTGTTAATTCTTCCCTGAAGACCGGAGTAGGGAATGGCTGGAAATGCAAGAATATAGCTCCTGATGTGGCTAACAAGACATGGAAAGAACGTGAGTATGATGATAGCTTATGGTCAACAGCAGTATTGTCTGGAGGCGAGTATTACCAATCACCAGGCAATAGATGCGGCAATGGCTGGCCGACTCATATTGGAGAGAGCGGAGCGACGTGGATTACTGATACTGCCAATACTTACTGTTACGCTGGAGCAGACACGTATTGCAGGTACAGCTGGAATTGCGGTGATGGCACTGTGCAGTGGCCGGAGAAGTGCGATGACGAATCTCGTAATGGTAACAATGGTTGTTGTAATACCACTTGTACTCAGGATACGCAGGGTAGTTGTAGTGGAGTTGAATGAGAAAGTTTAAGTAAAAGAATAATATCATTTGTTTGTGCTATACTATAAATAATAACGTTTAACCCAAACTTATGTTTGATAACATCCCTTCCAATCCGCCAGCCTTAGGCAAAGAGCCGGAAGACATTTTTGCCAAAGTGGACAGCAAGCCAGCGTCAGCTCCAACTGTGCCTCCGTCAGTCAGTCAGCCAGCGCCAGCTGTGCCATCCGCTCCCTTTCCTTGGCGTAAGTCATTGCTAGTAATTGCAATCATAGCGGCAGTGGCTATTCTTGCCGGTATCGCTGTTCTTGTCTACGATTCATACCAAACTCCATCTGTCGCTCCACAGCCAGTTCCCAAGGCTCCTGTAGAAAAATCAGCAGTTGTCCCTTTTCCGCCTGTTGAACAGCAAGTACAACAAGCAATTACTAATTTTGACGAATTGCCAAAAGACGCTAACCAACTGCTGCCAGAACAGGTTAAGCAGCTGAAAGCGCAGGATACTGATTTTGACCAGTTGCTTGATTACGACGAGCTGTACCAATACAAGACTGATCCACGCAATCCTGATACTGATGGAGACGGTTTGTCTGATAGTGAAGAGGTGAAGGTATACCAAACAGATCCATTGCGCCAGGATACTGACAATGATTCTTATCCTGACGGAGCTGAAGTGAAGAATGGGTATAATCCGCGTGGAGAGGGTAAGTTGCTGTTAGTGCCTGGGCAAGGGCAGTAAATCCATGAAGTGGTTTGGGCGGAAAGAAGAAACAAAGCCGGGAAATGTAGTGACCGTTGATGAGTCGCGCTTTCGTTTGATGCCCAAAGAGATAGCTGTTCCTCTACAGCCAGTGGAAATCCCAATGGCAAAACGTACCGCGGGAGTAGCTGAAGCTATCAGTACTCCAGTGTCAGCTAAGCCTCGCTGGCTGGTGTGGGTGATTGGATTAGCTGTAGCGGTGGTAGTGGCTGCTTTAGGCGCTACTGTCTATTGGTATGTCAGCCGTCCTGCTCCTCAACCTTTGAATCGTCCAGCAGCAGTACCGTCTACTCCTGTTCCGATAACAGTTACTGCTGAAGCTAAAGACGGGCAAGGGAGAACATTAGGATCATTGGCTCTTCAAATTCCAGCGTCTGTGGCTGCTAGTTTGTCCGCGTCTTCTCCTAAGTTGGAAGCGATGGCTATAGCGTTATCAGCGTTGGATAACGGCCTGGTGGTTGGAGGAAAGTACCAGCTGTCTCCTAGTGGTTTTACTTTTTCTTCTCCAGTTATTTTAATCTTAACTTATTTTGATACTGACATTGCCGCTACTGGCGGCAATGAATCCAGTTTGATAATGGCGACCTTGTCTCCAGACGGATCATACCAGCCAATTCCTGGAGCAACAGTGGATGTCAACCAGAACCAAGCTCGGGCGGTTATTACATCTCTGCCGTCAGGTATAGTGGCAGTGGTGTCTAGCCAAGCGTTAACTAAGCGCAAACAACCAACTCCATCTCCAGAGCTTCCTGTGTCAGTTGGAGAAACACTGCGTCCAGCCACTGATACTGACAATGACGGTTTGACTGACAGCGAGGAAACGTTATATAGGTCAGATTCTAATAATCCTGATAGTGATGGAGACAGTTATTTAGATGGAACAGAAGTTAGGAATCTGTACAGTCCTGGTTCTGGCAATGCCACTGCTTTGCTGATTGAGAGCGGTTTGGTAAAGCCGTACCGTAATGATGTGTACGGCTACCAGTTGTTGTATCCAAGCTCTTGGGCCGCTGACAGCCCTGTTGGCAGTGATGGAAGAACCGTATTGTTTACTCCTCCAGAAACTGGAGAAGTGATTGAAATTCTTGCTTTAGAGAATGACCAGAACCAGCAATTGTTGGATTGGTACGTTAGCAGGGGAGGCAAGAGGGAATCTGTTAGCGAGGCAACAGTTAATGGGCTTACAGCAATTACTGGTTTAGACGGCTCGTTTGTTTACGTAGCTGTTAAAGGACGGGTGTATGGCATGTTCTATCTTGGCGTGGAAGATCCAGGAAGCGTTAATTTCTTGACAACATTCGCCATGATGAGGAAGAGCTGGACTTTTAATGTCAGCCAATGATTGTTGAAGTTAATTGGCTGGTGAAGAGCATTCGTCCCACTTTTACCAGACAGAAACAATTAGAGAAGGCAGTGAATATAACAGAACAGCTGTCTGGGAAACGGTTGATAACAGTGTCAGTAGCGGTTGTGGGGGAGGCGGAGAGCAGGAAGTGGAATGGGTTGTATAGAAAGAAGGATTATCCTACTGACGTGCTTGCGTTTCCAGAAGGAGAGAAAGAGAGGGGAGGAGAGGTGGTCATTTGCTGGACTGTCTGTAAGAAGCAAGCGAATGAGTACGGAGAGGCTGTAAAGGAAGAATTCAACAGGTTGTTGATTCATGGTTTTCTTCATCTTTTGGGGTATGACCATGAACTCGGCAAGAAGGAAGAGAATGTAATGATTGCTTTACAGGAAAAGATTTTAGCTAAATTATGTTTATGAAGTTTTTTAGATCATGCCGTTACGCGTGGAGAGGGATTGGAATCGCTTGGAAGCAGAACAACTTCCGTTTGCAGGTATTGGCGGCAGCGATTGTTATTATTGCTGGCTGGCTGTTTAGTTTTAACTGGATCCGTTGGATGATGGTTGTTATCGTTATTTGCCTTGTCTTAATGGCAGAGATGTTTAATACAGCCATGGAAAGGCTGTTAGATGTGTTAGAACCAAGGCTTCATGACGAAGTGAGGACTATTAAGGACATGCTAGCAGGAGCAGTGTTGGTCGTGGTTTTGGGAGCGATAGTAATCGGGCTGTTGATGTTTTTAACTATTTAAGAGGGACAGTTGGCAGCTTAAGGAAAATCCACTATAATCTTAGAGAAGAAACACATGGCTAAAGACTCGTCAACTATTACCGGATTAGACATAGGATCAAGCCACATTCGTACTGTTGTGGCGCAAGTTTCATCAGAATATGAACAGCCGCAGATACTGGCTGTTTCGGCGTCTCCGTCTGAAGGAATCCACAAGGGAGCGGTTACAAGCTTGGACGATGCCGTGACTTCCATTTCCGTGGCATTAGAGCAAGCTGAACGATTGGCTGGCTGTCCTATTGAACGCGCGGTGGTTGGTTTGTCCAGCCATCATTTGACGTCGCAATTATCCCGTGGAGTGGTGGCAGTGGCTAAGGCTGATGGAGAGATCCGGGAGATGGACATTGACCGTGTCCTACAGGCGGCCCAAGCAGTGTCAGTTCCTCCTAACTACGAGATTCTTCATGTGATCCCCAAGAGCTACCGGGTAGACCACCAGGAAGGAGTAAAAGATCCGCTGGGCATGACTGGCATTAGGCTGGAAGTGGAAGCGCAGCTGATCTTAGGGCTCACGTCGCAGATTAAGAACCTCACTAGAGCTATCTACCGCACGGGAGTTGATATAGACGATCTGGTTTTAGGGATTCTTGCGTGCGCTGAAGCTGTTCTTGATAAACAACAGAAGGAACTAGGAGTTGGATTGGTTAATATCGGAGCGTCCACCACCAATGTAGCTGTGTTTGAAGAAGGCGAGCTGATGGAAGTAGCGGTCATTCCGGTTGGCAGCGGGCATATTACCGCTGACATTGCCATTGGATTGCGTGTGGCAATTGATGTGGCGGAGAAGATCAAGCTGGCGGAAGGATCAGCGGTGCCGGATGAATTGTCCAAGAGAGATGAGATACTGTTAAGCAAGTATGATCCTAATGAGAAAGATCGGGTGGCTAAAAAACAGGTAGCTGAGATTATTGAAGCGAGATTGGAGGAAATATTTTCTTTGGTGCAGAAAGAATTGGCAAAGGTTAACCGGAACGGCATGCTGCCGGCCGGTTTGGTGTTTACTGGAGGCGGAGCTAAGCTTCCTGACCTGATTTCAGCTGCCCGTTCTTATTTTAAACTGCCAGCTTCTTTAGGCCAGAGCAAAGACACGCCTTCCATTTCAGAACAGCTTTATGATCCGGAATACGCTACCGCTTACGGCTTAATTCTTTGGGGATTAAAGCACCGGGCTAGGTTGTCGCCACGGAGAGGCGCTGGTCCAACCATGAAGACCATTAAGGAATGGCTTAAAAACTTGCTTCCATAAGCATTCCTTGGTAATCTGCTTTTAGCATGAAGAAAAACAATAGATCAGCATTTGAAATCAAACCAGCAATGGAAACATTCGCTAAGATTAAGGTGGTTGGAGTGGGCGGTTCTGGCGGCAACGCTCTGTCCCGCATGATCCAGAACAAGATTAGGGGCGTGGAGTTTATAGCGATTAACACGGACGCCCAGGCTTTGGCCCAATCCCAAGCCACTGATAAGGTGCATATCGGGAAAGAGCTGACCAGGGGATTAGGAGCTGGAATGGATCCTGAGATTGGGAAACGGGCAGCTGAAGAGAGTGACGAGATGATTAAAGAAGCGTTGTCCGGAGCTGACATGGTGTTTATTACTTGCGGTATGGGAGGAGGAACAGGCACTGGCGCCAGTGCAGTGATAGCTGACATCGCGCGTGAATTAGGAGCATTGACTATAGCTGTTGTGACTAAACCGTTTACATTTGAGGGAGCGCAGCGCAGAAGGATCGCTGACCAAGGAATCGCTGAATTGGGAGAAAGAGTGGATACCATTCTTACCATTCCAAATGACAGAATTTTACAGGTGATAGATAGAAAGACTTCTTTGTTGGAAGCATTCAGGATCGTGGACGAAGTGTTGCACCAGGGAGTCGCTGGCATATCGGAGATTATTACGGTTCCAGGCCTTATTAACGTGGACTTTGCTGATGTCAAAGCGATCATGAAAGACACTGGTTCCGCTCTCATGGGCATTGGACGCGCTAGCGGGGAGAATAGGGCTAGGGAAGCCGCGGAAGGGGCGATTTCTAGTCCATTGCTGGAATTGTCCATTGACGGAGCAAGAGGGATTCTCTTTACCGTTACCGCGGGCCCTGATCTCTCTATGGCTGAAGTGGCTGACGCCGCTGATATCATTACCAAGCACGCGGATCCTGAAGCTAAGGTGATATTTGGCACTGTAATAGATCCTTCCATGGGAGAGGAGATGAAGGTGACTGTCATTGCTACTGGTTTTAACGACAAGGGAGCGAGCGCTGTGTCTAAGTCAAGAAAGCTGGAAGTGGAAGCCAAACGGCAGTTTATGTCTCCGCAGATTCAAAAAGACCAGAAGACTGAAGTGATGGCGCCGCCTGTGATAAAAGAAAAAGAAGAGGAACCGATACGGTTTATTAGACGTGAGAGAGAAACTAAAAAGATAGAGATTCCTGATCTGCCAATGACAGCTGAAGAGAGCGAACTTGACATACCAGCGTTTATTAGGAAGAAATTAGGAAGGTAACGAAACCAGGATATGAATTGTCCGGTATGCGGTAACAAGGACAGCAAAGTTACCGATTCCCGCGTAGCCAGCGATGGTTCCAGCATTAGGAGAAGAAGGGAATGCCAAAAATGCGTATTTCGGTTTTCCACCTTGGAACAGCTGGAGATTCTTGATCTTATAGTGATTAAGAGGGACGGTAGGAGGGAGCCGTACGCCAAGGACAAGCTGGAAGGGGGAATAAAGCAATCCTTGCGGAAGCGGTCATACACAGATGATAAGTTTCGTAAGCTTATGAATGCCATTGAGACTGACATCCAGAAGCTGAAACGGAACGAAGTGACGAGCTACGAACTTGGCGAGATCGTGATGAAACACCTCAAGAAGTTTGATACTGTCGGGTACATAAGGTTCGCTTCAGTCTACAGGGCGTTTCAGGACGTGCAGACATTCCAGAAAGAATTAACGCAGTTGCTTCATAAGAATAAAAAAAGTAAAAAGAAATAACTATGGCAAATTTCATTTCTAAAACTCAATTATATACCGTTGTTTTTGTTTCTGTTTTAATCGGTTCTTTAATGGGAGCGGCGGCAAGTCCGTTGGCGTCACGTGCTGGTTTACTTCCTTGGCTGGAGAATACTCCATTCGGCCAGACTGCTAATTCATTGTTTGGAAAGGGTCAAGAGAAGGAAATATTTTCAGTCAGCCAGAGTGAAGAGGAGTCAGCGACGGTTAGCGCGGTGGAAAAAGTTTCTCCGTCAGTTGTCAGCATCGTGGTGACCAAGGATTTAAGCAAACTGCGCCAGCCTACTGTATGGGATCCGTTTAGCAATGATCCTTTTTTCAAGCAATTTGGGTTTCCACAGTTTGAGATCAAGCCCCAGCCAGCTCCCAAGGGCAAGCAGGAGATTGGGGGAGGGACAGGCTTTGTGGTTAACAGCGAGAAAGGGTATGTCTTGACTAACAAGCACGTCATAAGCGACGAGGAAGCCGAGTACACTGTTGTGACTAATGACGGCAAGAAATATCCAGCAAAGATAGCTGCCAGTGATCCATCTAATGATTTGGCTGTGTTAGAGATTCAGGCTAAGCTGCCAGCTGTTACTTTAGGAGATTCAGATGGGTTGAAGCTGGGGCAGACAGTCATTGCCATTGGCAACGCTTTGGGGGAGTTTAGGAACACGGTAACCAAAGGGATTGTGTCAGGTCTCGCTCGGAACGTGGTGGCTGGAGACAACAGAGGATCGTCAGAACGGCTGGAAGGAGTAATCCAGACTGATGCTGCCATTAACCCTGGGAATTCAGGCGGTCCGTTGTTGAATTTAAAAGGTGAAGTGATAGGCATTAATACGGCGGTGTCTCAATCAGGGCAGCTGATCGGATTTGCCATTCCAGTCAATGTCGCTCGGCAGATGGTTGATTCCGTTGCTAAGTATGGCAAGGTGATGAGGCCGTTCTTGGGAGTGCGGTATTTGGAAATCACCCAACCGTTGGCGGAACAGCAGCAATTGCCTGTAGAGTACGGAGCTTTAGTGTCACGTGGTGAGACTAAGGAAGATCTGGCTGTCATTCCAGGCAGTCCAGCTGATATCGCGGGCATAAGGGAGAATGACATTATTCTAGAAGTGGAAGGGGTGAAAGTCGGGGAAGAAAAATCTTTAGCGTCTTTATTGCAGAGTTACCAGCCAGGGAGTATTGTCACCATGAAACTGCTGTCTCAAGGAAAAGAAAAGATAGTCAAGGTAACATTAGGAGAGAAAAAATAACCATTAACCTTTTTATGGAACGCAAAAGTCTGTATCAAGCATTTGCTGACCGTGTTGCCCGCCTCGGCGGGCTTCTTTGAGGCAACTCTATCTCAGAATAAGCAACGGTGTTTGGAGATTGAAGACCAGTTAGCGAATGGAAATCTTTGGTCCAGTGATTCTGGCTTGGCTAAGAAATTAGGGCAGGAGCTTGCTGGTTTGCGGAAACAGCAGGAAGAGTGGGAACAAGCAGTAAAAGGGAGAGTTTCTTTAGAGCAGACGTTGTCTTTAACTGGCCAAGATCAGGAGATTGGGAAAGAGTGGGACAAGCAATTAGGAGAATTGGATAAAGCATTAGGAGCGTTGGAGCTCAAATTGTTCTTAAACAACCAGTATGACCGTTTACCTGCCATTCTGTCGTTCCACGCTGGAGCTGGTGGCACGGAAGCGCAGGATTGGGCAGAGATGCTATTACGGATGTATCTGCGGTTCTGTGAACAGAAAGGCTGGCCAGTGGATGTTGTTGACAGGACTATCGGTCAGGAAGCAGGAATTAAAAGCGCTACGATTATTGTGCGAGAGCCTTACGCGTACGGATATCTTCAAGGAGAACACGGAACGCATCGTCTGGTAAGGCTGTCTCCCTTTAACGCTGACCATGCCAGGCATACATCATTCGCTTTGGTGGAAGTAGTGCCGGAGATTGAGGAAATGGAAGAGGTGGAGATTAAGCCGGAAGATCTGCGTGTGGATACTTTTATGGCGTCAGGGCATGGAGGGCAGTCAGTGAATACTACTTATTCCGCTGTAAGAGTCGTGCATATTCCTACTGGCATTACCGTACAATGCCAGAATGAACGGTCTCAAAGCCAGAATAAGGAGACTGCCATTAGGATTTTAAAATCAAAGCTCCACCAGAAGTATTTAGGGGAATTACAGACAGAGAAGAAGGAATTGAGGGGGGAGTTTAAGTCAGCGGAATGGGGGAACCAGATTAGGTCGTATGTTTTGCATCCGTACAAGTTAGTTAAAGACCATCGTACTGACAAGGAAAGTAGTGAGCCGGAGAAGATGCTGGAAGGGGAATTGGACGAATGGCTGGAGGATTATTTGAGATGGAAGTTTGGAGAGAAAAGCAAATAGCGGCACCTCTTTGCTTTGTTAATTTGTTTTTCTTTATGATGTGCTAGCGTGGAAGAGTGGACAAAAAATTCACTCTTACATTAATTGGTTTTCTTTTAGGCACGGCGGTCGGGAGCGTGGCTGGCGCTTGGTTTGGGTTGCTGGCAGTTGTTGGCGGATTACTGCCTAAACGTTTCCGTTGGCTGGCGCTTGGAGTGGCAATTGGTTTGATTAAGGCGGTAATCACACTTCCTGTAGTGGATTATTTGCCTCCATTAGGTAAAAACGTTGCTTTGACAGGCATCGTTGTTAATGAAGTGGCTGTAAGAGATAATTACCAGCAGTTTAATTTAGAGACGGCTGGTTTTGCAAAACCGTTGTTAGTGTCTGCCAGTATGTATCCAGCGGTGTCTTATGGACAACGTTGGAAAGGGGAAGGGAAACTGGTGGATGACCGTTTCCGCAAAGGAATGGCTGGGACTCCAATTGGTTTGTTTAAAGCTAAAACAGTAACAACAGTTGATACAAACGATTTATCTATTATCCAGCAAGGATTGAAACAATTGTTGAGTTTCAAGTCTTACCTGATCTCCCTCACCAACCAGCTATGGCCGGAGCCGTCCAGTTCCTTGGTGGCTGGCATATTGTGGGGAGGCAGAGCGTCTTTGGACAAGAAAGTGCAAACAGATTTCCAACTTGCTGGAGTCAGCCATACATTGGCAGTGTCTGGATACAATGTCACTATCTTGCTGGCAGGCATAGCTTCCGTCTTGCCATGGCTTGGCATTAACCGCAAGCAGAACGTGCCAGTCCTTTTGTCTATCTTATTTTGTTTCGTGCTTATCACTGGGGCGTCAGCGGCTGTGGTAAGAGCTGGGATTATGGGAAGCATCGCGGTGTTAGGGAAACAGTTGGGAAGGCCAATGGCTATAGGGCGAGTGTTGCTGGTTACTGCCAGCGTAATGGCTATACTCAATCCGTTTGTTTTAATATACGACGTTGGATTCCAACTATCTTTCTTAGCGACAGTTGGTTTGGTTTATATCACTCCTCTACTTGAACCGCATCTTACACGCCTGCCTGAATATTTTGGATTAAAAGAGAATCTTACCTCCACTCTGTCCGCAACCATCGCTACACTGCCGGTGATTGTCTTTAACTTCGGGCTCATTTCTTTAGTCGCTCCGCTCGCTAATATCCTCATCCTTTGGTCCATTCCATACACAATGGCATTGTCAGCCATTGCAATAGCTGGCGGAATGGTTTGGCTTCCATTGGGAAAGATTATAGCTTGGCCATCTCTCTTTCTATTGAAATACGTTGTTTGGATCATTTCCTGGTGTGCTGGTTTGCCGTATGCTTACATTGACGTTAATAAATTATGACTTGGCAAAAGAAATATTGGTGGTATGTGGGAGTGTTGTTTGTTTTAGCGGTTAGTTTTACGGTTTGGATATTGGTTCACCAACAGCCAAAACTTACATTTGTCGCTTGTGATGTGGGGCAAGGGGACGCTCTGTTGTTTTCTTTTCCAACTGGCGAGCGTGTGCTGGTGGATGGCGGACCTGACAGGTCAGTGCTGGATTGCTTGGGAAGGCACTTGCCTGTCTGGAGGCAGAAGCTGGACACCGTGGTGCTTACTCATGGAGATTCTGACCATTTAACAGGGTTGATACCAGTGCTGGGACGTTATTCTGTTGGAGAGATTGTGCTTACCGGAGTGAAGATTAAGAGTAAGACATATGAAGCGTGGGAGCAGGCAGTAGAGAAAGAAGCGAAAAATGGGGCTGTGGTGACGTACCAGAAGGAAGGAAGAGTTGTACGATATGGAGAAGCGTGGATAGAGTATCTGTATCCCGATGAAGATTTAAGCAAAAGCAATGTTTCCACTAATGAGTCTTCCGTGGTGATGAAGGTGTGCTATAAAATGAAATGTATTTTGACAGTTGGGGATACTGGCATTGAGGAAGAAAATGTTTTATTAACTAAGGGTTTTGACCTTAAAGCTGATATTTTAAAAGTAGGCCACCATGGGAGCAAGTATTCTTCCAGTGAAAGGTTTTTAAACGCCGTGAAACCTTTACTGGCAGTGGTTTCAGTGGGGAAGAACCAGTTTGGACACCCTACGTTTCAGACGCTGTGGCGGTTGCAGAAAAGGAAAGTGAATATATTAAGAACTGATTACAAAGGGGATGTCGTGATAGAGATAGACGGAGAGGGCTTTATTTATCCGTAGAGTTGGTGTATAATCTTTCTTGTTTTTATCTTTAATCTATTTATTTATGCGCGGACTACAATTCCCAGTTGAGAACACTAAAGTTAATGGTGTTAACCAGAAGTTTGATCTCACTAACGTAGAGGAACGGAAGAAGTATTTCCAAGCTAAGGTTGGACAGGAAATAGAGACTATTAGGAAGTTTTTGGATAAGAATACTTTTGTAGCTTATTTGCTTGGCAAGAAGAACGCTGGCAAGGGAACGTACACTAAGCTGTTCATGGAAGTGTTTGGCAGTGATAAGATAGTCCATGTGTCGGTGGGGGATGTGGTACGGGCAGTATCTGTAGCGATGCAAGATCCTAAAGCAAAACAAGAATTGGAGGATTACATGGAAAAGAACTACCGTGGATTTTTATCTTTAGATGAAGCAATGGACGCCTTTATGGGAAGGAACGCCAGTGCGTTACTGCCGACTGAATTTATTTTAACATTAGTGAAAAGAGAGATAGATAAATATACTGGCAAGTCTATTTTCTTAGATGGTTTTTCAAGAAGTTTGGACCAGCTTCCATACGCTTTATATTTTAAGGAGCTTATTAACCACAAGAATGATCCTGACTTCTTTGTGCTCATTGATCTTCCTACTTCAGTGATTGATGAACGGATTAAATATCGTGTTGTGTGCCCAAAGTGCAATGCTCCGCGTAATTTAAAACTGTTGGCCACTCAAAAAGTTTTGTATGACAAAGCAAATAATAAGTTCCAGCTTGTTTGTGATAACCCTTCATGCGGCGGAGCGATTATGGTGGAGAAGGAAGGAGACTCATTAGGCATTGAACCTATAAGGGCGAGATTGGAAGCTGATGAGGTATTGATAAAAAAAGTGTTTACGGTGCAAGGAGTGCCTAATGTCCTTTTACGGAATTCTATTCCTGCTAAAGACGCTATAATTACCGTGGATGATTACGAGATTACACCGGAGTTTACCTACCAGTATGATCAGACAAGCGGAGAAGTAAAGGTTGGAGGAAAGTTCTGGGAGATCAAAGATGATGAAGGAATTCCATCATATAGCTTAATGCCCGCTGCCGTCATGATAGGCATGATACGGCAGATTGCCCGTATCTTAGCCTAGTTTTTTGGTTATCCACAGGGGAATAATTCTTAGCTTCAAAACCCTTATTTTTTAAGGGTTGTCAGCCTTACTCTAGGGTATATAATACATATGCTCGTTGCTAGGACGTTGGTAATTAAGAGCTCTACATTTAGGGTTCTTGCGGGGGCCAAAGCATTCCTTGCTGTTTAGCGGGGAATTGCGGCCACCAGGGCATACGGCTCGTCGTTTGACTTAAGCCTGTTTTACAAGCTTATGACCAAGAGATAGAGCTGCCCAATGGTTACAGGAACTCCTTAATGCCGCGTTCAAAGCAAGGGCGGAGCTGTCACCGCGTTCCTAATAGGACGCGGTGGCTTTTTTATATCATCTACGGTAAAATATTTTCTTGTATGGACATATTAGCTCATGGATTGTGGACAGGCGCTTGCGCCGTAGGAGCAAAGAGGAAATGGAAAGAATTATCAGTACGGCAATCTGTATTTTGGGGCATTGCTCCTGACCTCTTGTCGTTTACGGTTCTATTTTTTTGGTTTGTTGGCAGTCTTTTGCTTGGTGACTTGCCTCTTGGCCATTTTCCATCTCCAGACAGCTTTGAACCTTCCCAGGCTGTTACTCTTCCTATCTTCCAGCTCACTGATCTTTTGTACAGTATCAGCCACAGCGTGGTGGTGTTTATAATAGTCTTTGGTTTGGTGTGGTTGTTTAAGCGCAAACCGAGATGGGAACTCTTTGGATGGCTGTTCCACATCGTGATAGACATCTTCACCCATGAGTACGCGTTCTATCCAACACCATTCCTCTGGCCGTTGTCTGATCTGAAAGTAGATGGCTATTCCTGGGCACGTCCTTGGTTTATGGTGATTAACTATCTGTTACTAGCGGGGGTGTACGGATGGATGGTATATAAAAAAAGATCGTCAGTGACGAGCTAGGTTGGTCGTGATTGATGAACGAGGCGCAAATTTATTTTGAACGGAAAATACGTGGATGCGGATAAATTTATTCAATTGCTTCTTCAATCGCAGTTTTTATAACCGTGTCAATATCAAATAACAATCCGGATTCAACCCCTTTCTTTGTGGTGTGTAATTCGCCGTCAGTCAATTTTCTGCCTATACGGTTAATCGCCTCGTTTTGTATATCATTAACCGTTACGGAAAATATTATCTCTGTGTTTTTGTTGTCCATAATTTTATTTCAAAATTTTTCTAATACTTTTGTCTGGATTTTTTATCTGATGTTCCCAGTAACGCAAAACGGACCAACTATTTTTTCTCAAATAAACGGTAGTTTTTCTGTCTCGTTTGCGGTTATTTTCTATTTTCTCCCGCCAAAAATCGTTTTTTAACAGGTGTTTCCAGCGGGGATAATACCAACCATGCCAAAAGTTACTATCAAGGAAAATACAAATTTTGTCTTTCTGAAAAACTATATCCGGTTTTCCTTTGATCGAAGCGACGTTCGTTTGGAATTTTTTGCGAGTGGCCTTCCGTAAAGCGGCGATAAATTCTTTCTCAAACTTGGTGTCTCTTGAGCGGATTTTCGACATCAGCTCCGATCGCTTTTTTGTCGGGAGCAAGTCGTCGCTCCGTTCTTTTTTGAAATTCCTATTTAAATAATTTTTCATCTTTTTTATAAAAGTCCTGCGTCAAAAATGTCGGAAGCCTTGACGCCGGACTTAACAAGGACGAATTTATCGTTCAAAAGTTTTTTCCACTGCTTCAAACGATCGCTTTTCAACTTATCGCTTCGCCAATAGTAAGCGAGAGTTTTGGCGTCCAGCCCCTTGATTTTCTTTTTAATCGCTTTCGCTCTGACACGCAAGCGATAAGCTAATTGTGGCACAACGACGTGTTTGTTTTTAACTTTTAATTTCTTTTGTCCGCCAGCCGTGAACAAATCTCGCAAGTTAGCGGATACGGCGTTGTATTCAGCGATAAGATAGGCGGCCGCTCGCTCAAACTTCATCGAGTTGTTGCCAAACATTTCAGGAAACAGAATCATCGCCTCAACCACGAAATTTTCTTTTTCTTTGTCGCTTAAACCTCTGAAAGGTTTAATGATCGGACTAACCGCTTTTCCGTCTCCGTCTTGATCTATCCACCACAATTCCTCACCATCTTTCAATCGTGAACGGTAGTAATCCTTGATTTTTTGAATTGGGTTAGGATCATTCCGTAATGTGTCGTAATCAGCGCCAATTTTATCGAAAATTGTTTTGCCCGAAGGTAAGTCCATGTTTATTCGGTAGCGGGGAGAATGGGTAACGCTAATTTCCGGCAAACATTCTTGGTAAAGTCGGTAGCGAATGTCCAACTTGCCGCCGAATTTTCCAAACACGATATAAATTCTTTCAACGTCTTCGATTCGTGAAGATTCAAGAACGCTATTTCCGGTTGAAGTCCAATGATCGTTGGCCGTCATCTTAACTTCGACGCCAAAGTATTTATTGGCGATGATGTCAGGAAAAGCGTGTGTTCCTGTTTGTTTAACTGTTCCCTCGAAAGTCGTGCCTTTTGCCGCTTCACGCATTTGTTCAAAAACTATCGTTTCAAAATAGGTCGGCGAGATATTTTTCTTACCGCTCAAAAAGACCAATATTAACCTTCTTGATTTCTTAAGCAAGGCAATAAAGGCTTTTTCTTTGGCGTTGGGTTTCGCGACGTAAATCATAGTTATTTTAAATTCTTATCTAAAAATTTTTCAATCGCCGTGGCGACGTGCCAAGCCAAAACAGGCGGCACGGCGTTGCCAATCTGCTTGTAAGCCGAGGAAGTGGACGGATAAAAGATAAAATCATCTGGAAAAGATTGAATCCGCGCCGCCTCTCTCGCCGATAACCTTCTTTTTCCATTCCAATGATATTCTATGTTCCCGTGGTGTTCCGTTCGCATTGTTGGCCCTGGCTTATCAGCCGAGACGATCGAGTTTCCTTGTCCATTATTCTTTTTCGCTTTTGACCAGTAGTGGTTAGCGATTTTTCCTTCCTCCGTTTTCTCCAAATCGCCGATTGCTTGTTTTAAGTTGATCCAGTTCTTTTCATCCAAAAGAGATTTTGGATGTTCAAAAGGCGGGAGCTTATCTTTTCTCGTTCCAACAATGATAATTCTTTCTCGTGTTTGCGGCACGCCGTAATCGGCGGCCGTAAGCAGTTTATAAACAACATGGTATCCCAATTTTTCAAAATCTTTAATAATCGTTTGTATCGCTTTACCGTCGTTCATCGTGAGAAGCCCACGAACATTTTCGGCGACGAATAAGACAGGTTTAGTCCTCTTGATAACTTCCGCCATGCTTTGATAAAGCAAGCCGCGTTTGCTATTGAACCCCTTTCTCTTTCCGGCGTGGCTAAAATCTTGGCAAGGGAAACCGCCAAGCACGATGTCCACTTTTCGCGGTATCGGCTTTTCAAAAAAACCGGAATTATGTTTGCCGTCAAGGATTTTGCCGATATCGCCGCAAACTACGTCGTGCTTAAAGTAGTTTCTAAAAGTCGCGCAAGCTCCCTTGTCAATGTCATTAGCCCAAATAATATCAAAATTTCTTTTCGAGTATTTTTTGCCTAGAAATTCAAAACCGCCAACGAACCCGAGATCGAGACCGCCGCAACCAGTGAAAAGTGAAATTATGGAAAATCGCTTATTCATGTTCGCTATTTTATCACATTATTAACTTTAACCTTTAAACATTGACAAGATTAATAACCGTTTCGATGGTAGAGTTTACCTTGGTCGGGGTAGCGGGACTTGAACCCACGGCCTCATGCACCCCATGCATGCGCGCTAGCCAACTGCGCCATACCCCGATGAGCGCATTGTAGTCCAGTGGGTAAAAAAAATCCACCCGTGGTTGATGGGTGGATTTGAAGCAGGGAGACGCGTCAGGCGGCTGGGGAGAGGAGTGCTGGCTGTACAAGATGCTGTAAGACAACAATCAATTGTTCCAGAGAGTCTTCGTAGTAAGAATAATAAGTATAATTAATATCTCTCCTTTGGCTGAATTGCAGACAGTAGTGGTTGTTCCGTTTGCTGACATAGACTTTAACCTTGTCTGGCAATGGCAGCAAAGATGTTTTTGCCAGCCAGGCTTCCTCATCCCTAGCCGTGAGCATCACCAACTGCTCCCGTTGTGGTATTTGATATGCTAGCCGCATTGTTTACCTCCTTATTTCTATCGTATCGCTTAGGCAATTCTTTACAAGACAGTTGTTAACTTTAGGGACAGCCGTCGTCTTGCTTATTTCTTGGCTAAAGTATTCACTGTCTACACAAAACGGTTCGGTAGTGTATACTGTTGGTATGAAACAGTTTTTCATTCCATTGGTTATAACCGTATTGCTGTTAGCTAATCCAGCTGGAGCTGTGTTTTGGAATCGTTTGAGCAATCCAGAACAGCCTGTAGTGGAGGAAAAGGTGGATTTAAAGGATTTGAACAACCGTTGGCAGACTGTATTGGATATTGGAAGTGGAAAGTTTAAAGGAAAAGAGGTGGAGTTGAAGTTTACGGAAGGAGAGTTGCGGGCAGTTGCTGCTCCGTATTTAGCTAAAGAATTGGAAAAGAGTCCTGTTAAGAATATTGACGGCAAATTATTAGACGGAGAGATTGAAGTGTGGGGTGATATAGAACAGCCGGTTAAAGGAAAACTGTTGGTTAGGGTGGCTCCTTTTGTGGAAAAGGGTGTGGTGAAATTAGAGATCAGGAAAGTGAGGTTTGGTTGGTGGCCAGTGCCAGTTGTGGCGGTAAAGAAAGTGCTTGGACAAGGAGGGGTTAAGCTGGATAAAGGTTTCAGTACGCCCAACTTTACAGTCACTGGCATTGAAGTGACTAAAGGGCTGTTAGTGATTAGAGGGGAGGGACAATGAAAAACCGCCTAAGGGCGGTTATTTCGTATTCTTAATGCATCTGGTGCAAAGAGAGAGACTCTTGCCGTTTACTTTCTTCTTCTGGATATTTATAAGATGCCATCCCTTAGCCGCTTGGCGAGAGTGGCTTCTTGAAACAGTCGTGCGCGGACCCCTGGCGCATATGTCGCATATTCTGGCCATACAATGTGCTATACTATACTCCGTAACATAATGACAGTCAAGAGATGCCTATTCAATTCTTAACAGACCAGCCATTAGCATTTGTTGTTTGGCTATTAGCCATTTTGTACGGCATTACAGTGCATGAGTTTTCCCATGCCTTGGCAGCTCATGGGCAGGGAGACGGAACGCCTGAAAGCTACGGCAGATTGACCCTTAATCCATTGGCTCATTTGGATATTTTAGGATTTTTCAGCCTTTTGGTGTTTGGCTTTGGATGGGGCAAGCCTGTTCCTTATGATCCCACTCGCCTTAAATGGCAGCGCTGGGGAGCGACTCTAGTGTCTTTAGCCGGTCCTTTTGCAAATCTAGTTTCTATCTTTGTTATTATTCTGTTGTTAAAACTTTCCTTAGGAGTATTTGGTTTGGATACGGAGAATTTGTTAATCCAATTCCTTGTCAGCCTGGTTGTAGTCAATGTCGTCTTAATGATATTCAATCTTATTCCTCTTCCTCCATTAGACGGCGCCCAGTTCCTTTTTGATATCTTACCGCAACGTTTCTACCGTTTTAAGCTAGAATTAGCCAGTTACGGCCCAGTCCTTCTTCTTACTTTAGTTATTATCGACAGGCTGCTTGGCAGCAACATCCTGCCAGTGGTGTTTCAGACAGTTACAAGCTGGGTATTATCTTTTGTATAAATAACTTATGTCTATTCCATTAGAAGAAAAAGACGCGGCCGCTTTGGGAGAACGTTTGACCGCTTTCATTCTATCCCTGCCAGTAGCTTACGAAGAGAAAGAACAGATGCTGGAAAAAACTTCTCAACTGAATCTTAGCGAAGCTGTTGAATTTTACCATTTGTTGGAGGATATGTACGTGGCAGGAAAGACAACACCAGTGGACGAACAGTACGTAGATGATTTGGAAAAGATTGTCCAAGATGGAGACGACAGTTTAGCTGATCTTGACGCTGATACGAGCGGAGAGATAGAACAATTAACACGACAATGATTTATCAGGAAGCAATGAAGAGAATCGTAGAGGTGTATAAGAAGTACCATTTGGAGATGAGCAGGCTTTGGAAGGAATGGCTTGTAATAGCGGCAGCTGCAACTAAGGAAGAGAACGAACAGGAACGGAAGAAGATTTTAGACAAGCTTAAAACAATGTAAGTATGGCTAAGAAAGAATCGATAGTAGCACTGGAGAAGAAAACAGATGGGAAGGAAGGAGAGTTGATTACTAAGGAACAGGTAATCAAACGAATGGACGAAGTGCGTAAAAAATCTTTAGAAGAACTCAACCAGGCGATAGGGAAGCTGGAGGATTTTTCCTATGTTAAAGATGAACAAAAGAAGATTGCTATAAAAACAGGGATGAAGCACGCATTTGGAGCCGCGGAAGAGGAATGGAATAAGATAAACAAAGATGTGGTGGATTATTCTTTGGATGTGGGAGACGGTGGAGTAAAGACTGTGGGACTGTCGTTGACGAATTTTAATCAGTATAAGAAAAAGGGAGAAGAGACGCCAAGGGAGAAACGGAACAAAGTGGAAGCGAAGCTGGAACGGTTAGAACGTGAGTATGAAGCTAGCCAAGGGGGAAGGAAAGATTTATTGCGAGATTTGGAAGAGAAGATGTCAGTGTTGCAAACGGAAAGGAGTAAATTACAAGCAGAAGAGGAACGATTAAAAGAATTAGCCCAGCAATCATACGAGAGACTTTTAGAGGAGCACGAAGAAAAGAAAGAACAAAAGAGGAAGGAAGAAAAACAAGAGGAGGAACATGAAAAACAATATGAATGGCAGCAGTTTTTGGATAAAGTAGGAACAGAACCAAAGAAGGAAAGGAAGAAAACTAAAGCTGAACAGCTACAACAAGAGAATGCTGGTAAGTTAGTGGCAGTAAAGCTGGGTATGTCTGTTTGGGACATGGCAGCTAAGGTTTCCGGTTGGAAGCTGGTGGAGAACGCGGCTACCGCAGGTCTTTATTCAGTGCTTGGCAAGGGGGACAAGCCATGGATGGAGAAGATGAGGACTTGGCTGCAGACGACTGAAGGCGGGCAATTAGCGCGGTCTTATGAACAGCGTGGAGCTGTGAAAGAAAAGATGGAAGAACTGTCTGGTGTGTTGAGGCAAGAGACGCCTAAAGAGGGAACAGAGAAGTTTAAACAGACATTGGGGAAGTATAGGGAGCTTACTGAAGAGATTAGGAATAACGTTAATTTGACTCCACAACAGAGGAAAGAGATGAGGAGAGAAGTTGCTAGATTGCTGCGCGGTCCAGAGGTACAAGCTATGAAAGACAGGCAGAGGCAGGAGAGTTACCACAAACGGTTGGAAGAGATTGAAGCGATGGGAGTGTATAACGATGACAAGAAAAAATTGTTAGTTGAAGCGGAATATATGTATGGCAAGAGGGAATTGGCGTTGAGCCGTGAAGCATATGAAGATTTCCAGAAATTAAGTCCTGAAGAGAAGGTGAAAAAACAGGGATCACTGGACAAGATTTTAGGAAATAATGAATTGAGGTACGCGGAGGTTACTAAGGACGTAAAGAAACAGGTGAATGAAGCGACAGAACGGTACGTGAAGATTAAAGGGCAGTGGGCTGCTAACGCCCGTTATGCTTTGAACGGAGCTCTTACATGGAGCGGATTTTTGGCAGCCAGAGGGTTGGTGGGGCTGGGAGCTGGAGCGGTAGAGAGGATCATGAAACAGACGGATAAAGAGGGATTGAAAGAAAAGTTGTATGGAGCGTACTTGGAGCCTATAGCTAAAGCGTTAAAGACCATTAAAGAAGGTAAGACTAAGACTGGAAAGTCTTTGGGAGTGGTCCAAGCTGGCATGGGAGTGTTTAGCTTAGGAGCGCAAGGGTTATCTTTGTTGGCGCCTACAATGGCAGCTATAGGGGGACATGGAGGAAGTTTTATAGAACGGCTCACTACTCCGGTTAAAATACATATTGATGACTTGCATCCGGCTTTGCGGGAGCAATTTGGCAAAGGGTTGGTTAGGGACGAAATCAATCCTTTGAACGTCTACATGAACAACGTGGATAGAATATCTAGGATCGGTATGGTCAAAACTGGGGCGCGTGAAATTCACCAATGGATAGATTCTTTGTTCTCACAGGCTGGGCCAAGCCAAGCAACTGGAGCTGAGGCGATAAAACCGTTAGACACGTCTTTGAATATGAACGTAGGCGGTGTTTCCAAGGAAGAAATATTGGCGCAAAGAACCGCTGTGAGTGATCGCCCTATTGAGTACGGCAAGGTAGCGGATAAAGATAAAGCAACAGCGTTGGGAATATTATTGGAACAAAAGAAAACTGAAAGTCCTGCGGATGAAGTAAAGACTGACATACAGACAGAATCAGCATCAGAAGAAGACACTGTTGAAAGATTAAAAGTTGGGATTATGGAAAAGGATACGGGTGCTAAATTAAGAGGAATACATGAAATGGCAACAAAGACTAACATTGTTGAAGGGACAACTAGTAAAACAGAAGAAATGCCACCAGCACCATCGAATGCGGTTGAAAATAATACTAATACAGCGTCAATACTAGGGAAAGTACCAACTGATAATGAAGTTATTAATTTAAAGAGAATACATGAAACATCTCATTTAGATATGGAGACTGGCGTTAGAGTAGAAGAACATTTACCAAATGTTTCAAAATCAACCACTGAAACGCCAATCGTAACGTCAAAACAAGAAAGTGTAGCTACAGTTTTAACAACTCCAACTGTTGAAGGAGTTGGGAAAGAACAACAAGCGGCGTATAACGTTCTGTCTGGCAATGAAGCGTTGCGTGCGGCTGTACGGAGTAATGTTGGCGGTTCTATTGTCCCTGACCATCTGACGTCAGCTGAGCAATTGCCGGAAGACAAGACTAAAGAAATTGAATCAGCGATTGCAGGGTGGCAAAAGCAACCGGTGCAGATGAAGGAAGGAGTGATTTACGCCCTGACTGGTAAAGATTTTATCAAGTATGATCCCAAGAGCGGAGCGGATCGGCTGCCGGAGGGCTATGAAATCAAAGTCGCACCAGGGAGCCAGGAAGTGGAAATCAAACACGGTGACTTATCAAGAACGGTGCAAATTTGGAGAGATGAAGACGGAGTCGGTTTTTACCAAGGAAAAAGCCTTGAACGGATCGCTCCGCGGGAGATCAGCAAACTGTTTGAAGCGCCAGGATCCCATAATGATATAGCTACCGATCAGCCGGTAACAGAAAAAAGTATGGTGGCGACAGAAGAATTACCAGCCCCTGGCCAAAAGGAGAAAGAGACTCTGGTGGGATTATCTGATAAACCAGAAATAGCGGGGCACATACCAGAAGCAGTATTACATCAAGAGTTTAAAAACAATGAGATCGCCAAACAAGATTTGAAGAGTTGGTTGCATTATTTAAAAACTGGCGAATTGGTAGACCCTAATAAATACCGCCCAGTTGTCTTTGATGAGGTTACTGGTGATGTGCGGGAAGAAGAAATTTACCAGGTGTATAAACAGTTAAAAGCAAATGGTCTTGATATGACTAATTTAAGTCAATTGACTGATCTTGGCGTGGCTCTCAAGCTGTTAGATAGTGAAAATCGTCAACCTGGAACTGTGAGTGATACCCCTGAATATAAACGAGCAATGGAATATTTAGGACAGATTAATAAAGTATTCCCTGGGCTTAAAGTAAGGAATGAGAATTTTTTTAGTAAGTTGGCGATGGGAATGACGGAAAAACTGTTTAAACAAGAGGAGGCTAATCAAACAACAGAAATTAATACCGTGCCTGTTGAGCATACTATGATGGAAGAGATAGAGCGTCCAGCCAGCAGCCAGAAGGTGGAAATGATAAAACCAGAGACGAAATTGAGGGAAATGCCGATTGAACAAGAAAAGCTTCAGCCAATGGAACCGATAGCAAGATTGGAAACGCCAACAATAACCACTGAAAATGAAGATTTAAATAAAAAACAAGACGATGTTCCGTTGATGAGAGGCATGAAGAGAGATACTGGTGTAAAAAAAGAGACTTTTGACCAGTTAGCAGCGCAGCCAGAGGAGAAAGTGGAAACTCCAGAAGAAGTTGCAACCGGCACAAAGACCGTTAATATAAACGGACAGAGAGTAGAGGTAGAGCTTGGTAATAAGGTATCAGACGCTGAAAAAGCAACGGATCAGTTCGTTTCCATGATAAAAGAAAAGACCACCACTCATGATCAATATATTGAGGCTTTAGCTGGTAGGAAAGGCGGAGAGTTAACATTTAATGAAGAACAGGCGGCAGAAGAAGCTTGGTATGCTTATCGTACCAAGGGAGTGGTTCGAGCTGGCGGTTATAATGCTTTACGGCAGACAATAAAAAATTGGAATGGATCAGCAGAACAAACTCCTGAACAGCCGGAGGCTAAAGTTAAAGAACAAGCAGATGATGTTAAACCGGAAATATCTACAGAAAAACAAAATATTGATACTAGTATATCTCCAGAAAAGCAATACACTGTTCTTTTTGATAAGGCTGAAAATCTGGCTAGAGATAATGTTGATTTTCTTTTTCAAGGCAAGCCTACCAAGGAAGAATTTTTTAGCCGTTTGGGTGAATTGCAAGATGGCCCAATAACTGAACAAGATCATAGACGGTTTGATTTAGTGTACAATACATGGTTGGAAGATAAAGGGAACAAAGTTACTCAGAGGGTGAACAATATAAAGTGGTTGCGTAGGGTATTTTTGGAGAGTATGTGGGACAAACAATCGCCAGCGGTTAGAGCGAAGATTGGGTCTTTTATAATCGACGCGGTTAATGCTGATCAGCCAGAGCAAACAAAAATCGAGGGAACGGGTGTATCACAAGTTGAGGAAACGTTACCGCCAAAAGCAGTAGCTCCTGAACAAACACAAAGTGAAGGCAAAGAACAAAAGATTGATATTAGTGAGAATAATAAAATGAATGAACAAGAGCAAATTGGTAGATCGTATAGAGAATCAGAATTGAGAAAAGATTATATAGACGACCCGACAAACATTGAGCGCAATGTAAAAACAATGAATAATGTTGATTTGCAATTGGGTAAAGGATTTAGTGATCTGGCTAAAAACATTGGCATGGAAATTGATGGAAAAACAGGAGTGTTGCGGTGTCAGGGCGTAGATTTATTTACGCCGGCTAAAGGTGAAACAATGCAAGTAGCGACTAAAGGGTATGACGTGCAAGTGATCACTAAAGACGATAATGGTTTGGTCGCCAAATATATTTTCCGACCGTTGGTTAATAAAGATTATCAGTTACAGCGTTACGTGTTAAAAGAAATGGCTATTGATACTCAGAGACAGCCTTATTTTGACGGTCATCCTATTATAGTAAGACCGGACGGAGATAGGTGGAGAATCGATTTCCCCAATGGGGGAATGAGCGTGGACGCCATAAAAGACGTGTTTAGAGAACTCGGAGAGGATGGTGTGTATGAGAACCCTCAATTGGCAGAGCGCGCTCAGCACGCCATCAAAGCATTAGGTAAAACAGTTTTTGTTAAACCGTGAGTACAAAAATAAAACAACATCTCTATCTTGTCGGCATTGGCAGAGTAGGCATGCAGTGGCTGGCTTACTGGGCTTTAAAGCAAGGTTACAGAGTGTCTGGCAGTGATTTAGCCCCGTCATTAGTAACAGACAGGTTGTCTGCTAAGGGAGCTGTTATTCATTATGGAGTTCATCCAGAACAGATACCTTCTGATATTACGGAAGCCATTATCAACTCAGCGATCACTCCGTCTAGCCCTAGTTATCCGGAGCTGTTGGAATTACAGAGGAGGAACATACCAGTAGTCAAACGGGCGGAATGGACTGGGAGAATCACTAAAGAAAAGTTTACCATTGCTGTCTGCGGCACCCATGGCAAGACTACTACCACCGCCATGATCGGCTGGATGATGGAGAAAGCTGGATTGGATCCAACGGTGTTTGTGGGCGGGACAATGAAGGAATGGAACCACGAGACAAGAATCGGTGGCAGTAAATATTTGGTTATAGAAGCCGACGAGTATGACAGGAGCTTCCACCAGTTCTTTCCTAAGATCGTTGTAGTACTCAACATTGATCTTGATCATACGGATTATTACGTCAATGGACTGAATGAGATTAAGGAATCGTTTAGGAAGTTTTTGGATAATCTTCCTCCTGACGGTTTGGTGGTTGCTTATAACGGTGATGTGAATATACACGATGTTGTTAATAGCCATCATGTGAAGTGGTATGAGAGCAGTGACATTGAATTAATGGTTCCAGGCAAGCATAATCGTTTAAACGCACAAGCGGCTATGCTTGTGGGAGAAGCGCTGGGGATAGAGCGCAAGGTTATTGAAGAGGCGTTAAGAAGCTTCCCTGGTGTTGGCAGACGGTTTGAATTTATGGGAAAGTTTGGTTCTCTTGATTGGTATGACGATTATGGGCATCATCCAACGGAGATTAAAGCTACTTTGCAGGCAACTAGGGAGAAGTTTGGTAATGATCGATTGGTTGTTGTGTTCCAGCCTCACCAGAGAGCAAGGTTAAATGCGTTATTAAAAGAGTTTGGCCGTTGTTTTGACGATAACCATCCGAGTGAGTTAGTGATCGCTCCTTTGTACCATGTGGCTGGGAGAGAGCAGGATATTCCAATTACTCATGAAGATCTGGGGAGAGAGATTGAAAAAGGAAAGCCTGTTGACATGAAATTGCATGTGCCTAATGATAATGAGGAGATGAGAAATATGTTGGTGGAGTTAAGTAAGAAAGGTGGAAAGCTATTAACGATTGGAGCAGGGAGCATTAGGGGATTGGTGGAGGGGTGGAAATAAAATAACGATGAGGATATTTTCTCGTCGTTAGGTGTTTTTAATTACGCATTATACTATAATTAAAACCATGAACCATCGCATTACATATATACATGGGTTATTTGAAAACGCAGACAGTTATCTATACAGAGAAATACAACGATTTCTTGAAGAACAAAAGTGTGCCTATGAAGGGGTCGAGCTGTATCAGCGCGTGCAATTTGGCTCTTATTCATTCCAGAAAGAAGTAGAAAGAATTGAAGAAATAGTCCATCGTAATAATCCAACAATGATTATTGCCCACAGTCTGGGCGCGTACGTTGCTTTGCAACTTCAGAATTCATACCCTTTGTTATTAGTTGAACCGTCTCTGGCGATTGCGGACATAGTTATTCCAAACATACGGTATCGTGACGGTACGTTGATATACGATGATGGACAAAGCCAAGTGGAATTATCGCCCGAGTTCGTTGAATCTCTCTCTCTTGCGCCATCGATTGAAAAAGCCGCGCAACACGCAAAGAAAAAAGATATACATATTGTTGGCGCTGGACGCGGTGGATATCTGGTCGCTGGAAGTTACCATTCCTGTATCGGACAATCTAGTTATACGCTTTTACCAAACTCCGATCATGCCTTCTCTGATAAAAAAGGTCTTGACGATCTTTTTGAGATTATAAAACAGCGGCTCTGAGTTAAGTAGAGTCGCTGCTTAACTATAATAAACACAAAAAACTATTGTCCCACGAAGGAAGGAAAACCACTGGCGATTGGATCTGGGAGCATTAGGGGGTTGGTGGAGGGGTGGAAATAAAAAACGGTAGTGAGTAAATAATACTTGTTATCATTAAAAGTTAAAATAAAGTCAAGTTAGATATAAAAGTACTTAATCTATTGACCCTTTCCTTAGCTTCTGCTATTTTTATCCAAGTCTATGCCAACTATACGGCAGTTAATCAGAAAGGGAAGGAAATCAAACAGCAAGAAGTCTAAAGCTCCTGCCATGCAGCCGTCTTTGGACGTGTTAAAGCGTAGGCGCCATGATATGGCTAAAGGCAACCCGTTGAAGCGTGGAGTGTGCCTGCAAGTGCGTACAATGACCCCTAAGAAGCCTAACTCTGCTTTACGGAAGATTGCTCGTGTTAGATTATCCAATGGCATGGAAGTAACAGCTTACATCCCTGGAGAAGGGCATAACTTGCAAGAACACTCCATTGTGTTGGTAAGAGGCGGAAGGGTGAAAGACTTGCCTGGTGTTAGATACCACATTGTGAGAGGCGTTTATGACACCCAGGGAGTGTCTAACCGTAAGCAGGGGCGATCTCTGTACGGAGCTAAGAAACCAAAGAGCTAATATGAGAGGCAAACGAGCGCAAAAGCGAGCTATTAGTCCTGATCCGAAGTTCGGCAACCCGATCATCGCTAAGTTTATTAATACCATCATGGAGAGGGGGAAAAAGACAGTGGCCCAGACTATTGTCTATAAAGCTTTTGATATCATTTCCCAGAAGACCAAGCAGGACCCTTTGGAAGTCTTTGATCTTGCTTTAAAGAATGTTTCACCTGTTGTTGAAGTAAAGAGCCGCAGGGTTGGAGGAGCTAATTACCAAGTGCCGATCCCAGTCTCTGGAGACAGGAAACAGACCTTAACGTTTAGATGGATTATCACGGCTGCTACAAGCAAGAAAGGCAAGCCCATGGCCGAGAAGCTGGCAGAGGAATTGATGTTAGCTTCCCAGGAGCAGGGAGAAGCGTTTAAGAAGAAACAAGACGTGCACAAGATGGCGGAAGCCAACAGGGCATTCGCTCACTTTGCTATCATGAGGTAAGTAGTATTTCTATCTTTGGACAGTAAATAGCCTTTTTTATAAATAATCACATATGCCACGGCAATATTCATTGGAAAAAACCAGAAATATCGGCATTATAGCTCACATTGACGCTGGCAAGACCACGGTATCAGAGCGTGTTTTGTTTTATACAGGCAAGAAGCATAAGATAGGGGAAGTGCATGAAGGAGAAGCTACAATGGACTGGATGGAGCAGGAACAGGAACGTGGGATTACTATCACGGCGGCTGCCACTACCTGTTTTTGGAATGATTACCGCATTAACCTTATTGACACTCCCGGGCATATTGATTTCACGGTGGAAGTGAAACGGAGTTTAAGAGTGTTAGACGGAGGCGTGGTTGTTTTTGATGGCGTTGCTGGAGTGGAATCGCAGTCAGAAACCAATTGGCGTTATGCTGACGATTATGGAGTGCCTAGGCTGGCTTTTATCAACAAGATGGACAGGATGGGAGCTGATTTTTCTTTTGATTTAAAATCCATTCATGACCGTCTGACCAAGAACGCTCATCCAATCCAATTGCCGATTGGAGCCGCGGAAACATTTCAGGGGATTGTGGATCTCTTGGTAAGGAAAGCTTATTACTACAGAGATGATTTAGGGAAGGATGTGGAGGAAACAGAGGTGCCGGCTGAGATGAAAGAGACGGTTGAGAAATATAGGAAAGAACTGGTGGAAGCGATTGCCGGGGCTGACGATGATCTGGTAGAGAAGTTTTTGAACGGGCAGGAATTGACTGTTGAGGAATTGAAAAAAGGTTTGCGCAAAGGGACGATTGCCAATAAGATCGTGCCGGTGTTATGCGGTTCAGCTCTTAAGAACAAGGGAGTGCAAAAGATGCTGGACGCTGTCATTGACTATTTGCCAAGCCCCTTGGATGTGCCTCCGCTTAAAGCCCATGATCTTATTGACCATGATAAACTTGTGGAGATTCATCCAGCTGACAATGAACCATTTTGTGCTTTAGCCTTTAAGGTCGCTACTGATCCTTTTGTAGGCAAATTAATATTCTTTAGAACTTATTCTGGCATTTTACAAGCTGGTTCCTATGTCGTTAACACAACTACTGGAGAGAAAGAACGTGTTGGAAGAATCGTAAGGCTGCACGCTAATTCTAGAGAGGACGTGGACGAAGTTTATGCTGGAGAGATTGCCGCTATCGTGGGATTGAAAGGAACGACTACAGGCAACACGTTATGCGCGGAAGACAGGCAAGTATTATTGGAATCCATTGTCTTCCCAGAGCCAGTCATTGACTTGGCAGTGGAGCCTAAGACTAAAGCTGACCAGGAGAAGATGGGAATGGCTTTGCAGAAACTAGCTGAAGAGGATCCGACCTTTAGGGTCAGGACTGACCAGGAAACTGGGCAGACGATTATAGCAGGCATGGGAGAGCTGCATTTGGATATTATTGTGGAGAGGATGAAACGGGAGTTTAAGGTGGAAGCGAACGTAGGGAAACCTCAAGTAGCGTATAAAGAAACTATTAAAGGCACAGCGCAGGCTGAAGGCAAGTATATCAAGCAGTCAGGGGGAAGAGGGCAGTACGGCCATTGCTGGTTAAGAGTAGAGCCGCTCAAGTCTGAAACAGGAGAGACGTACGAGTTTGTGGACGAGATTAAGGGAGGATCTATTCCTAGAGAATTTATACAGCCTATTAACAAAGGAATTAAGGAAGCGATGCAGAACGGAGTGTTAGCTGGTTTTCCTGTCATTAATGTCAGGGCCGCTGTTTATGACGGTTCGTACCATGACGTGGACTCTTCTGAAGCTGCGTTTAAAGTGGCTGGATCAATAGCGTTCCAGGACGCTTTTAGGAAAGCAAATCCTATCATCTTAGAGCCTATTATGAAGGTGGAAGTGGTTATTCCTGAAGAGTACATGGGCGATGTGATAGGAGATCTCAATGCCAAACGTGGTCAGATCCGTGAGATGATAGACCGTCCTGGCGGAGGCAAAGCAGTGTACGCAGATGTCCCTCTATCCACTATGTTTGGTTATGCCACCGCGTTGCGTTCTATGACTCAAGGCAGAGGAAGCTATTCCATGGAGTTTGGCCGTTACGAGGAAGTGCCTAAGAACGTGGCTGAGACGATTATTACGGAAAGAGGGAAGAAGTAAATTAAAAACAGCGAGTTACTCTCGCTGTTTACTACCTTGCCAGGGAACCCCGCACGACTAAAAGAAGTGCATGGAGGACATTATTTTTATTTTGTTGTTGGGCTGGACAACATATAACATTTATACTAGAATCAAACGTTATTCAATAAATAAGGTTGCACATTTTAAGATAATATAAAAAGGAGGTGTCTGAAATGAAAGTAGTGCTAGTGAATCCGTCATTGTCGATTGACTCCGATAATACCTCTGGTGAGAAAACACGATTTTTTCCTGAGGGTCTTGCCGCAGTGGCAGCAGCATTGTTACATGTTGGACATGAAGTACAGGTAGTTGATATATGTGCACAACAGCAGTTAACGCCAGAAGTTTGTAAAGATGCCGATGTTTTTGGCATTACAGGTATGATTAATCAGTTCGCGGATCTCGAGGTAATTATTCCCCATCTCCGTGAGTTGAACCCAAAAGCCAAACTGATGCTTGGGGGACCGCTAGTTACATGTGCTCCCGAGCTGATCCGACAGTTTTTGGACTTTGACATCGCCGTGATAGGTGAGGGAGAAAAAACAGTTGTTGAGTTATTACAGGATAAACACCTCATCAATTCTAAAGGAAGATCAGCTGTTGGAGATGACAAACCGCGCATAGTTTCAGCTACGTCGTACCTTAATCCCGAGGATTTCATTCTACCCGCATTCAAGTTATTCGATCTCTCTTGGTACATATCCGGCATTAACAGATCACATTTGCGTGCCGTCGGTATGTCTGGTGGCATCATAAATAACATGATGGTGTCTCGAGGTTGTCCGAGACTCAAGAACTGCGGTTTCTGTGGTCAATTCTTCGGTCATGCAATTAGGTGCAAGCCCACACATTTAGTTTGGCAAGAGATGAAAATGTGGACTGATGCCGGTGCGTCGGCAATCCGTTTCCAAGACGACAATCTGACACTCTTGTCCGCAGAAATGCAGGAGGAGATCTATGGTTTAGTCAGTAGTTTAGGGCTGAGATGGGCCGGACATTCTCGAGTTGACGCAGTTAACCTATCGAAGTTGAAGCGAATGAAAAAGGCAGGTTGCAAAGTTCTTTATCTCGGGATAGAGTCGTTTTCAAATCAGGCGCTATCGTTTGCTGACAAAGGTACGACTGCGGCCAAAGCCGTGAATGCTGTTAACATGACGTTGGAAGCAGGAATTAGGCCCGCGGCCTTCTTCTTACTAGGTTTGCCAGGAGAAACCCGGGAATCTTTACAAGCTGTCGTAAGGTTTGTGCGAGATTATCGGATTCTTGTCACTCCTTACATACTGTGTCCTATCCCCGGCACTCCTTTGTTTGAACTTGCTAGACTACAGATACCAGATATACGAGATTATCTAAGGCATTGTTCCAACTGGGAAAATCGCCAGTTGGCCGAAGGCAAGTTGTATATCAACCTCACTGATCTTCCAGACGAGCTCCTGTTAGAAACCTACAAGGAGCTCAAGGAGTTAGGGAAATAGTGAATAAAGTGAAACAGTTGGGTCTCACACATAACGTTTGTGTGAGACCTTTTAATATTAATAGCGCCTAACTTTTTTAGTCCCTGCCTTTCATTTCCCTCTTTTCTTTTTGTATTAATTGTTCTAGGGGATCAAGATCTTCACTAGGAACATTTTCAATCGGAACGTAGTTTTTTAACGGATCTTTAGCTTGTAGTCTGCTTTCATCCTCAAAATCAACGGAAGCGGCTTCTGGCTCAATGTCCATTTTCGGTTTAATTTTTATGCCTTTCCTGCCTCGTCCTTCATGTATGGGCATTATTTTTTCACCGATCTCTTTTCCCATTCTCATAAATAAATTGGTTAGTTTTTAATATTAATAGTATCTAGCTTTTTATTTAAGATTGCAAGAGCTGGCGTGTGCTATAATTCATTCATGCCAATCCCTTTAGAACAAGTAAAAAAGCTAACGGACCTTTCCAGAATGGAACTGCCCGCTAATGAACTTAAGGAGTACCAAGAACAACTGTCGTCCATCTTGGACTACGTTGGACAGCTGTCTAAATTTGACCTGTCTGCCATACAACCACTTTACCAGATAACAGACAGCCAGTTGTTTAGAGAAGATGAAGTAAAGCCATGGCTGGAACCTGAGAAACTAGCTGATCAAGCTCCTCGCCATGAAGCAGGGTTAATCATTACGCCATCAGTCAGGAATGAATCTTAAAGAATTGACGATTAGGAAAATACAGGAAGGGTTGAAGAATAAAGAATTCACTTGCGTGGAGCTGGTGGAAGCGTCATTGGAGAAGATAGAAAAAGACAAGGAGATAAACACGTTTATTACGGTATTGGGAGAAGAGGCGTTGGCAATAGCTAAGCAACAGGATAAGAACAGTAAATGGCTGCCATTGTCAGGTGTACCGTTTGGCATTAAAGATGTTTTACAGTATGAAGGGCATAGAGCAACTTGCGCTTCTAAGATTTTAGATAAACACGTCAGTTCCTACACTGCTACTGCTGTACAGAAGCTGTTGGATCAGGGAGCGATTCCTGTTGGCAAGCTCAATTGCGACGAGTTCGCAATGGGTTCTTCCAATGAGAATTCCGCTTATGGCCCAGTCCACAATCCCAATGATCATTCCCTTGTGCCTGGCGGATCATCCGGCGGGTCGGCGGCGTCAGTGGCTAGCGGTGAGGTAGTGTTCTCTCTGGGGACAGATACTGGGGGATCAATAAGGCAGCCAGCGTCTTTGTGCGGAGTAGTGGGATTAAAACCAACGTATGGGAGAGTCAGCCGTTACGGCTTAATCGCTTTAGCTTCCTCTTTAGACCAGATTGGCCCAATTGCTAATACTGTGGAAGACGCGGCTATTGTCTTGCAGGCAATGGCTGGAGATGATCATCATGACGCTACAGCTGTTGCTAAAGCTGTACCTGACTATTTGGCTGGATTGGACGCAGATGTAAAGGGAATGACAGTGGGATTGCCAAGAGAATATTTGGCTGAAGGGATAGAAAAAGAGGTGAAGGAGAAGGTGCTAAAGGCAATAGAACGGATGGAAGAATTGGGAGTGAATGTAAAAGAAATATCATTGCCGCATTCTCCGCAGGCTTTAGCTACGTACTATCTAATCCAACCTGCGGAAACGTCTTCCAACTTAGCCAAGTATGACGGCATGCGGTATGGGGAGAGAACAGAAGGAGATGATTTTGAAACAGTTATAAGAGAAACAAGAGGGAAGGGATTTGGGGCTGAAGTGAGAAGACGGATCATGTTGGGAACATACATTTTGTCTGCTGGTTATTATGACGCGTATTACAAACAAGCGTTAAAGATGAGGCGTCTTGTCAGTGATGATTTTACCAAAGCGTTTCATGATGTTGACGTTATCGCAGGTCCTACCAGCCCTGTAGCGGCTTGGAAATTGGGAGAGAAGGTAAATGACCCCATGGCAATGTATTTATCTGATATTTTTACTGTTCCAGCTAATTTAGCTGGACTGCCTGGGCTATCCATGAATTGCGGTTGGGCGGAGAAGAATGGAAAGCGATTACCAGTAGGTTTGCAGCTCCAAGCCGCTCCATGGCAGGAAGAGAAATTGCTTTGTTTGGCTTTCCATCTGGAGCGTCTTTTTAGATGATCACCGTTGATATTTCCGTCTTTGTCGCTTTTATCGGGGGAGTGCTGGCTTTCTTTTCTCCTTGTGTCCTGCCAGTCATCCCAACGTACTTGAGTTACTTAGCAGGAGTGGGGAGCAGGCAGCAGGGAAATAAAAAACTTGGCTTAAGCGCTTTGTTATTTTCTCTTGGTTTTGGTTTAGTGTTTGTCTTGCTTGGGCTTGGAGCGAGCGTGATCGGGCAGACATTAGCCAAACATCGTTTGCTGCTAGAGAAGATCGGCGGGGTCTTTGTTGTATTGTTTGGTCTACACGTGCTGGAGTTTTTTAAAAATAGCTCGTTGTACAGAGAGAAACGTCTGGCATTGTCTGGGTTGGCTGGCAGATTCCATTACTTCAATTCTTTTTTGGTGGGGGTGACGTTTGGTTTTGGATGGACGCCTTGCATTGGGCCTTTGCTAGCCACCATTTTGATCTTAGCGTCAGTGCAGGGAACAGTTGGGCAGGGAGTATTATTGCTTGTCGTGTTTACCTTGGGCTTAATACTCCCGTTTATGGCTATTAGCTTGTTTGCTGACAAGCTACTTGTACGATTGCGTGAGGTAGACGGTGTATTGGCAGTTATTCAAAAGATCGCTGGTTGGGTATTGGTTATCCTTGGCGTATTGTTACTGGCTGGTTGGTGGAGAACAGTAACAGGAGCGTTCATCCAGCTGTTCCCCTGGATGGTCAATTGGCAGTTGTGACCTGACCAGCTATACTAAAGAGTGATTATGGACACTTATTCATACCAGCCGCATCCGTGGTACCTTCGCTGGTGGGGCATTCTCTTCTGGCTTGGAGGAGGGTTTGTCCTGTTGTTTATTTTGTATGTTGGCCGTAATGCTTATTTGTACCGAGTGGGAAATGGTCCAACTACGTTAGAAACCATTTCCCAGTCATTTACTCCAGCTAGCACGGAGATCGCTGATAAGACTGGAGATAATCCTTTCGTGACTGTTAATTTGTTCAATCCCAAGGACCCAACCATTGGGCCGGATAATGCGAAATTAACTATAATTGAGTTTGGCGATTTCCAATGCCCATTCTGCAGGGAAGTGTTCCCGACTGTACGGAAGATGGAATCACGGTACAAGGACAAGGTTAGGTTCCAGTACCGCCATTTCCCTGTTTCTGATATCCATCCTGACGCCATGAATGCCGCTAAAGCGTCAATGTGCGCTCATGAGCAGGAGAAGTTTTGGCAGTATCATGATTTGCTGTTCATTAACCAGCAGGATTTGTCGCTTGATGCTTTGCGGAGGCACTCGAACACGGTTGGACTCAACCAGAAACAGTTTGAAGAATGTTTATCAGCCAACAGTTACCAGGCTGTGATTGACCAGGATTTGTCTGAAGGAATAGCTGCTGGAGTGAGGGGAACGCCCACATTCTTCTTTAACGGAGTGAAAGTGGAGGGGGCTATACCTCCGGATGTTTTTGACCAGCTTGTGCAGGGCATTTTAGAGCGTTTAAACAGCAAGTAGATGAATATACATATTGCCAGCGACCATGCGGGGTTTAAGCTTAAGGAGAGAATTAGAGCGTGGCTGGAGAGCAGTGGATACGTTGTGGTTGACCACGGAGCGTATAAACTTATTCCTGATGACGATTATCCTATTTATGCTAGGAAGTTAGCTAAGGCAGTTGCGAAAGAAAAAGGAAGAGGAATTCTTTTATGCGGATCTGGGGTTGGAATGGCTATAGCGGCTAATAGGATTAAAGGAGTAAGAGCGGTGGAAGGGATGTCTGTTAAACAAGTGTCACTGTCTCGACAGGATAATGACAGCAATGTATTGGTGTTTGGAGCTTGGTCATTGACTAAAAAAGAAACGGAACGATTGGTGGAAGTATGGTTAAAAACAAAGTTCTCTAAAGCAGGTAGGCATTTCAGAAGGATACGGCAGTTAGATAAATTATGACCAAGATTATTCCAGCAGTGCTGGAGCGTGAGTTGGGAGATGTACAGAGGCAGATCAACAAGCTGGAATCTTTTACTCATGTTGTGCATCTGGATGTCTGTGACGGAGTGTTTGTTCCAACTGTCAGTTTCCATGATCCAGGGCAGTTAAAATTGTTGCAAACCGCTGTTAGCTTTGAAGTCCATCTAATGGTTTCCCATCCAGAGCCTGTCTTACATGATTGGCTGACAGCTGGCAGGGTGAAACGAGTGTATGTACAGGCAGAAGCAGGGGATGATTTGGAGAATGTTTTAAAGGAAATAAGGCAGATGGGAAAGGAAGCTGGGTTGGCGATTAACATGGAGACTGGGATAGAAGTAGTGGATCGGTATCTTACGGAAGGACTTGTGGATTATTTGTTGCTGTTGGCTGTCAAACCAGGAAGGCAAGGACAGGAACATGATGCTACAGTTGCGGAAAAGGTGAAGGAAGTGAAAAAGAAATATCCTTCTGTTAAAGTCGGAGTGGATGGAGGCATTAATGATTTAACAGCTGTGCCGTTGGTTAAAGCAGGAGCTGATTTCTTGGTGGTTGGAAGTTATTTGGCAAGAGCAACAGAGCCAAAATTAGCATTTGCTAGTTTAAAAAAAGTGGCAGAGTAAAAGAAGGGTAAGCGCGCTTATCCTTTTTAACTTGTTTTTTTAATGGTATACTTCCTTTAATGAAACGTTTAATTGATACTCAAGAATTAGCGCTGGTCGCTAATACTATTCGGCAAGATATTATCCAGATGTTAGTAACAGCTGGCAGTGGCCATTCAGCTGGTTCTTTAGGCATGGCAGATGTCTTTACTGCCCTTTATTTTAATATCCTTAACCACAAACCGGAAGATCCGTTGTGGGAAGATAGGGATAGGGTAGTGCTTTCTAACGCCCATATATGCCCAGTGCTGTACGCTACATTGGCGAACGTTGGTTATTTCCCAAAAGAAGAGTTAAATACATTGCGGAAGATTAATTCCAGGTTGCAGGGACACTCTAATAACCATGGACTGCAGGGAGTGGAAACGTCTGGCGGTCCATTGGGGCAGGGATTATCCCAAGCAGTCGGGTTTGCTTTGGCAGACAGGATGGACAATAAAAAAAGATGGACTTATTGTCTGGTCAGTGACGGAGAGATGGACGAGGGACAGACTTGGGAAGCTGGGATGCTGGCGTCTAAGGAGAAGTTATTTAGATTAATTGCCATTATGGACAGGAATAATATACAAATAGACGGCCCTACGGAAAGCGTTATGCCTTTAGAGCCATTGGTGGATAAATGGAAAGCTTGGGGATGGCACGTGCAGGAGATAGACGGGCATAATTTTAACGAGATCATAGCCGCTTGCGGTCAAGCTAAAACAGTTGAGAACCGCCCTTCCATGATCATTGCAC
>JAZDGP010000015.1:0-4876 GCA_043806935.1 bacterium | reverse complement strand
TGGATTACAACGCTAAGGACAAAATGAATAAGATCGCTCCGCCTCCATTGCAAAAGTACGTAAAGCAATGGCAATGGTTTTTAAGAGACGCTAACTGGTATCCTGATTTCCCCACTTCCGCTAGGCAAGTAATAGATTTTTACAATATAGAAACGTCGTCTGATACTGACTTTGCTATGGTGATCGCGATTAACCCTGACTTAGTGGAAGCAGTGCTAGACATCGTTGGACCTATCACCATTGATGGGATAACATTTAATAGCAAGAATTTGGTGGAACAGCTGGAAGAGCAGGTTGGAGCTGTTTATAAACAGAAAGGATTAAATATATTTAACCGCAAGGAGATCATTGCCAAGTTAAAAGGCAAGCTGGTGGAACGGATAGGAGCAATGACTGTTGATCAGTATAAGACGTTGTTAACGGTATTGGCAACAGCAGTGAGAGAAAAGAGTTTGCTTCTTTATTCTCCTGATAAAAGCCTGCAGAACCTCATAGAACGCGCTGGCTATGGCGGAGAGATCAGGGAGAGCGAGAGCGACTTCTTGCTTGTTGCTGACGCTAACTTAGGAGCTTTAAAGACAGATCCGTACGTGGATAGATACGTGAATTACCAATTATTGCCAGAACAAGACAGAATAAAAGCAAAGGTAACGTTAACTTACAAGAATAACGCTAAGTTTACATGGAAGACTACAAGGTACCGCGACTATGTAAGGCTGTACGTTCCATTGGGATCCAAACTGTTAACAACAGAAGGTCTTATGGACAATGACCGTACCACCAAGCCAGGATCTCCTGATAGCTACGAGGAGATTGGCAAAGCGCAAGTGTTTGGAGGCTTTGTGGCCATTGAACCGGGTGAGACTAGAAGTATTTCTTTTGAATACCAACTGCCTAAAAAGATATTGGAAGATTACAAGAAAGGGCGGTACCATTTGCTGTACCAGAAAGAGCCTGGAGCTGTTCATAGGATTACAGTAACAGATGGAGATAAGGAAGTATATGCTGGAGACAGCAAGGAAGACAGGATTATATACGTAAAGAAATGAAGAAGATTCTTATCATATCGTTGTTTGTACTCACTGGCTGCGCTGAAGCAGGACAGGGAGTGGCATTGCCTACGTTGAATACCATCCAGACAACAACAGTAAAGACAGAGAAGATCATACCGTTTACTTCCCAAGCTCCGTACAAGGTGTGGGACGATCTCCATAACGAAGCGTGCGAAGAAGCCTCGGTGGTGATGGTTAACAGCTGGTATAAAGACGTGAAGTCATTATCTGTTAAAGAAGCGGAGAAACAGATTTTAAGTCTAGTGGAATGGGAGAAGAAGACGTTTGGTTACTTTGAAGACACGACCATGGAGCAGGTGGGGAAGATGCTGGTTGAGTATTATAAGATTCCTAAGGATAAGGTAATGGTAGTGAAAAAGACTGACTTAAAAACAGTTATTGAGTATTTAAATAACGGAGCAGTTGTGATCATGCCAACGGCTGGGAGGCTGCTTAAGAACCCTTACTTCAAACAACCAGGGCCTTTGTACCACAATCTGGTGTTAATTAGCTATGACGCTAAGAAGAAAGAATTTGTGGTGAATGATTCTGGCACTAAGAGAGGGAAGAATTACCGTTATAAGTACGATGTGTTAGACAAAGCTTGGCATGATTGGAATAAAGAAGATATCTTAAAAGGGGAGAAGAACGTGGTGGTGGTTAGGAAATGATAAGTGTAAGCGATTGTAAATTGTTTGTTTTTGTGCTATAATTCAGTCATGAACAGCAAATCTTTGGAAACTTTTAAGCGGCTTTTTTGGTTTTTTGATCGTAAGGCTCCGATTGATCCATCTGACCGTAATCTGATCACTCACCAAGTGTTGGCGTACGGCGGTTTGGATGATATCAGGAAACTGATTCGGCTGTATGGGAAGAAAACAGTGGTGAGGGAGTTTAAAAAACCAAGAGCAGGGTTGTATCAGCCGGCGGTCTTGAATTTTATCCAGCATTTGTTGGGAGTGAAACGAGTGGCTAAAGAAAAGTATGTTAAAAATTTATATGCGGCTTCATCTAGAAATATTAGATCCCGTTAGGAGAAAGTATTTAAAAATTCTGCCTCGATTGGGCAAGGGTTGGTATTTGGCTGGCGGCACGGCTTTAGCTTTGCAATTAGGGCATCGGGTTTCTTACGATTTTGACTTATTTACCGACAAGCGGTTATCTTTAAAGACGATTAAAAAAATAAAACAATTGTTTGCGATCAAGGAAGTGATCGTCAACAACGCAGATGAGTTAAGCGTTATTACCACTGATGGAATTAAAATGTCGTTTGTCTATTATCCGTTTGATCTAGCTTCATTGGTGATTACCAGAGAAGTTCCATTTCCTTTGCTGTCGCCACTTGGCGTGGGTATCGCTAAAGCGTACGCGTTGAATCGAAGAAACGTTTGGCGTGATTACCTTGATCTGTATTTTATCTTGAAGACTAAACAAGCGACGCTTCGTGACATTATGAAAGGCGCCGCTAAAGTGTACAGCCAATTATTCAGTGAGAAACTGTTACTGGCGCAATTGCTTTATTTGGACGATATCACAAAGTCAGAGGTGAAGCTGGTGAAAGTGTTAGGAACGGCCAAAGTCAGTTTTGATGAAGTGAAACGGCATTTGCAAAAAGCGGTTGACCAATATTTAGCTAAGTAATCGTTTAGTCACAGCAATCCTTGGTGGTATTGGTGGAAATAGAAAACCCCGTGACAGATAATCACGGGGTTTCTTTAATTGCAAGGATTTATATCAATTAAGATGTAAGGCTTCTAAAATCTGTTTGGCTTGCGTATCGTCCAACTTAAGCAATTCCGCTTCCACCAGTCCTAATACTTGTTGTTGAATAAGACGCCGATATTCCAAACAGTTAGTGAGAAGATAAGAGTGATTGCCAACACATTCAATTTTTCCGTTCTTCAATACGATAATCTGGTCCGCGTGGATAATTGTCGATAACCGATGGGCCACAATAATAGTGGTTCTTCCGGTTGATATCCTAGCTAGAGATTCTTTAATCTGTCTTTCTGTTTCCACATCTAACGAGGAAGTGGCTTCATCTAGAATAAGGATTTCCGGATCAGCTAATATCGCTCTACCAAGACTGACTCGTTGCCTTTCTCCGCCAGACAATTTTATTCCGTTCTCCCCGATAATCGTGTCTAAACCATTAGGCAGACGGTCAAAGAAATTGCTGATGCCGCATAATTGGCAAACCTGTAAAAGGTCTTCTTCGCTATAAAAATGACCTAGGCCAAGATTATATCGTAAAGTATCGTCAAATAATTGAATCTGTTGAGTGACAATTCCGATTTTGGTGAAATAATCAAAAGACAATTCTCTCAAATCAATGCCGTCCAACAAAATACTGCCGCCTTGCACATCATCCCAACGCATTAGCAATTTTACAATGGTGCTTTTGCCAGCGCCGCTCACTCCAACTATTGCTGTAGTTTTACCAGGAAGAATGTTGAAACTCAAATTGTCAAAAAGTATTTTACCGCCATTATCTTGGTAACTGTATTTTACATCCTTGAACTCAATTTCTCCGCGTAGTCCCGAATGTCCCAATTGCCTTGTTCCGCTTTTTATCTTTGACTCGGTAGCCAAGACATCAAACAAGTCAGTAATTTTTGACCAGCCTTGCAGCCAGCGCCGCTGGAACCTGACCAAATCGCTCAAGCTGTCGGTAAACCTGCCAATCCAGCTGAACAAAAGCAAAAAATCTCCAGCAGTAAGGTGATAACGCCTGGCTTCCCAGATCCACCACCAATAAATACCAACTACCGCCAATCTGAATAACACATCCCGTAAAGTAACGAATCTAAGGTACGGCCACCAAGTTTGGTAAAAATGAGACTCCCAAAATACTTCTAGTCGTCCTTTAACTTGTTCTTGCCTATCTTGCTCTCGTCCAAAGTAGCGTATTATTTCGGCATTTTCTAAAGTTTCATTCTCCAATCTGGAAACTTCCCGCCACATTTTGTTATTTTTCTTCAAGAGCGTCAATAAAGGGCGCGTCCGTACGTTGCTTACCCAAAAGTAAACTATTCCTGCCAGTAACAGCACTGCCGCCATTGGCCAATAGACAAAAGATAAAAAGACAAGAGAGACAATAAAAATCGCGACTATTTGAAACAATTGTTCCGCGATCATCGACACTGAATCGGAAAAACTGCTCCGACCTTCCTGCAATTTGCTCATCTTTATTCCAGTGTTTTCATCTTGAGTCTGGCTAAGGGATAAGGAAAGATATTTAGCCACCATAGTTGTCCTGATGTCGTCAATTACCAGGCGCTCTAACAAATCGGTTAAATTATTATAATAATAATTTAACCAACGGATAGTAGCTGGGACAGCAAACATTAGACTCAATGGAATCAATAATTCAAACATGGTCTTAGTAGACCAGCCGTCAATGATCCATTTACCATAGATAGGCACTGTCATGCTTAGTGTTTGCAGGAAAAAACCAAACACTAAAATTACGACTAACCGTTTATATCTTGGTTTTAGGTAAGCTAAATATCTTTGAAAATGATGTTTTTTCATAAATCCTCCTTTTTGTTTATAATTTAAGGTAATTTACCGTCATAAAAGTATCACTAATAGATTAAAAAGTCAAATATTTATTAACCCCCCTATGTTTTTTCATTATTTTCCTATACAATATCTGCATTATGCCTAACATCTCCATGGACAACTTAATCGCCCTCTGTAAACAGAGAGGTTTTATATTCCCAGGATCTGAAATATATGGCGGGTTGGCTAATAGCTGGGATTACGGGCCATTGGGAGTGGAGTTAAAGAACAACATTAAGAAAGAGTGGTGGAAACGGTTT
>JAZDGP010000014.1:0-31124 GCA_043806935.1 bacterium | reverse complement strand
CATTTCAATTTCCCCTAAGACATGGCAAGGATTAGCTTGGATATTAGGCGTATTCTTGCTGGCGCTGACAGCTAAACAGTTAGTTGGCATTTTCAAGGAAACTAAAGAGTATAACCAGCCGGAGCATACTATTACCATTTCCGCGGAAGGTAAGGTATTGGCTAAGCCTGATGTCGTTAAGATACAGTTATCAGTGGTAACGGAAGGCAAGACAGCCACGGAAGTCTCAAAACAAGGAACTGAACAGTATAACGCTATCGTGGCAGCGGTAAAGAAGCTGGGAGTGAAAGCTGAAGACATTAAAACATCAGGATATTATCTTAACCCTCGGTATCGTTATGAACAACCATCAGGAAAATCTTTTATTGACGGTTATGAACTGCGTCAGTCTTTGGAAGTGAAAGTAAGAGATCTAGACAAGACAGGTGAGATAATCGCCGCAGCGACTAAAGCTGGAGCTAACCAAGTGGGAGATTTTCAACTGACAGTTGACGACCAAGAGAAGCTAATGGACGAAGCGAGGCTGAAAGCTATTGCCAAGGCAAAAGAAAAAGGAGAAGCAATCGCCAAAGCCGCTGGGGTGGAGTTGGGAGAGATTGTTAATTTCAGTGAGAATGGAGGGCAATTTCCTCCTATCTATTACGGCCGTGGAGGCATGATGGAAGCTAAAGACGAGTCTCTGCCTGTTCCAGACATCCAGTATGGCAGTCAGGAGATTACTGCCAATGTCAGCGTGACCTTTGTGGTGGAGTAACAAACAACCGGAAGAGAAAATCTTCCGGTTTTAAATTGCCAGTTTGATAACCCCCGCTGTCGCCAAGGTTATTACTCCAGCGGCAATTGTCCCTCCTATTGCTCCCGCAAGCCCGATCTGCCAGGGCTTTAGCCCTAGGAGGTAGCCGGCAATGCTGCCTGTCCAGACACCAGTGCCTGGGAGAGGAATGGCTATAAATATAATTAATCCAATGAGCTTTGATCTCCAATGGCTTGGAGAGAATTTTCTAGCAGAACGGTTTAATGTCCAGTTCCATAATCTGCCTAAGAAGTTTTGTTGTGGAGATAATAGGCGATTGAGCCAATCTAGACAGTAAGCCAACAATACAGCTAGGCAGATAGCCGATCCAGCGCTAGCAAGAAAAGCAACAAGAGGTGTTAGTTTCCAAGCTCCCATGCCAAGAGGTATGGCGGCACGGCTCTCTAGAACAGGGATTAGGCTGACCAAGAACGTAACTACTATTCCGACGCTGTTCATACAGTCGGATAGATTATCTTTCCTTCTTCATCATACAGGATGATAGCTTTAACAGGGCAAGACCTAGCCGCGTCCATGATCCGCTGTTCGTTATTGCCAGATTGATCGAGCAGGATCGCTTTATCCTCCTCATCTAATTGAAAAGTGTTTGGCGCTAACGCCACGCAGGAAGCTACTCCAATACACAGATCCCTTTTAATTTCTATTTTTGCTATTTGTCCCATGACTGTTAGTATACCAGACTCTCTATAACGCTAAAATCTTTAGAAAACCAGATATTTTTGCTATACTTAGCGTGTTTTCCCATGCTGTTTAATATTGGACATCAAGAACGATATGGGGTTGGTATGGTAATGCTGTTGGCATTAGCGTTTGCCGTGTCAGCCGCTTCTATTGCTAAACTGCATTCTTTGGGCACTGCCAACGCTTCTGTGTATGGTTTTTTTTCTCCATCTGGAGATGAAGAAGGAGGATCTCCTCCCACTGCTCCGTCAGTAACTTTGTCCGCAAGCCCCACTTCCATTGTTAGCGGAAGTTCTAGCATTTTAACTTACACCAGTACTAATACTGATACTTTGGTTATAGATAACGGCATTGGCACAGTGCTTGTGCCTAATGGCACTGCCACCGCAAGTCCAACCAGCACTAAGACGTACACAATAACAGCCACTGGAATAGGGGGAACCGCTACCGCGTCAGCTACTGTTACCGTCACTTCTTCCTTGCCAACTCCCACAGTTTCTTTTTCAGTCATTCCATCTTCTATGTTTGCTGGCAGTTCCGCTACTTTGACTTGGACTACCAACAATGCCACGAGCGTTTCCATTAACCAGGGAATTGGCAGCGTGGCTCTTAATGGCTCTAAAGATATCGCTCCATTATCTACTACCACTTATACCTTGACAGCTACTGGAGCGGGAGGAACAACACAGAGGTCAGTGGCTATTACAGTGAATGCTATTCCGCCTGCTTCTCCAACAGTATCTTTATCCGCTTCTCCCAGTTCAGTCGTTACAGGCAATTCCACTGTATTAAGCTGGGCATCAACTAACGCTAGCAGTCTTTCTATTAATAACGGAGTGGGAACAGTAACAGGATCATCTGGTACGATCACTGTTACTCCTTCTGGAAGTCTGACATACACCATCACGGCTAGCGGAGCGGGAGGAACAGCCACTGCCAGCACGTCAGTCACAGTGACAAATATCGCTCCAGCCTCTACTCCTCCGTCAATTTCTTTATCCTCTTCACCTAGTTCCATTTCCAGCGGCCAGTCTTCCGTATTATCTTGGAATTCTTCTGACGCTACGTCTTGGTGGCTGGACAATGGGATTGGATCAGTTGGAGGACCGTCAGGAGCAGCAACGGTCAGTCCCACTGTTTCCATTTCGTACACCATCACGGCTAGCGGAGCGGGAGGAACAGCCACTGCTTCAGCGTCAGTGGCGGTCGCGGGCTCTTTGCCTCCTGCTCCGGAAGCTCCTTCTGTCCCAGAAACTCCTCCTGATCTAATCACAGAAATTTTGTCTCCTTTAGAAGAAGCAGCTGGCTACGCTTTAGAACCTGTAACTGACGTAATTACCGCTATTACTGATTCAATTAACAATTCAGAGACTGTGCAAGCGGTCCAGCAGGCGGCATCTGCTACTCAAGAAACAGTGAGAGAAACAACAAAGAGTGTCATCAAAGACACGGCTCACGCTATTGATAACACCGCTAAGGCTGTTTTGCCGGACGTTGTTTACCAGAAAGCAAAGGAAACGACTGAAGCAGTAGGGATTGTTGTCCAACAAGTGAATGAAGCGCGTCAGAATCCGTTGGTACAGGATGTAGCCAAAACCATTACAGCTCCAGTTGCCACCGTCACCACCGTTGCCACCGCCGTGTCCACATCCGCTTCGTTCGCCCAGTTTGCTCTCTACTTCCAATTCTTTATTTCCCAACCTCTTTTGTTCTTGGGTGGACGAAAGAGGATAACCAAATGGGGGAAAGTGTACAACAGCTTGACTGGCCTTCCAGTTGATCTGGCTGTTGTCAGGTTGTATGACTCTGTTAATAACCGCCTGTTACAGACCAAGATTACTGACCAAGAAGGGCGGTACCAGTTTACTGTTGGCCCTGGACATTATAAATTAGTTGTTCGTAAAGAGGGATTGGATTATCCGTCCAGCTTGGCAGGACAGGACTACATGGGAGGAGAGATTATAATTACTGGCGATAGAGCTGTTATTGACAAACATATTCCTCTGGATCCGTCCGTGGCGTTGAGCCAGTCATCTTCAGTACAGCTGTTAGCGATTAACGCTAAGCGTAATCTTAAACGGTTACTGGTGACCAGCAGCGCTTTTATCATGTTGGGAAGCTTTGTCATCCGTCCCACATGGGGAATGTTCTGGCTGTTGGTGTTCCAACTGCTCTTGCAGCATATTACGATGTCGCTTCAACGGAAGTCTTCTCTCCAGCAGTTTGGATCAGTGGAAGACGCGGTGAAGTCATTGTTTATTCCTAAAGCAGTGGTGCGGATAATGGAGCCCACTTACGGACGGATGCTGGAGTTTCAGGTGACTGATAGTTTAGGACGATATGGATTCTTAGTGGGGGAGAAAGCCAAACAGTACCAATTGCTGGTGGAGAAGGACGGGTACGAGACGTTGATGACGCCTGTTAAAGAGTTGGCTAAGGGGCAGTCAGTGGTGGTGGATCGCCTGGTTGTTAAACCAATAAAGAGCTAAAGAAGGGAAGTATTGACGGTATTGACAAGGTATAGTATAGATGCTATACTTTTGATAGTACAAATAAACCTTTAAAACAACAGTAAACGGCAAGCCATATGTCCGATCATGGTGATTGGGCTAAGGATTGCCATAAAAATAAGGAGCTGATCATGGGAAATAATCAAATGATCGGTAGTATACCGAACTCTGTATTTGGTATGCTGGGAGACTTGATGTTCAAGTTGAGGGACGATTCTATCACCCCGGAACAACTTGAGAAGTTTCTCAAAAAACAAAATCCGTTTCAAACACCAGATGAATTTGTCCAACAACAGATTCAAAAATGGCAAAGCTTTTTCAAGAACAGATTTGATCTTGACAAAGATTTGTCTAGTATACGTATCCCCAATCTTCCCAAGAAAGGGAAATACCGCCTGATCATTGACTTGGCGGAATTCACCCACAATGGATTGGTCAAAATAATGCGTAAGTATTTTAGTGTTTGTTCCTGGACGGAAAATTTGGATTCAGTCATGGTCGATTATTCCAAAAGAGACAAAATTGACCACGCTGTATGGGTGCTTGATACGGTTGAAGCGGATGAGAAATTGAAAAATCTCTCCGCTAATGTTCTGGAAAAGAAAAAAATTAGTTGTGTAACGTTAAAGGAGAGGTTGTTGGATGAGTTTATGTTTTGGGATACAAACGGTAACTATCTGGATGTAAAAAATATGACTTTATGCGCTGGTTCCCGCTATTCCGATGGCCGCGTCCCGCACGTCGACTGTCATGACGGCGAGGTCGACGTCAGCAGGGGTAATCCTGACGATGCCAGCGATTGCTCGCGCGGTCGCGCGGCAGTTCTTTAACTTATTACTTTTATCTTTTTCCCTTTAACCCTCTAGCCAATAATAATTGTCTAGAGGGTTAGTTTTTTGTATACTAACCATTGGCTAATACAACCGGCTGTTTAAAAACAGTAACGGTTTGCCAAGAAAGAAGAAACTGCTTATCTGGTTCTGGTGAGGCTTTCAGGCCTCCAAACAAAGCCGCCCGCGGAGCGGATAACACAGATAACCTTGCGAAAGGTTGTCGGTGAAAAGGACGGAACCAGATAATACACGGCCGCTATTCCGATGGCAACGTCCCGAACGTCAACTATAATGACGGCAAGGTCAACGTCAACAGGTATAATCCTGACAATGCCAACGATAACTCGCGCGGTCGCGCGGAAGTTTCAACAAACAGAGGAGTTAATCGCTCCTCTGTTGCTATTGCAGGTACTTAATCCAACCGTTGGTCATCTTGGAGATTTCTATGACATCATAGGTTAAGTGTAAATAGTGTTTGTCCTGGATAATCTTAAGTTCGTTCATTTCCCTTAACAATCGTTTCACCACTTCCAACTTTATCCGCAATCCAGACAAGTTAAACAGTTTCCGTTCCCTTGTCTCAAACACCGCGGTAATCGCTAACTCCAAACATTCCAAAGCTAGACTATCTACTTTAAGATGGATGCCAAATCTGTCCCGTTTTGGTATCCTACTGCCAAGCAGGTAAACAACCTTATGCAAATCACCCAATCGTTGAATGACGGGAATATCAACTCCGTAGGGGGGGGGTTACACTCGGAGTCTTAGTCATGCTTTGTTTCAAGAAATTGTTAGTTTAGAAAATCTACTAGCCGCTTGGAGAGAATTTAGACGAGGTAAGAGAAAAAAGCAAGATGTTAGGATGTTTGAGTTCAATCTGGAGGACAACTTGCTGGAGTTACGGCAACAGTTACGAGAAAAGGTTTACCGCCATGGATCATACCAATCTTTTTACGTCTGCGATCCCAAGCTCCGCCATATCCACAAAGCGACAGTCAGAGACAGGGTAGTCCACCAAGCGGTGTTTAGAGTATTGTATCATGTTTTTGATCCGAGTTTCATTCATGACTCTTACTCCTGCAGAGTAGGGAAGGGTACGCACGCTGGGGTGAGACGGTTAGCGGGGTTTGCCAGAAGAGCTAGCAAGAACAACGCAAGAACCGCCTATGCCCTCAAATGCGATATCCGCAAGTTTTTTGATAGCATTGACCATGATGTATTGTCGGAAATGATAAAAAGCAAGATTAAAGACGAGGATACTTTGTGGTTGGTAGAAACCATTGTCAACAGTTTTGAAAAGATAGAAGGAAAGGGTTTGCCTTTAGGCAACGTTACAAGCCAACTATTCTCTAATATCTATCTTAACGAATTGGATCAGTTTGTGAAGCATGCGTTAAAGGCTAAATATTATCTCCGTTATTGCGACGATTTTATCATCATGGGCGATAACAAAGAATATCTGGAGAATGCGATAGACAAACTAAGAAGTTTTCTTGTTAACAGTCTTCGTCTGTGTTTGCACGAGGGGAAGATTGAGATTAGGAAGCACCGTCAAGGAATAGACTTTCTTGGGTATGTTGTTTTTCATTATCATGCTGTTTTAAGAACCAAGACAGAACGGAGAATGTTGCGGATAATACGACAGAAGAAAATGACGCAACCACAAGGAGAAGCGAGCAATTCAACCTTTTACGCGATGCTTAATTCGTATGCAGGTATGTTGAAACATTGCCATGGCCATACGATCTGGCAAGGCATTGTCAATCTAGTAATTCCTTAACTAATCACCAGCTCCTTGTCCTTTACTCCGATCTTCACCTTCGTCCCTTCCTTGATCGCTCCTTTTAACAGCAACTGCGCTATCTGGTTCTCCAGATTGTCTTTAATGTATTTCCGAATGGATCTTGCTCCCTGTTCAGGGGAAAAGCTCTGTTCCACTATTCTGTCAGTAGCTTTGTCTGACAGTAATAATTTCAAACGATACTGCCCTAAACGCTCTTCCAAGTCTTTCACACGCAGTTTAACTATCTCCTTAAGATCTTTTTTCTGCAATGGCTTGAACACCACGATCTGGTCCAGCCTGTTGATAAACTCCACTCTAAAGTGATTTTTTAATTCCTTGAGTATTTTATTTTTGGCATCCGTGAACTTCTGTTCCAGATCCGTTTCTTCAGTCCCTTCCGACCTAAACCCCAAGGAAGCTTGTTCGTTAAAGCTTTCCAACCCGATATTGGAAGTAAATATCACCACGCAGTTGCGGTAGGAAACCGCTTCTCCAGCCGCGTCAGTCAATTTTCCTTCGTCCAACATCTGCAGGAATAAATTAAAGATGTCAGGATGGGCTTTTTCAATCTCGTCCAGCAACACCACGCTGTACGGTTGCCGTTTCACCCGTTCTGTTAGCATTCCTCCCTCTTTGTAGCCAACGTACCCAGCAGGAGAGCCTATTAGCTTGGAAGCGGTAAAGCTCTCTCCGAATTCAGACATATCAATCCTTACCAAAGCCTTAGGGTCTTTAAAAACTAAAGACACTAATTGTTTGGCTAGTTCAGTCTTGCCTACGCCAGATGGGCCTAAAAATAAGAAAGAGCCTAAGGGACGGTCGCGGTCAGTGATGCCAAGCCTGGACAGCCGTATAGTTTCAGATATTTTTTTAATAGCTTCTTCTTGTCCGACAATGGACTTGGCTAATTGCTGCTCTAGATCCAAGAGAGCTTGTTTTTCTTCCCTCACCAAGCTCTCCACTGGTATCTTGGTCTGCCGTGAGATGATGACAGCGATGTGTTCAGCCGTGATAACTCCAACAGGCGTCTGGCGCTGGTTAGCCACTTGTTCCTTGACTGCCGCCAGTTGCTGCCTGATCTCACTCTCCCTTTCTTTGTGCTTAAACGCTTCGTCGTACTTCTCCTGCATTCCAGCTTGCTGTTTTTCTTTTATGGCTTTTTTCAGTTCCTCTTCCAGCTTATCAATAATCTTTTCCTCTTTAGACAGTCCTGCTTTGACTTTGAGGGAAGCGGCCGCTTCGTCAAGCAAATCAATAGCCTTGTCAGGCAAGAAACGGTCAGTAAGGTAGCGGTTGGACAGTTCAGCTGCCGCTATGATCGCGTGGTCTGAAATCTCCACCCTGTGGTACTGTTCGTAATTCCTTTTTACCCCTTGCAGTATCTGAATTGTTTCTTCCACTGTCGGTTCTCCAACAGTAATAGACTGGAACCTGCGGTCCAAAGCTCCGTCAGATTCAATAGTCTTCTTGTATTCCTCCATAGTCGTAGCTCCAATGCACCGTATCTCTCCTCTTGCTAAGGCTGGTTTGAGCATATTAGCCATGTCCAGAGAGCCTCCGCTCGCTCCAGTCCCGATAATGGTATGAATCTCGTCAATGAATAAAATAATTTCTGGATGTGTTTTTACTTCCTCCAGCATTTGCTTGAGGCGCTGTTCAAACTCGCCTCTAAACATAGTGCCAGCCACTAATAAGCCTACGTCTAAGTTTAAAATACGTTTCTTAAGGAGTGACGGCGGCACTTTCCCTTCAATGATCCGTTTGGCCAATCCTTCCACGATAGCTGTCTTGCCCACCCCAGGATCTCCAAGCAGTATTGGATTGTTTTTATGCCTTCTAGCCAGAATGTTGACTAAACGTTCCAGTTCAGCTTCCCGTCCTATGAGAGGATCCACTGACTTTTGGAATTCAGGGTTAGTGAGATCAGTGGTTAAAGCGTCCAACGCGGGAGTGTCGCTTTCAGCTGGTTGGTTCTCCACTCCCGGTTCGTCATTAAGTTCAGGAAAGCGGGAAGCGCTCTTTAAAGCCATGGACAGTTGGTTGGTAAGCAGACGGACATCAGCTTCCTCTTGGGTGATAATGCTTTCCATGTCATGGTCCAGCCGTTCAAGCAGGCTGTAAAGAAGATGTTCAGTGCCGATGTAGCGGTGCTTGTGTTCTACGGCTATTACCACCGCTTTTTCAATAGCGTATCTTGCTTCTTGCCCAAGGCTTGGCAGTTCCAGAATGTTTCCAGTAAATGATGTGATAGGCAATTTCTTCTCCGCTTGTTCCAGAAGATCCGGAGCTTCTAACAGAATGGCATGGTGCTGTATTTTATCCACGGTCAGTTTGGTTTTGTTCAGCACGTCAGCGGCTAAAGAGCCTCTTTGTGCCGCCAGGCCGTACAGGAGATGAAGCGGTTTGATTTCCTTGCAACCCAAGGCAGCTGCTAGGTTCTGGGCGGCCAGTAAGGCTTTACGCAGGTGATTAGTGAATTTATTGAATATGTCTATCTGTTGAGTAGTAGTTTGCATATCTCTATTTATAGAATAAACACAGAAAAAGTCAAGATTGTGTCAAGTAAAGAAAGATGGTAAAAAGAATATGAATCAAACATTAAAAATAAAAAGAGGAGGTGGCGCATGAATATCCATCAAGATTATTTACGTCAAATTGAAGTAAGCTTATTGGCAATTAAAGCTATCAACCAAGTTCCGATGATGATTGAAGTAAATGGACAAACGGTAGATATCAGGTTTGATCCTTATTACGATCCTGAGTTCGTGCATGAACGGCTATTGTCATTCTGGCAGGACGCGTTAGCCAAGGTGACGGCAATGGTAACTATCAGCCAAGTGAATGATTGCACTTTTATCATTCGTGATGCTGATGGTAATTTGAAGAAAGAAAAGTTGCCATTCGCCCAGCCTGTTGGCTCTAAGTTGTTCATGAGCGGCGCATTATTGCTGGGAGTTGATAAAAAGATTTATGAAGATATTTATAAAGAAGTGGAATTGGTGAACGGCCAACTAATCAGCGTGGTGGAAATTCCCGTTGGTAACGTGATAGAGTACCACGTTAGGATTCTTTTAAACTGCCTCACTGGTTTAACGCTCCAATTGTCCTGATTTTTTAAAAGAAGAGAATAACGATTCTCTTCTTTTTGTTTCCAAAATCTTTTAGTAATGATACACTGTCTTTAACGATATGGGCTTTTTTTCCATCTTTTCCCAATCAGACAACAGTATTTTAGGCGTAGATATCGGCAGTACCGGCATTAAGGCGGTGGCTTTGACAATTAAGGACAAACAAGCGGCGCTCAAGAATTACGGCACAGCTGAACTGTCCGTTGACTGGCTTAGGTCAGACAAGCCGGAAGCAATGGCTGAAGCGGTAATGTACCTCAAAGCGTTAGTTAAACGATTGGGCTTATCAACAAGATCAGTATACGCGGGTATTCCCACTTTTACTGTTTATAGTTCAGTAGTGTCTTTGCCCGTTCTTCCTCCCAAGGAAATGTCCTTGGCAGTGGAAGCGGAGAGCAGAAAGTTTATTCCTATGCCAGTGGCGGATGTCAGTTTGGATTACAAACTGTTGCCACAAGAAGATGCTGGCATGTCTAGCCAGCGCGTGCTGGTCACTGCCGCTCCCAAGAAGATTGTAAGCAGGTACAGTGAATTATTCCGTGGAGCCGGACTGTCCATGGCCAGTTTAGAAACAGAAGCATTCGCTTTAGGCAGGGCGCTGTTAGGAAAAGATCCCACTCCAGCCATGGTTATAGATTTAGGGTCCACCACCACTGACATCATTGTTTTTGACAGGGGAGTGCCTGTAGTAACAAGGAGCTTGGACGTGGGGGGGACTACTATCAGCATACAGCTTGCTAGGACTACTGGAGTGAGTCTGGAGGAGGCGGAGCAGTTGAAACGGGACGTGGGGATTCCTTTGTCATCAGCAAACCAGCAGTCTCCTTTGGAGAATTTATTACAGCCTATCATGCAGGAGATTAAGTACTCGCATGACTTGTACGAGAAGCAGAAGCTGGACGGTTCCATTGAAAAGATTATATTGACTGGAGGCACCGCCCAATTGCCCCATTTAGCAGAACGGATTGAATCCATGATCAACGTAAGGACGTACGTGGGAGATCCTTGGGCTAGAATCATAACGCCTCAAGTGTTAAAACCAGCTTTAGACGAATTAGGATCCAGATTGGCAGTGGCTATTGGTTTAGCTTTACGAGGAATAGAGTAAGATGGGCAAGGATCTGCCAGTTATTGTTATCGCGCATCCTGACGTTATTATAAGACAGGCGTATGAACGGTCTGCAAGGGAGCTGTTTGGAGAACGGTATGATATCAAGGGAGTGGACACGATTATGAAATTAAAACGGTTGTATAAACAAGGGAAGATTATGGGAGCTCTTTTATCTCCTGATTTAGTTGACGCGATAGTTTTGCTTCGTAACATTCCAGTCGTACTCTTAGCTGACGAACTAGGCCAAGAGCAAGTTAGAAATTGGCAGGAACGCGGAGCCATTGTCTGCTCTACCAAGCACCAGAATCCGTCAGAAGTCTGTCAGTGCCTGGCTAACGCTTTGCCGGCTGACGAGCTTGCTTGATTTTGCTATACTTCTTTTATGGAACAACAGAGATCATTTAGCAGCTGGCAGATTATTATAGTCTTGGCCGTCTTAGCGGCACTTGTTGGTTTTGGCTACTGGGCAGTGGCTAACCAGAGCAGGTTAAGCAGGGACTACAAACGTGTCGCTGATATAAACCAGATTAAAGCGGCTCTGACTCTTTACCACGCCGATCTAAGCCGTTATCCGGACAAGGTGGAAGAGGGAGGGCAGATTATGAGCGAGGTAGACGGCACTGTGTACATGCAACAGGTTCCTGGCAACCCGCAGCCAGGAGGCAGCCCGTATGCTTATCAGGTCAGTGAAGACAGACAGAGTTATACCATGGCGTTTGTTTTGGAAGGGGATGTGGGAGAATTAAAAGCTGGTACTCACACAACAGATCCAACTGGTATTAAGTGATATTGACTTTTAGGGGAGAAGACGAGTAAGGTGTGTGCACGAAAGTGTACGCACTTTTTAGATCAAACAAATAAAAGGAGGTCAAATGAATTGGATATTAAAGCTATTGTACGCGTGTTTGGAAGCTCCAGATACGGCTTTGCCGGAAACAGCTGATGTGGTTATTGCCATTGGGACGGATTTGGCGAGCGATGGATGGAATCCAAGCAATCAATCCATGGAGATTATTTTGAAAGCAATGGAGTTTTACGAACAAAGAATGACGGACGCGATATTATGCAGCGGCGGTTACCGCGTGGAGAAGATCACTGAAGCTGTAGCGATGATGAACGTGGTTATTAAGAGTATGCCGAGAGCTTATCTTTTTTTGGAGCAGGATAGCTGTTGCACTTGGACTAATGTCACTAATACTGTGAAGGCAATGGAAGAGAACCATTGGAAGACCGCTATTGTTGTTGCTAACAAGCTGCATTCCGGAGTGGTGTGGAAACGGTACCAAGAGCATTTAAAGGGCAAAGACATCCAAATATGGATGGTAAAAGTAGAGGGACAGTATGGCGGAGGGACGCAGAGAAGATTGAACAACAGATATTTATTCGCTCTATGGAATATAATTTCTTTGCTATTGCCGAGGGATTTAACCCATCGGTTGCATGGAATGACAAAAAAGAAAGGAAGGTTGATATGAGTAAAAAAAGGCCTTTTTCCAGTCCACTTGACGAGCTTAAGGCTATAGAATTTAAGCAAAATGGTTTGGAGAAGATTGTTCTGCATTTATCGACAGTATCAGGCCGTATATTACCCACCGAGATTAATCTAGAAATGGATAGGGAAACTATGTACGTGTTTATCCAGGGGATTGCCGACCATTGCATCCGTTGTGGATGGGCGTGGCAACTGGCACTGCGGCCAGGTGAACCAATTAAAAAAGGGGTTATTTACGGCTTTGAAACATCTCTAAGTGACTTAGGATGGGATCATCCAAGCAAATTTTTGGTTTACCTGCTACATGTTAAATGTCTATCCAACTTTGCTAGTTTAATTAACTGTATAGACATGTACGCGTTAAACACCAACGCGCAAGCTTATGACATGAAACTGGTGGTTAACGCATTGCAACAGTTCATGGACGTGTTAGATGAACTGAAGGAGTGCGCCAGCAATCATCCTACTGATGAAAACACTCGTATGCTGGAAATAGCTTTATCTACAGTAACAGAAGATGTTAATAGCCTAATAGAGGCTTTATCATGAATGAATAATCGTACGATGGATGGAGATTAAGCCATGGTTATCTCCATCTATTCGTTGTTACGGAGCATATTATGTTATTACCTACAATTGAAGCTGTTAATCCACCTTCGTGGTGGCAGACGCATGGCACTAAAGTCACATTGAATTTTGGTGGATCCAAGAGTATGGCAGTTGATTTATCTTCTCATGTAGTGAGTGTGTCTATTACGAGGGACAAAGGAATGAGAGACAAAGGAATCAGTGACTATAAAATTAGGTATACCATAGATCATTTTTGGGGTTCCACTAAAATGGAGATTTATTTTACAACAGAAGAATTGGAAGGAGCGTTTGGGTTGAGTGATTACTCCGGGGAAGGAGTGGTGGCAGTGAAACGGACGGTCAATGAAACAATTACATGCGCTACCCAAGGAAAATATATACGCAAAGGCAGATATTTGTGTCTTCCTGGCCCAGGCACTAGTCTGCAGGGAGATCCGAACCTCTCCTTGTATATTCATGATGAAATTAGAGAAGCAATGAAAAATCTTATCACTCTCTAAACATATTGCAACAAACCGCCGATTGATAATTCAATCGGCGTTTATTTATTATCTTATAAAACCCATAGAAGCCGCGCATATAGAAATATGAGCAGATTGGAGTATTTCCGGTAGTTTGCTTATCCATGTGTGGAAACTTAATAAACTATCCAAAATCTTTTTGATACTCTTCAGCTCGTTGTCCATTACCAAAAATATAATACGGAGGTAGGTTCCGTCAGACGGTTTTGTTACAGGATATTCTAAAAATATTGATGGCAACAGTGATAATCCGTCCTTCGGCAGACGATATTCCGAAGGCACTTGCCACTCAAGGTCTGTTATTTTGGCTTCCACTGATAATCGGTAGAAGTTTGGCGGGTCAAAGACCGCGTAGATGGTCGCCCCATGATATCTTAATTTTAATCCACCTTTTTCTTCCGTGATTTCCAAATTGATATCCTTTAGATTTCGCAATGCCGTTGTTAATTTTTCCATACTTCCTCCATCGTTAACCAAGTATAAGAAATTCTTACCCTTGGGTTATTTTTGTAAGTGCTTCTTGTATTTGAGGAGACAGCTTCTCCAACTCTTCCAATTCCGCTTGCGAGAAGCTTTGTAAAACAAAATCTTCCGTAGCTGTATTGTCAATAGGCCGTCCAATCCCGATCCTGATCCTTTTAAATTCTTGCGTTCCAAGTGCTTCTATAATATCCTGTACTCCTTTATGTCCCGCTGATGAGGAGTTATCCGTGGTGCGAATAGTTCCCAAAGGCAGATCAACATCGTCATGCAAAACAACAATATCCTCCTTTTTGATCTTGTAGAAGTTCATTACTTCAACTACAGACTGCCCTGACTCATTCATATAAGTTTGTGGTTTTAAGGTCATGCCATTTTCGTTGCCCAGTTTCACCTTAGCGACAAGGCTTTTGTCTGTAAACTTTTGGTAATCCAAACCAGGAAATAAATTATCTAAAATAATCCACCCGGCATTATGCCTGGCGCTTGAATGCTCATTTCCCGGATTGCCTAATCCCACGATTAACTTCATTTTCGTTTCAATGCCCTTAGTTTAATATGAATCGGCGTGCCCGTGAAGCCAAACTTCACCCGCAATTGTTTTTCTAAGAATCTTAGGTACGACGGATGGATGTTCAGATACTCGCTGACCAGTTCAAAAGTAGGGGGGTCGTTTTCCACTTGCTTGAATTTAATAATCCTTGGCTGTTTCACTCCTTTGCCTCGGCTTGGACGGTGCTTCTTGACCACAAAAGACAGGAAGCGGTCAGTGGCTGATTCAGGCAGTTCCTTATGCCGTTCTTCCGCTACTTGAGAGGCTGTGGTAAGAATATCCGTGACGCCTTTTTTAGTCTTGCCTGACGCGAAGACAATTGGCACCCAGCTAAGGTATGGATAATGTCCGTAGATCAGTTCCCTGTAACGGTTTGGAGTGTCTGGCTGTTTATCCATTACCAGATCCCACTTAGTGGCGATGATGAGCAGACTCTTGCCAGCGTCAGTCACTAGCTGTGCCAGATGGCTGTCTTGCACAGCAAGCCCTTCGCTGGAGTCAATCACCAAACCAATGACATCCGCTTGTTCAACAACAGCCTTAGCTTGCCTGACTGCCAATGTTTCAGCCATCGTATGCAAACGCTCTTTAGCTTGTCTGGTCTTGGCTTGTTTTCTCAATCCAGCTGTATCCACCACTATGAAATCCTTCCCTTGGAAAGAGAGGGGTATAAACTGGCTGGTGCGGGTAGTGTGGGGAATTGGAGAGACAATGATTCTCTCTTCTCCCAAGAGAGCGTTGGTAAGAGAAGACTTGCCTACGTTTGGTTTCCCTATAAATGCCAAGGTAATGGGTGGAGTTTCACTTGCTGTGATTTTGTCTTTTTTCTTAGGCAGAGTTTTTAAAATGTCCACGATTCCATCTAGCAGATCGCCAGTGCCCACTCCAGAGAGAGAAGATACGAACAATGGATCTCCAAAACCAAGGCGCAGAACTTCACTCGGCACGTTTCTTTTCTTTCCTTTGTCCGTCTTGTTGATAACCACCGCCATCCGTTTACCGGATGACCTGGCTTTCCGGACAATCTCCATGTCAGCGGGTAAGAGATCCGTGCCTGCTTCCAACACGAATAAGAGAAGGTCAGCATTTGCTAAAGCGTGTTCTGCTTGGGCTTTCACTTGCGGTCCAACGGGATCATTCTTATCCACGTCCAGACCGCCAGTATCCACTAGGTCAAAGTCGTAATTGTTCCAGGAGATTGTCTGCCTTTGGCAATCCCTAGTCAGGTGGGCTTCAGAGGCAGTTAGAGCTGGCCGTCCGCCAGCCAGACGGTTAAATAAAGTGGACTTGCCTACGTTAGTTCTTCCTATCAAGGTGACTGTTTGCATATATTTATGGTTGTGGAGAGGGGATTTCAACTTTTGCACGGACCTCTTTGGACTGCTCCAACAGTTTCAATTGGTTGTTTAACACCTGCTGGAAGTTATTGCCAGCGTCACTGCCAAGCACCACAAGGAAGTCAACAGGACGGTTTGCTGGTATGTAGTCTTTTTCTTTATCCAAAACAATTCCATTTTCTAAGAAAGTAAAAGTAGAGTTATCAACAACGATGTCAGGGACAGTTGTAGCGGTTGTCGCTAGGAACCAGTCAGACAAAGCTTTGACTGTCATGGATTTTTTGCCATTTGTCATGTCATAGACCATTGTTTGATTCTGTCCTCTTACTGAAGCGTTGCCATATGCAATGACATTGTAACCGAATAGCGCTAATTGGCTAGCAGTGTATTGGGCCAATCCTGTTTGTAATGTACTGTTCTGGAGGACAATATTGACCTTTTCTTTTGAACCGTCATTTAATGTAAATATCTCATCCACTGTTTTAGCGATATCAGAATAATCTCCTTTGGTGGGAGCGAGGATATAACCGCCGTCAGGCCCAAAGGAGCCTGTCAGGAAGTTGCCAGGGCTGTCAGTGAAGACAAAACGGCTAATATGCCCGTCAATATCCCTAGCGATCTTTCCTAACTTTATAATCTCCCATGGTTCCAAATTAGTGGACACATTTGTTTGGGCGTTCTCTAAAGTATTGGCAATAAAAGACGGATTAACCAGATTGCCAAAAGATAATCCTTTATTTTTAATCGCTTCCAATACCAATTGCTGCCGTTTAGCTCTGGCAAAGTCAGAATTCTCCTCATTATCTCCGTGCCGTGATCGTACGAACTTCAAAGCAGTCTCGCCGTCCATTTCTTGAGTACCTTTATCAAAAGAAATAGTTTGGTATCCAAAATTATCCGTTGGGTACTGTGTGTCAATAAAAGATCGTTCCACTGTTACTGATATCCCCCCCAAGTCGTCCACTAACTGTTTAAAGAAATCAAAATCAACACGGACGTAGTAATGTATTGGAATGTTTAAAGCTTTAGACAAGACATTATTGGCAAATACCGCTCCGCCTCCAGGATACTTGCCAGTCTCTCCATAAGCGTTTAATGAGTTGATCTTAGGCAATCCATAGCCATTGGCTGGAATTACTAAATCCCTTGGCAGTGAAATAAGAGCGGCGTCTTTTTGTCCAGGTCTTATGCTTGCCAGCATGATGGTGTCAGTGAGAAGTGGGCCTTCATGGGCTACTCCACCCATCCCCAATAGCAGGATGTTGATTCTGCCGTCTCCTTCGCCTTTCAAGCTTCTATCTCCATTAACCAGCAGTTTAGCAATTGAACCAAAGAAGCCAGCCGAAGTGGTGGAAGAGGTTTGGGAGAGGAGAAAGACCCCTAATAAGACAACCAAGCAGATAAACAGGAAACGGAATGGTTTTTTCCGTTTGGGCGTCTGGTAATTATCCAAGGAATCGCTGTCAGAAGAAGAAAGTGGACGAGTATTAAAGTTGTTCATCGTTACTATTCCAGCATAGCGAGAAAAAGGGGAGAGGTCAATTCGGTTTTACATTAAGTAGAGTGATTTTTAAACTTTTAAACACAGTTTGACAATTATTTCGCATTTTGCTAATATAGCGTATCTCTTATTAAGAGATGTTTGTTACTTTGAAATAAAAAAACAACAATAAACCAAGGAGGTATTCTATGAATACTGAAAAAATTAAGTTATTCCACGTTGATTATCCAGAAAATATTGTAATGTGGAATAAAGAGATTGATCCCAGCAAAAAACTGAAGATCATCAACCCGGGTGATTTCCCAGTAGATTCTATTTTGGAATCTTTGGGATTAAAAAATTCGTCGTTGAAAGACAGTTTTGGCATCACTGACGAAGACGAACTGAAAGCCAGAGGTGAGTTAATTCGTTTCTTTACGGAAAATCCTAAGGTGATGGAAACAATAGGATCAATGCAAGCGAAGGCAGGCATGCCTGTATCGCAGCAAGAATTTTTGGATTTTAACGATCCAATACGCCAGCATAATCCCTATTGGCAAACCATCCATGGCTTTATTCAAGCGGTGGAAAGCGCCCAGATAACGATACCGGAGCGTCTGAAAGTAATCGTTGATGCCTTAAAAGATTCATTACCTTTGGAAGCATCTGAAAAGGAAATGGCCAACGAGATTGCTGACAAACTGCAGCATATAACTTTCATAGAGGGCTTATTGAGTTTTGGTATTATATTTGGTTATGAAGGCAAATCATTTGTGGGTTATTTGGACTTAAGAGAAGAGAAACAAATGGTTCATGGGTATCAGAAGTACTCTCAATCATTGGATGAGATTCGTTACCAAAAAGAACCAGACTGGACAACCCACAAGATCAACCCGCTAAATTGGCTTGGCATAGGTTGGATAACCAACAAGATTATTAAGTCCAACAATCAACAGAAGAAGAAACGAGCTTATCAAGCAATGGTCTTGCGACACGTTGAAAACGTTCTCATACAGGACATTGAACAAGGTTTGAAAAGCACGTTGAATAGTCTGGATTGGAAGAAACTATCTACTCCTTCAAAATTGGTAGTCCATCTGTACTTCTCCTATGGAGAGAATGGATTAAAGTTTCGTGTCTATGGTTTTGATATCCTTAAGCATGAGGGGTTACCACAAGAAAAATTTGAAATGGACAGTTTTAAAGGGTACACTCTCTCTCAGAGTAACTTAATCCACGAAGCTCGCGTTTCCTATACCCAGGAGATTGATAACCGGGAACGTCTTCAACAGGTAGCTTTCTTGATACGTGGAATAACCGTCCAACAGCCAAACTTTTTCCATGATTATTCAAGTATTCCCTCTCCTGGCGCTGATAGGAAGTATCGTTGGTTCGCTGTATCCAATCTCTACCATAGCGATGAATTCTCTGAAGTGTATGAAGCGGTCACGGAACATCGCATTTTTTTTGGTGAATATCTGTCACAATCGCAGGAGATCATAAGATTGGCGAGTCTATTCCACAAGAAAGCGCTTGAGCTTGGGACGAAATTGGTGTACCCAACATTCGTTGGTAAAGAGCAGCACGTGGTGAGTTTTGACACCATCTATCCAATCCATCTCTTGAAACAAGTAAACAGCAAAGAAGTGGTGCCGATCAAGAATCTGCCTTCTATAAACGGGCAGATCATTGGCTTGACTGGCGCTCACGCTGGCGGCAAGACCGTTACCGCTCTCAGTGTCACGGATAATATATTCCTTGCTCAATCAGGATTGCCATTGTTCGGAGAAGGAGATTTCACTATGAACATCAAGAAAGTATTGGGCACTGTCTTTATTGAACGCGGCACGGGCAGTACTTGTGAAATGCTGGTGGATAAAATTGCTGCTTTGTTCAAAGGCATTAAAGGTGTTGATGGGCGTCAAGTATTGCTGGTTTTGGATGAATTAGGCACGGGAACGCAAGAAGCAAGCGGATTTGAATTGGGAAGGGACGTTTTGGCAGAATTCTCCCGCCGGAAAATCAGTGTTCTCTTTAGCACTCAGATACTTGGTTTGGCTGAATATGTCGTAAACAATTTGAAAGGGCAGTGCTTTAAGCTGAACAGCGAACATCAGTTGATGCCAGGTATCAGCGGTGGCGGTTTAAGTGAACTGATAGAGAGAAAAGGGTTGAAGAAATATTTGAACAATTAGTATTATCGAGAAGCGAGATTATAACAATAATCTCGTTTTTCTATTGCTTTTATCCTTTATTTCCTTTATTCTATCCACGCTAGGGCGGCTAGCTCAGTTGGTTAGAGCGTCACATTGACATTGTGAAGGCCAGAGGTTCGAGTCCTCTGCCGCCCACCAAGGGCAACTAGCTCAGTTGGTTAGAGCGCACGATTCACATTCGTGAGGTCACAGGTTCGAACCCTGTGTTGCCCACCATTCAAATATAGAATGGTTTAAGAAAAGAAATAAAACTATGGAAAAAATAATTTGCGTCTTTAGTGACAGTGTCGGTTGGGGAGCGTGGGATCATGAACAGGGTGGCTGGGTCAACCGGTTGCGATTAGCTTTGGATTCTAAAGATTGTTTTGTTTACAATTTAAGTGTTGACGGCAATACCACTAAAGACTTGTTGGAACGGTTTGATACGGAAGCTAAAGTTAGACAGCCTGACATCATTATCTTTTCCATTGGCGACAATGATTCAGTGCATGTTAAATCAAAGAACAGTAATTTAGTGCCTCTGGAACAATTTGGGAATAACCTGCGGCAGTTAATTACACAAGCAAGGAAATTCACTGACAACATTGTTTTTTTGGGTTGTGGCCAGGCGGATGAATCTAAGACCACGCCTATTCCTTGGGAGACTGATTACCATTACCGAAATGATTATCTTAAGCAGTATGACAGCGTGATTAAGGAAGTGGTTTTGGAGAACAATTGTCTGTACCTATCCGTTTTTGATCTGCTGGCAAAGGAAGATTTGGAAGACGGACTTCATCCAAACGCCCAAGGGCACAAGAAGCTGTTTGAGGCGGTGAAGGAGTTTTTGGAGAAGAACAATATTTGCTAGATTTACAACGATTGGTATTATTCAGCTTTTAATTATCATAACATGAAAAAAGAATTCTTTTTAACTAAAGCGGAAGGAGAGGGTGGTTATCGTGGACACATCTTGAAGATTATTAACGACGTGGAAAAACACGTGCGGATGGTGAGGAGATCCGATTCTTTTGGTTTGAGCCAGGTGGTGGAACACCGTAGTGAAATGGATATGACTGGCGAGGCTAAAGAGTATGAAATGATTAGGCAGGATGTCTGTGAGAGTTTTGGAGTTTTAATGGATGAAAGACACGTTAAAATTGTGGAGTTTAAAGGTAAGGTTATGCAACGTGTACAGCGTGCGTTTGACGTTGTGATTAACACGGAGAAGGCGGAAGGGTTTTACGCTGAAGGAAGAACAGGGCATCATGATCTGCTGGAAGCGATATCTGAACTGGCGGAAGCGGCTGGTTATCCAAATGCCATGGAAGACATTATTGATACCTTGATGACTGACACTAACACTCCGAAGTGGTTGTTTTTCAAGGGTTTTGTCAACAAAGAGAATTTCAGTGATTTGCCTGAAAGCGTTAAAAAGAATTTAGAGCAATCTATAGTGGATAATGACGGCAAGGAGGTTAAAACGCCAAGCAATTGGATTTTAACTGGGCATAATTTAAGCGACTACAACAAGAAAAAATAAAAGAGTTGTTTTTGCTGATATTTATTTTTCTGCTACAATACTTTTATGGAACAATGGAAAGAGAAATTAATTTCCTTTTGGATAAAGATCAAGCCTTACGTCGGTTGGATAGGCAAGAGCAAGAAGATCCGTCTGGCTGTTTTCTTTTTCATAGTTTTTCCTTTAGTCATTTTTTAAGTGGCTGTAGTGAGCAGTCGGATAACCAAAACAAAGCCATGATAACCAATCCAGTTGTAGAGTTAAGGACTAATCAGGGGATGATCACCATTGAGCTGTTTCAGGACGAGACTCCTTTGGCAGCCAGCAACTTTTTGAAATTGGTTAAAGATGGATTTTATGACAACACCAAGTTCCATAGGGTGATTAAAGGTTTTATGATACAAGGTGGAGACCCCAATTCCAAGGATGACGATTGGTCTAATGACGGAATAGGAGGTCCTGGCTATACCTTTGCTGATGAGGTAAGCAAGCACAAGCTTGTCAGGGGAGTGGTTGCCATGGCTAACGCGGGCCCTAATACCAATGGAAGCCAGTTCTTTATTATAACCACTGCCGCCACTCCTTGGCTTGACGGCAAGCATACTGCGTTTGGCGTAGTGGTTGACGGCATGGAAGTCGTGGACAAGATAGAGAAGGCGCAAGTGAATGATAATGATCATCCAGTGGAAGATATAACGGTTGTGAAGGCAGTTGTTAGGTAAGTTGTTTATTGAACTTTAACAGAATCGTTAATTTGTCTGTTGCTTACGGATATGCTATCATCTGGTCAGTTTGTTTTACCTTAGCCTCAAATGAAGCTTTTTGTGATCATAGCAAGCCTGTTGTTCTTGTCAGCCTGCGGACAGAAGCAATCCGCGGAGCTTAAAGTGTATGGTCCTGACGGCAAGCCAGTACAAGGAATACAGGTGGAAGCTGTCCCTCTTAATGAATAACATGAAAAAACTTTTTTCTATTATCACTACGGAAGCATTATTGTCTCTTGCTTTAGCGTTTGTATTTATCTGGTTTGGATTAGACAAGATTATTGAACCAGGGCGTTGGGCTGGTTGGGCTCCGTCTTTTGCGGGAAATCCAAACGTATTCATGCAAGTGCTCGGAACGATTGAAACAATTTTTGGTTTAGGATTGCTGTTGCCTTGGAGAAAGGCGAGGAAATGGTTTTCTGTTTTAGTCTCTCTACATCTGTTAGTGGTAGTCAGCCAAGTGCGGGGGCTTACTGGAGTGAGAGACTTTGGATTGTTCCTATCCAGCTTAGCTTTAACCAGATTATTCTGGACGCATGATTAACTGGTTTAAATCAAATCCTGAAGAAGGAGCAAGGCAGACACCAGCCCAAGTGATATGGGAACTCTTAAAAGTGCTGGTTGTTTCCTTTGCTATCGTCGTTCCAGTCCGCTTATTTATCTTTCAGCCTTTCTACGTCCAAGGCCAGTCAATGGAGCCAACATTTGAAGACCATGATTACCTGATCATTGACGAATTGTCCTACCGTTTCAATGAACCTAAAAGAGGCGATACCGTGGTGTTCCGCTATCCAGCCGATCCCAGCCAGTATTACATCAAGAGGATGATAGGTTTGCCTGGAGAGCGAGTTACCATTACTGATAGCGTTATTACTATATACAGCCAACAGTATCCAAAGGGATTGTCTTTGGATGAGAGCTATCTGGATCCTAAATCAAGGACATACGTGGAAGGAAACTGGCTGGATATTACTTTAGGGAAAGAAGAATTCTTTCTATTGGGAGACAACCGTCTCAATAGTTCTGACTCCCGGAGATTTGGTCCAGTCAACCACCGTTATTTAATAGGACGAGTCTGGTTAAGAGGTTGGCCAGTCAGCAAAGCCACTGCTTTTGGCGGCTATGATTACACTCCACGGCAATGACAATGAAGAAATCAAGCAAGAAGAATTTTCAGACAGTGCGGGGGATGAGGGACATCTTGCCTTCGGATTGGCCAGTTGTTGATTTTGTTTTTTCTAAAGTCCAATCCTTGTACCGTTCCTACGGCTTTGACCGCATAGAAACCCCTATCGTGGAAGACGTGGGGCTATTCCAGCGGGCAGTCGGCATGGAGACTGACATAGTGACAAAGGAAATGTACTCTTGGGTGGATCAAGGAGACGAACGGTTGGCCCTCCGTCCTGAGGGTACTGCCGGAGTTGTCAGGGCTTACATTGAACATGGCATGCTTAACCTGCCACAACCGGTCAAGCTGTGGTATTGGGGACAGATGTTCAGGAGAGAGAGGCCTCAAGCAGGACGGTACCGCCAGTTCTGGCAGTTTGGTTGCGAGGTGTTAGGGAGCGACCAGCCAGTGGCTGACGCGGAGCTTATTATCATGATGTACCGTTTATTTGAAGAGTTGGGACTGGCAATCAAAGTGAAAGTTAATAGCTTAGGGTCGGAACAGTGCAGAGCTTCTTACAGGCGGGCGTTGACTAATTATTTTAAGAGCGTAGTGAGCAAGTTAAACGCGGAACAGAAGGAAACTTTGTCCCACAATCCGTTGCGGTTATTGGATTCAAGAGACCCAAACGTCATCGCGCTGAAAGAAGGAGCTCCCCAGATCATTGATTACCTCAATGAAGATTGCAGAGAGCATTTTCTTAAAGTCGTGGATTATTTGGATGATCTGGACATTCCGTACCAGCTGGATTACACGCTTGTGCGGGGGTTGGATTACTACAACCAGACAGTGTTTGAATTCGTGCTGGTGGATGAACAAGGAAACGAGAGCTTAGCATTGGGAGGAGGAGGGAGATATGACAAGCTGGTGGAAGAGCTTGGAGGTAGGCCGACGCCGGCTGTTGGATATGCGATGGGCGTGGAGAGAATCATTAACATTATGAGAGAACGGAAGATTGATATTCCCATGCCGCCAGTACCTGATGTTTTTCTCGCTCAGTTGGGAGACGAAGCCAGGAAGAAATCTTTGAAGCTGTTTGAAGAGCTGCGTAGGATAGGAGTGAACGTAAGCCAATCGTTCGGCAAGGAAGGGATTAAACAACAGATGGAAGTGGCTAACAAGAGGGGAGTGAAGTTCACTTTGATATTGGGGCAGAAAGAGATAATGGACGGCACGATTTTAATTAGGGACATGGAGAACGGGATACAGGAAGTGATTGATTTCAATAAGATCGTGGGAGAGGTACAGAAACGGTTGAGTAAGGTGAATGGGAACGGACAGTGATAACAGGTGGCTTTGAGCCACCTGTTTGGTTTGTTAATAATAAATCTTGAGTTTTTCTCATGGCGAGGTAGGGTAAAGATATAGATCGCCATGAAAGATTTCATCAGAACAGCTGGATAACATCTGTGATCGGTTGGTGGCATTGCTGAGGTATTAATAAAAACGGAGCCTCCCGTACGTACAGGAGGTTCCTCGGTTGGCCTTACGGCCTATTGTATTTAGATGATAGCGCAACGGAATGAGGATGTCAAGAGTATGTATTTGACCTTTTCTCTATTTTTCCTTATTATTTACCTAACCGTTCATCACTAAGATGAAGGTAACTAACAAGAAAGGAAGGTGTCATTTAATGGTAGATGTTAAACGAAAGGACGGGGAATCTTTTGATTCTTTCATGCGCCGTTTCACCAAGACATTGCAGAGAAGCGGCAAGCTGCTGGAAGCCAAGAAGAAACGATTCCATCGTCGTCCTTTAAGCGAATTGAAAGTCAAACAGTCAGCGCAGCACCGTGAGCACATTAAATCCAAGATCGAGTATCTGAAGAAGATCGGAAAATACGACGACTTAATGGATCCGGCTACACGCAAAAAAGTTTTAAGAGGTTAATTACCAAACAGCACATTCATGACCATCCTTGAGAGAATAGACAATGATTTGATCACCGCCATGAAAGCTAGACGCATGGAGGAGATGACGGCTCTGCGGTTGTTGAAATCAATATTGAAAAATAAAACGATTGAATTGGGTAAAGAAGTGACTGACGAAATCGCCGTTGTCACTCTCCGTCAACAAGCCAAGAAGCATAAAGACAGCATAACTGCTTTTAAAGAAGGCAATCGTTCTGTATTGGCAGAGCGGGAAGAACAGCAGTTGAAAGTATTGGAACAGTACATTCCGTCCATGATGCCTGAAGCGGAAGTTAATGCTTTGGTGGCAAAGGCGATAACGGATAACCCAGGCGCTGCTTTTGGCCAGTTAATGAAGCAAATCATTGCGGAGAGCCAAGGGAGAGCGGACAACAGCCTTGTGTCAGCTCTGTTAAAAGCTAAACTTAGCCCTTGATTATACTCCCTATGCGTAACTTGTCGTCGCTTAGGTCAAGAGTATCTGCAAATATCATGCGAGTGGGAACACTGGCAGTTTTGGCATTGCTGTTTGGAGCGCCAGCCTTAGCACAGGTGGATGTTAATCCAGTGGTAGCCACTGACTTTGGTTTGGTTACCAGTGATTTAAAATCCGTTATTGTCACCAGCATACAGATACTGCTTGGTTTGGTTGGTTTGGCAGCCGTTGTGATAGTCATGTACGGCGGTTACAAGTACATGACGTCAAACGGCATAGCGGATAAGGTGGAAGCTGCTAAAAAGATTATTAAAAATGGATTGGTGGGATTAGGAATCATCTCGTTATCTTACGCTATTGTTGTTTTTGTCTACCAGTTAGCTACTGGACAGTTGGGAGGACAAGGGAGTGAATTTACGGCTCGCCAGCGGAGTTCAGGATTTAATGGCGCTAGCTACGGTTTAGGAGGCGGATCGCTTAGGTATGTGTATCCAGAACCATACGCCAATAATGTGGCCCGTAACACAAAGATAATGGCCCAATTTAGGGAGCAAATTGATCCTCCCAGTTTTATTGATTCCACTGATTCTGTTTTTAACCAAGCTAATTGTCCCGCGAGCCTTCCGGCAGACAGCGTCTGCGGCAAGCTAAACAGCGCTAATGCGCAGATCGTTTCAGCGGACAGTGAAACAGCTTTGAATGGAGATGACGCAGTTGTGATGACTGTTGATAAACGGTCATATGTCATCCGTCCGTTGAATCCTTTGGGCAATGACAAGGTTCCTACTGGCTATACAATCAGTATGGCTAACATACAGAAAGTGAATGGCAAGCAAGCGTTTGGGTCAGCTGGTTACCAGTGGACGTTTACGGTAGGAACATTTTTAGATAACACGCCTCCCACTGTAGTGTCTGTTTTGCCAGCTAAGGATTCTACAGTGGCCAGAAACACAATCGTGGAAGTGAGGTTTTCTGAAGCAGTTGACGTCACTTTGGCAACTGGAATAACTGAAGTGAATGAGGACGGTTCTTTAAAAGCTGGCACGTTTTCCAACATGCTTGTACAAACTGGAACACAGACGATTCCTGGATCATGGGAGATTGGCAATGGCTTTAAGACAGTGACGTTTGTGTCAGCAGTTAGCTGTGGGGAGAATATCACTAACTCCTGCGGCGAACAGGTTTATTGTTTGCCTGGTGATAGCGTGATGGCAGCCACGGTCAAATCAGAATCTTTTCTTGGAGCAAGAGACGGTATAACAGACACGGCTGGCAATCCATTGGATGGAGATCCCAAAACCAAAGATGTCTTTGAATCTTATGAATGGAGTTTTTCCACCAGCAATGTTTTGGATTTGACAGCTCCACAGGTGACATCAGTCACTCCAGCCAAAGACACTGCTGATGTAAGCCGCAAGGGACCGTTTAACGCTCTCTTTGATAAGCAATTAAACACAAGTACAGTCAGTACTGATAACTATTGGATTATTTACAGCGATCCAGCTTGTACTGCTTACGGAGTGAGTGAAAGCGATAGGGAAGAATTGGTTAATCAAGGGTGTTTCCCTGAACGTGGTTATACAGTTTCCAGTCATACTGAAGATATTACCACTGCCAGCTTGTCTTCTTATTATCCATACTTGTCGCCAGATATGGGGTACTCTCTGCGGCTGACTAATAAGATCAGGGACGCGTACCAGAATTGCTTTAACCCGCCGAGCGGACCATAAACAGATGGAGAAATTCAGAAAGATTATTAAGAAGTGGTGGAGAGTCGTTATAACAACTACAACGTTCTTAACGCCATTGGCAGTCGTGGCGCAAGTTGAAGTGGGAAATTCCATTGCTTCTGACTTTGGCTTAATGTCCGGTAATCTTAAAGTAACTATTGTAGCTGTTATCCGCGTACTGCTTGGGCTGATTGGCTTAGCAGCAGTTGTTTTGGTGATGTACGGAGGGTACAAGTACATGACATCGCAAGGAGAAGCTGAGAAAGTGAAGTCTGCCAAGCGTTTGATCCAATCCGCTTTGGTTGGGTTAGCTATCGTCATACTGTCGTTCGCTATCACTCAATTTGTTTATAATTTTGTCAGCGAATCAGCAGGTGGGGTTGACGATTCTAACCCTAATGCTTGTCAAGGAGCGACCTATTGCTGCGCAGGCGTTCCTTCTGAAGTGGCATGCACAGTATTTAATCGGCAGGTTTCTTTTACAGTAGCAAAGATTATTCCAAACAACCAAACAACAATTAGAAACGCCACGGTCAAGATTAGGCTGACTTTGCCGGTGGATCCAAGTAGTATTGGCCAGGAAGCTGTTGAAGTGACTAATGTTTCATCCGGTGATGCTGTAGTTGCTGGCTCATTGAGCGTTGATCAGAACGATCCTAAGCTGGTGGTGTTTTCCGCTGTTGGAGAGTGCGGTTCTGCCGGCGGCAATGATTGTTTCCCAGCCAACAGTTCCATTGCTGTAAAAATAAATCCTAATACTTTACGTAGCACTGTTGCCAGCGGAGGGCAATTGCTGCAGTGCCCTGGTTCCACATGCCAAGCGTCATTCACTGTCAATGATGTGGTAGATAGAACTGCTCCAACAGCGCGGATAACAGATCCAGCTAGCACTGTTAATATCGTACAGAACAGCCAACGGACGATTATAGCGTCAGCAAGCGATGACAGTGGCATAGCGTATCTTGGATTCAGTTTAGACAACACTAATAGCTGGGATATTTATGACGATCCTGTGAGATTGATTAGTGGTGACGAAAAAGCAGGGCAGTTTGCTTGGACTTTAGATACCAACGGGCTTACATTTGGATACCATACGATAAAATTGCTGGTGAAAGATTTAAACAGCAATCAGGTGATCGTTACTAGACAGATTAAGGTGGTGCCGGAGAGTTGCGGAAATAATACGAAAGACGGAGACGAGACTGGAGTGGACTGCGGCGGTTCCTGCGGAGGTTGCGCTGGAGAGTCTTGCAATGATCCCGCTACTTTGCCTGGATCGTGCGTGCCGACTGGTTCTTGTTCCAGCTCTACCTATTGCGACGGAGCAAGTTGTTTATGCGCTCTACGTCCTGTTATCACTGACATTGCTCCAAGCGATGGCGCTCCTGGCACTTACGTGACTATTTTAGGGAGCGGATTTGGCGCTAGTCCAGGGATTGTTACTTTCTTAGGCGGTCCTGGTTCATCAGACGACAGAAATGGCATAGCGCCTAGCGGTTGTGTTTCCTACTGGTCTGACTCCCAGATCGTGATTGAAGCTCCACAGCCAATAGCTGGAGGAATAATTACCGGACCGATTCAAGTCATTACAGCCATGAATGTCAGCGACAGCACTGACGATACCTTTGGTCCGATTTTGAGCTTTACGCAGAATGATATTAATCGTCCTGGCATCTGCGGAGTGACTCCGTCCAGCGGTTTGCCGAATGAGACCGCGGTGACGATTACTGGTAGGAACTTGGGGGATTCTCCATCAGGCAATGAAGTGACGTTTGGAGGAGAGACGCCTAACCAGACATTAACAGACAGCCAGTGGAATCCTGAAGCAATCGCTGACGTTACAGTTCCAAACTTAAAGCCAAAAACAGTAACCGTTAAAGTGAAAGTGGCTGGATTAGATAGCAATGGATACTCTTTTACAGTCGCTGACCGCAATGAGACTACAGTTCCCTTCATTGAATCCATTGATCCTGTGGAAGGCCCAGTTTCCACTTACGTGACAATCCGCGGGTTTAATTTTGGTGGAGTGATGGAAGATCGCACGGTTAAGTTCGTCAATGAGACTAATCTGGCGTATGAAGGCGATTTTACTTTCCCTGATCTCTGTACTTCCAGCATATGGTCAGACAACCAGATTTTGGTGAAAGTGCCGAGTGTCTTGAAAAATAAGGACGGAGTGTACCAAGTTAAGATTTATGATACTAAAGGAACTTCTGCTGTTGGAGACGACGAAGCAATTAGCGGTGGACAGCCGTTTACCGTTAACAGTAATCCAGACACTCCAGGGCTTTGTCTTGCGACACCTACGGTAGTGGATCCGGCTAAAGGAACAGAGCTGACTTTGGTGGGGGACAATTTTGGGGCAAATGGTAGTGTGATGTTTACTGGAGTGGCTGACGTTACACCTAAAAGTTATGAGAAGCAGCAAACAGTGGCAGTTACTCCCGTTGGAGCTAAGACTGGGTTGGTCAAAGTTAAGCGTCAGAAAGACGGAGCGATCAGCAACGGCTTAGCTGTGCAAGTAGTAGGGGACACAGATGTTGATCCAACATTAGTAAAAGATTACTACCAATGGTCAGTGACAACTGGTCATGAACCAACCAATATTTCAGTGGTGGAGGATTCTTCCTGTCTAGATTCTCCAGCCAGCCCTAGCCCTTATAAGAACAAACAGGATGTTTGCTTGAACTCTGAAGTGGGCCTGCGGTTTGATCTTACTCTTGATCCAGCTTCCGTGGATGTTAAGACAATAGCTAAGGCAACAGCAGATAGTGAAGCCACTTTCCGAATCTGGGAGTGCAATACATCCAGCCAGAAGTTCGATGGCAATGGTTGTGAAGAGTTGGTGGTTACTGGCAAGACGATTTCAACGATCAACAACAGCAGTTACCTCACCTTTGCTGGCCTTATGTTACAGCCAAGCCGTTGGTATAAAGTACTCGTCAGCGCTGATATTAAAAGCACTACCGGTTTGCCGCTTGTTCAGGACTATATTTGGAAGTTCAGCACTAGTCCGATCCCATGCATGACAGAGAAAGTTTCTCTTTATCCGGAGATTGGCGACCGGATAACTGTGGGAACGCAGCAAGTTTACACTGCCTCAGCCCATGGCCCTGATTGCCAAGCGATTGTGCCAACAGGCGTTTGGTACTGGTCGTCTCCTCAAGAAAGCGAATACGCTCATTATAATCCAGAGTATGTTCCACAGACTCCAGTGCTAGGAATGGAGTCCCAGATAGTGGCGGATAAAGAAACTCCAGTTAATCCACGCCAGCCAGTAACAGTGGCTGTTCAATTGACTGAGAGCGTTATTGATCTACAGGCAGTAAAGACAGCGACAAAGGAATTGGAGATCACCAGAAGGCCATTCGCTTTGGTGGATGAACCTTTGTGCGGTGAAGGGAAACAACAGAGCCCCAGCCCGTATTATGACGTGGGATCAGGAACTGCTGACGGAAAGGCGTGCGTTAACGCTCTACTGCGGTTTATATTTACCAAGAACGTAGATAGTGAACAAGGATCTAATATTGGGAATTACAGGCTGTATGAATTAGCGGAACCTGATCCAATAGCTATTGAATTGGATGAAACGATAGTTACCCAGAATGTGGTTACTATTAGCGCAAAGGACAACCTTAAACCATCTACTCGCTACCGTTGGGAGATTGTTGGCGGTCCAGACGGAGTTGTCAGCCAATGGGGAGAGGAATTGGTTTCTCCAATGTTGCAAGGAGAGTTTGTGACTAGAGCGGATGCTAATCTCTGCGCTGTTGGCAGCATTGAGGTGTCTCCCGCTAAGAGCAAATTGGGATATAAAAGATCCAAACAGTTTTTAGCCCAACCGATTGCCGCTAATTGCAACGTGTTAAATGATGACGGATACGTGTGGAATTGGAGCGCCTTGCCTAGTGATGACGTGTTGGTGGAAGATACAGCTAAATCATTGGTGAACGTTACTGGTAATGGACCGTCAGATACCGCGGTGAGACTTAATGCCAAAGTTAAAATCGATGGTAAAACACAGAAAAACATTGTTGGTTCTAGCCAGCTGACATTGTATCGTCCAGAGATTATTTCTTTATCT
>JAZDGP010000013.1:0-11843 GCA_043806935.1 bacterium | reverse complement strand
TATTATCGAGGAGTCATCAGCGCTTAGATGAAGCAAGCCTGTAAAAGAAAGAGTTAATAGGAATATGCCAACTAGAGCTCTTACAGCAAATGGCTTATGGAGTTTCAGGAGAGCGACCGCGGTGGCTATTAATAGAACAGGAGAAGCCCACCTTCCCCATCCCAGAGCTAACTGCCAGCCACGGTTGAGAGTAGATCCTAAAGGACCAGCTAGATCAATTAAGCTCAACACGCTTAAGGCGCCAAGCATGAACAAACAGACAATAGTAATGCCCCTTACAGTATCATTGCCTAAATAACCCCGTTTCTTGCGTTTCCGTGGTTCTTCCTCCCAATCTTCTTCTTGCTTTCGTTTAGACATCCTTGTGTAAAACAATACTATTTTAGCAGAAAAAAGAAATAAAAGCAGTAAAAGCTTGTAAAAACCAAGTCTTTTTGGTACAGTGCTAAAGCTGTTTTGGGCATATAGCTCAGTTGGTTAGAGCGTCACACTGATAATGTGAAGGTCGATGGTTCGAGTCCATCTATGCCCACCAAGCCGCGGTAGCTCAGTGGTAGAGCGCAGCCCTGAAGAGGCTGGCGTCGTCAGTTCAATTCTGACCCGCGGCACCAAGACAATTAAACAACCGCCTCAAGCGGCTGTTTTTAGTCTGGTGATTAATTCAAATTACAAAGCTGGACTTATAGTAGGATGTTAATTTTAAGAATATCCTAGAACTTCAGCTTTTTATACAGGTCAGGATTTTTCTTTTTTAAGGATTCAGCGAGGTCTTTGGTTAGGCGCACAAGATCGGGATTTTTATTAAACAACCCTTTCTCGCGAGCCAAAGAAGCGAGTTTCAAAACATCTTCGTCTCGTCCCTCATCAACGAACTTTTTCATTTTCGTGGCAATGGCGATCATCTCATCCGCTGACTTCGCCACAACCATCTGGACTTTTAGACCTGCTTCGTCTTCCTCGGTTTTAAGGGATGTGAGTGCCGATACAACAACAAGGCTGATATGATGAAATTTTTGAAGTCGGACTTTCAAAGATGTTTTCCATCTGTAGCTAAAGTATTCGTGCTATTTTTTTAATATAACGATCACTTAATTCATGTCCCGTATTAGGCACAATAATATTACCCGACTCTTTTTCAAGACTTCCATACATTATTGTTTGTCTTTTAGCTTGATGTTTTGAACCAAGGTTTTTAGTAACATCATTCACAAACCGGGAGCCTACTAGATCAACTAGCGTTTTTCTCACTTCTCGGTCTTTCCAAGAAGAATGTGGAGTCATCGAGGCTAAAATTAAGTGACGACAAGGGAAATTCTGCGCCACCAACCAGGCTAAGACTGCCCCTAGAGAAAAACCAAAAACCACAGCATTTTTAGGGATAGGGAAAATTTGTGACGATAACCGCTGATTCCAATTTACATTATAAAACACTACTTCGTAACCCTTCTTTTTGGCGATACTTGCTAAGGATTGATAGGGTTTACGCTGGCAACCCTCTTTCCATCCCGGAATGATATATAGATTTTTTTTCATAAAAGATCTACAGCTTAAAGATTAAATTGTGGTTTCGTTAACATTGAGAGGGCTTAAACACCAGCTGGATTGGAGATCGAATAGTCATAAAAAGTTCTATTTTTCGTCCATTTCCATGGTTAGCACAAAACCATTAGCGCCAGCAAAATCATAAGCTGTTTTTTATCGTCAGTAAAGAATTGGTAACCAGCCAACCGCTCTAATTGGAACAAACGAGCAATATTTTCTTGGTCCATTATTGTTTTATATTCGTTCATATTTTTGGTTTTTCCAAATGTTTCCTCCCTTAGTTTCCGCAGCTGTTCCCACTCCTACAATAATGCGGGAGTCGGCAATTCTGGCTTGGTTTTATAACCGCGGTAGAGTTTCATGCTTTTAGTATAGCAAAAAACACTCGTTTAAGAGTGTTTTTTGCTTTCAACAACTGAATAGATGACAGAATACTTGCACGCCTTAGGCATTCCTAAGCCTAGATCCATCGGTCATAGCTTTATCAAACCTGACTAGGTCAATAGCTTGATTACGGCTCACGATGTCGACCATCCTAGAAGAAAAACCTCTAGAAAGGAGGTGATCCATCCACAGCTTCCGCTACGGATGCCTTGTTACGACTTCGTCCCTATCGCTGGCCTTGCCTTCTTCCCACTAAGGTGGAAATTCGGGCACTGCCAACTCTCTTGACGTGACGGGCGGTGTGTACAAAACCCGAGAACGTATTCACCGCGCCGTTATGATGCGCGGTTACTAGCGATTCCGGCTTCATGAAGGCAGTTGCAGCCTTCAATCCGAACTGGGACCGGTTTTAAGGGATTAGCTCCGGCTTGCGCCTTGGCAGCCCGTTGTTACCGGCCATTGTAGCACGTGTGTGGCCCAAGGTGTAAGGGCCATGCTGATTTGACGTCATCCCCGCCTTCCTCCCCGTTAACCGGGGCAGTCTCCAGCGTATATTTAACACTGGACGAGGGTTGCGCTCGTTAGAAGACTTAACTCGACATTTCACAACACGAGCTGACGACAACCATGCAGCACCTGTGCTGAAGCTCCCTTGCGGGCACAGCCAGCTTTCGCCGGCCTTCTCCAGCATGTCAAACCTTGGTGAGGTTCCTCGCTTACCATCGAATTAAACCACATGCTCCACCGCTTGTGCGGGTTCCCGTCAATTCCTTTGAGTTTTAGTCTTGCGACCGTACTCCCCAGGCGGGATGCTTAAGGGGTTACCTTAGATAAACAGCACTGGTAGGGTCGATACTACCAATGCTCAGCATCCATCGTTTAGGGCGTGGACTACTGGGGTATCTAATCCCATTCGCTCCCCACGCTTTCGTCCCTGAGTGTCAGGACCGTTCTAGCTGACTGCCTTCGCCATTGGTGTTCTTGTCGATATAAACGCATTTTACTGCTACACCGACAATTCCGTCAGCCTCTCCCGTCCTCAAGCCAGGCAGTTTCAACCGCGGCCACGGAGTTAAGCTCCGTGATTTGACGACTGACTTACCTAACCACCTGCGGACCCTTTACGCCCAATAAATCCGGATAACGCTTGCAACCTTCGTATTACCGCTGCTGCTGGCACGAAGTTAGCAGTTGCTTATTCGCACGGTACCGTCACAAATTCGTCCCGTGCAAAAGAGGTTTACAATCCGAAGACCTTCATCCCTCACGCGGCGTCGCTCCTTCAGCCTTTCGGCCATTGAGGAAGATTCGCGACTGCAGCCTCCCGTAGGAGTCTGGGCAGTGTCTCAGTCCCAGTGAGGCGGGTCGTGCTCTCACACCCGCTATCCGTCGTAGGCTTGGTAGGCCATTACCCTACCAACTACCTGATGGACCATAGGCCTCTCCCTTACCGTCTTTTGGACTTTACTCAAGGAGCATTTCACTCCAGGAGACCATCGCGTATTAGCGGATCTTTCGACCCGTTATTCGCGAGTAAGGGGCAAGTTACCAATGTGTTACTCACCCGTTTGCCACTAATCACCAAATATTGCTACAAGGTGATTCGTACGACTTGCATGCCTCAACCACGCCGCCAGCGTTCATCCTGAGCCAGGATCAAACTCTCAAAATGAAGATTCGTTATTTAAACAGGCGAATTCTTCAAGCCCTGTGTAGGAATTTTAAGGTTTACGCACAAGTATCTGTCATCTATTCAATTGTCAAGGTGATTTAAAATTGGCTAACACTAGCCAAACTTAAAACCTCGTCACGAGGCTAGGGTATTATATTAGAGATTGTAGATACAGTCAATACAATGGGTATGCACAAGATAGACACAGAACATAGTTTGGTGGTTGACAGTTTTTAATAAGTATATTAATCTCCAATGACATATAAAAAAGAAAGGAGGTTAATTTGAAAAGATTAATTATTGCGTATCGTGGGAATAGAGGTGTTAGGGAACCGTGGTGGTTGAGTACTGGGGGTGAGAAATGGATTGACCACCTAGCGGTTAAACTCAAGCCAAACGTTAATTCTAAATCTCTGGCAATTATCACTTCCAGTGAACTTCCTAATTGTCAGGCCGCTTCCCGTCTAGGCTCTCACCTAGACAAATATTCTTTTAAGATGTCATCAGCCGTGAACGGTTTTGACAAACAAGTTTGGTGTTTGTTGTTAGAAACGCTTAAACAACAAGAAGTTGATTCAGTTATCGTTCTTAGTTCAAATCGTGAGATTAAGAGACAGTCCCGCTATTTTTATAATGAACTGGAAGGCAAAAAGAGCGTATTGATTGACAGTAAATGTTTTATGATTTTGTTTTAACCAAAACCCCGTAAGTAGATTCTTTCGGGGTTTTGTCTTGCAAAAGTATTATATGAGTTCTTCTTTAACTTTTTCTAAATGTTTTAATCCGTAACGTTGTAGTTTATTGATCATATAGTCAGATAATAATCCATCAAAGACTTGAAATATAATATTATTTAAAGCGTTTGTCTTCAGATATAATTCCGGACCGCCGGGACGTCCTTGGTAGGTTATTATTTTCCCCTGTCCTTTAGCCGCCCAAGCCTTAATGCCATCGTGTACTCCTGGAGCGTCCACGAACACTACTTTTATGCCACCGGGCGGAATGAGTTTTGGGTATTCTTTTTTGACTCTTTCAATAGCCTCTTTCTTTTTGTCCACTTTGTCCGGATCAATGGTTAATTGAATACCCATAACATTGATCCCTCGTTCTTTGTCATTGGCTCGGGCGTAGAAATCAATCAGAAGAATTTGATCGTCAAAATCATTTCCTGGTCTGACCTTGATTTTTGCTTCGGGAAATCCTTGTAGTCTTGTGATGACGCTTTCCACAGCTAATTCCGCTAATTTACCGGCGTATGCTTCTTTGATAAGAGTTTCCAGATCACGTGGGTAGTCTTTTAACAAGTGAGTTTGTTGTAGTATGCGATTCAGTTTGTCCGAAGCCAATACTCGCTCCCAAGCGTGAAGGGAGGCCTTGAGTTGCAATTCTTGGTCTAGGTAGTTTGTTTCCGAATGAGGAATTGATGCTACACCCCACAAAGCGTCTGCATGGATGTCTTCATTGTTGTAGGAAGATGGAATTTCTTTAAAAGTTTTGACGTGTTTACTGATCCAGCTTTTGAATCCACTTAACGCTTTGTCATAATCATTGTCGATCATTCGCTCTATTCTTAGTTTGTCTTGCGCTATTTTTTTAATTACCAATTGTTTCTGTTCCTGCGCTTTGTTTATTGCCGCAGGGGAAGCGTCATAATAATGCTTTGGATGCTGTTGGTTGTTATTTTGTCGTATGAATTGTTCTGAAGCAAAAGCTTTCATAAATTAAGTTTTTAATTCCTTTGCTGTCTCTATAAGCGTTTCAATTTCGTCTTTGTACAACAGTCCAATAAGATCCGGATCATCCTCTTCCAGTTTCTTTAATGCCTCCCCGTGTTTCTCCGACAGCTCTTTCACTTCCAACTTCATAAACTGTGATAGATTGGACAAGGCTACGCTCCGCACCAGATACGGTTCGTCATACTTTGCTTGGATCTTGGCATCTAAATCTTGCGGCATATTATATGGAATGTTTTTGTCTCCATAGCTCTATTTTCTTGTGGTCTCCTGTAAGGAGTATTGGCGGCACTTTCCATTTCCTTTTTCCACCAGCATTGAATGTTTCCGGCCTTGTGTATTGTGGATGCTCTTTATAGCCTGGACAACTGTGGGATTCATGGACAGCGGATTGTTCGTCCCCCAACACTTCTGGTAGTAGACGGCTTGCGCTGTCTATAATCACTCCAGCTGCTAATTCTCCCCCTGTAAGCACATATTCCCCTATAGACAGTTTTTCGTCAACAAGTTGCTCTACCCTAGCGTCTATTCCCTCATAACGTCCGCATATCAAAATAACGTGTTTGTATTTAACGATTCTTCTGGCATCCGCTTGTTTAAACTCCTTGCCATTGGCAGTTAGCAGGATCACTCGTTCCTCTTTTCTCTTTCTTTCTTGTTTGTTTAAAACACTCTTACCCAATATTTTTTTTAAAGCTCGGTAAATAGGTTCTATTTTCATGACCATTCCAGCTCCTCCGCCATATGGCTTGTCATCCACGGTTTTACGCTTGTCCAGAGTGAAGCCCCGTAAGTTTATTGTCTTTATCTTAATGATTTTCTTTTTTAAAGCGCGGTTAACCATTCCTATCTTTACGTAGGAGCTCAGACTTTCTGGAAAGATAGTTAAAATAGTGAAAATCATTTTTTTGTTGGCAGTTTTTTTATTGCGTACCGCTGGAGGTTATCATAAGAGCTTTTGTTTAATAAGCTTTCAAATAACTCTTGTACGATGTAGGCCATGGTTTGTTGGCTTAACAACTGTTCAGGGCCTCCACCAGGGTACTTCTTTTGTTTCCAACTGTTAAAAGCTTCCATAACGTCTCTGATATCCAAGATCACCAATTGGATGTTTTCCACATTAAGTTCATTACTTTTTTCTATTTTTACCTTCCGTAGCTGATTGAGTTTGCGTTCAATCGTCTCGGTGCGCTGGTCTACTGTTAACTGCACACCAATGGTGCGGATATTCTTTTGTTTGTCATTGACCTCAACCACAAAGTCAATCTTTTGCCTTTGGTCTTCCAGTTCATTGCCTGGGCGTATCTTAATGACAGCGTCAGGGAATCCTGACAATCTGGTGGCTAGGCTTTCAGTCAGGACTTCAGCTACGAACCCCGCTTGTTGGAAGGAGCGGTCAAAATAAGGGAGGCTTGCTTCCTGGCGGAGCTGTTCGTTGTAGTGGTTACGGATTATTTTTTTTGACCAAGCTAGGGCTGATTGTTTTAATTGTTTTCTAAATATTTTTTGGTCAGCGTCAGGTTTGGGGATATCCGCTATCCCCCATAAGCTGTCAGCGGCAATGTCTTGGTTGGAGTAATCAGTATTTACCTCATGGTATTTTTGGTCAAGTAGCCTTCTTTCTTCAGCGATCTCTTTAAACTTCTTTATGGCCGCTTCCTTTTTGTTTTCATCCAGCAGTTCTGCCAGCTCGTGGAGCTTCTCCACCAGTTTTTCTTTTTTAGCCTGAAGCTTCCTGACAGTCTTGAATTCATGTTCTTCCAGCCGTTGCTTCTCTTGGCTTGAACTTAACTGTCTGGGCGATTCTGTTCTAATCATGTGATTATACTAGCATAAAAACCAAAAACCGCCTCTGGTGAGGCGGTCTGTGGGAAAAGACTTATAGTTTGATCTCTCCTTCGTCAATGCCGGTATTAGCTTCTTGGAACCGACGAGAACCTTCTGGTTCGTAGATCTTTAAGTTGACGCGGGCGTTCTCCTTGGCGCCCACCACTCTAAGCAGCGTGCGCAAGGCTCTGGCAGTATTGCCCTGTTTGCCTATCACCTGCCCCATGTCTTTAGGATCCACGAATAGGGTGATAAGAACTCCACGTTCATCAATGGTCCGTTCAGTCTTGACTGAATCTGGAGTGTCTACGATCGCTTTGACAATGAATTCAATAAAGGATTGGTCTTTTTCCATACGGTTATTATTAATACTGTTAAGGTGTAAGTAGCACCGGTAGTTTCCTTGTTCGACCTTTTGTGGAAATCTCAAAAACCGGTTAAAACTTAGTATCTTAATGATAGCAAAAAGAAAGACCCTTGTCAAATAAGATATTATGTGGTAAAAGAGGTTAGGCTGTTACATTTAAATAAAAGAAAGGAGAAAATAATGCGTAATTTTTTTAAGAAAGAAAAAAAACAAACTGTTTTGTTACTGTTTAAAATTGTTTGCGGTATGCAAAAGAAGTTTTTGAGATTTGAGGTGCCTGTGGTCCCAGGACTTTTTGGAATATTAAACCGCGGAGAGTTTGAACTTCTGCGCGGTATAGTACAGTATCCTACAAAGGTGGCGGAGCTGGACGAGCAAGCGGGGATCTGCGAAGTGGCAATGGAGGAAGAATTTTTTGAAGAGTTTTCTGATGATAAGGAACAACACAGTTTAAGATTGTTGCTGCCTGTCGTAAAAAGGAAGCAAACAGTCATTAAGATGAAAGACTTTCCACACCAACCAGTTGGCGTGGTGGACGAAGTGATTGAACAATTAATAAAGACATGACTAAAAAGCCCGGAAGGATTCCTTCTGGGCTTAGTCTTTTCTTTTTGGCAGATATTTATTTTTTATGATCTCTGTTTCGCTCCGTTTCATCTCCTTTGGGATTGTAAATAATCCTTCGTACGCTATGAAACATAGCCAGATAACAGCCCAAAGGCTCCAAGCGCCTAGCCAGAACCTCATGCCAAGGAGCCTTGCTCCTTGGGAGGCAAAGAACACCAGAGGAAAGCCTACAATCGCTACCGCCCAGCCCCAGCTCTCTACTCGTTGGCAGTATTTGATCCACCTGCGGTTGCTGTTCTTTTTTTCAAGCCATCGTCCAGCCAAAGCGCTGGCAATGGCGGCAATGACAGCAAAGCCAATGCCTGTCATGTTGACGTACAATGCCAGCTGTTTTAACGGCAATGGGTATACATTGAACCAGTATTCAGTCTTTAAGAATTGAGATAATGGAGGAATAGTCATATTACCGTTTACTAAAAATCATCCCCCAGTGGTATTTGCCTGGATCAAACTCTTGGTCCATAACAAACCCTGATGATAACGCGGCCTGTTTTACTGCTTCTTTGGTTATTCTTTGTTGGGGAGCGAAGGAAATGTTTCCCGGCTTCCAGTCAATTACCAGAAGACGGCCGCCCAATTTTAGCAGACGGTGGGCTTCCTGCAAGACTAAGTCCGGTTTTTTGGATTGGAACAATACATTAACGATAGTGACAGCATCTAAGCTTGCTTGTGGTATTTTAGCGGCGCCGATTGTTTCTAAGTCAGACCAGACTGGAATGACGTTAGAAAGGCCCGATAGTTTTGCTTGAGACGCTGCTGATTGCAACACGTGCTTAATAACATCCACGGCATATACTTTCCCTTCGTTTCCTGCCAGCTTAGCCGCTTGTAGAGCGAAGTAAGCCATGCTACCAGTGCCAAAGTCAGCTACATGCTGCCCTGGCTCTACTTTAAATATCTCCGCCATGATCTTTGCTGGATTGAGTAGCTGTTCCCCTCCCGCTACTTGGAGAGGCTTGTTCGTTGGCGTGGATGTCATTTTCTGGTGTAAACCAGCGGCTTTGTCTGAAAAAGTGTCTTTGATGGTCATGGAATTATTATACACTGGGAACGGAAGGAATGCATGTGGCAGATAATTTAAGTGTTTTTAACAATTTGCTGTTTATGGAACAAGGACAGGAAGAAAATTGCTAATCCAATGAGTATTAATAGATCAGCTAGGTTAAAGATTGGCCACCAGCCAAAGTCTATATAGTCAATCACACCGTTGTAATGGAAGCGATCCCACAGATTGCTGGCGCTGCCAATGATAGTTAAGGCAAGCCCATAAACAGGCCATTGGTTATTCTTGTGTCTGACAGCTAGTCCAACCAGACAGAGCGTGATGATAATCCCGATAGCCAATGCCCAAGCGTTAGATAACGGTATGCTGAATGATATGTTTTGGTTTACCAAAAATCCTTTTCCTTGGTGGGACAGAATTTGCTGGTAGGCAAGAATTTTAAACAGGCGGTCAAGGACAATAACAACAATGGCCGTTAACCAGCGCATGCTAGCGTACTAATGTTCTGGCAGAAGGGTAAGCGCGGAGACGTTCCTCCGGGATCACATCGTCAGTCTCTTCGTCATAACCATACGCTCCGTCTTTAATCCTCTGCAGAGCGGCGTTTATTTCCTCCACTTCTTTTTCCAATTCTTTTTTTACCACGTTGTCACGCTCCCAACTTTCTGTTTCGTCAGCATTGTCGTCTTCTTCGTCTCCTTCTTCTTTCCAACGTGCCACGCTAACACCAGTCGTTTCATCCACTTCAGACATCTCGTTTAGTTTTCTTTCTAACTCGCCTTTAGTTTCCAAGAGATGGTCCTCCATCTCCTTAATGAACTCTTTGCTATGTCCTTCCATAGTTATAAAGGTTAATTTCTAAATCGGCGTCAGTATAGCAAGGCTTTTAAAAAAAGACAAAATGAAAAGGGCACTGGAATCACCCCAATAATAAATTACTTGAGCGTTCTGGTGCCCTAAGACTCGGTTGGCCCTATCTTCCATCTTGACCAATGTGGCAAAATAGAGGGTAGAGATCCATTCTTCGCGTTGGAAGAAGAGTCTGTTGCTGTTTCTCCAAAACAGCTGTCTAAACTGGTATCAGTGGCAGATAAGTTGGCAGAAGCCAGCTTAAGAGCCTTTCCTTTTTGTTTTTGGTATTTTACAGAACAAGGAGATTTTGTTCTGGTAATACGATCCAGTAAAGACGTAGGTAAGAGTTCAAGCCGGTATTCATAACCGGTAATCATGGCTCTATTTATAAAGGTGCCTACATTGAAAGTATACACTAGTGTACACTTTCATGCAACACCACAACATATAATGATTTCTTAAGCAATTTGAAGGTTTTAAAATAAAGTTAAAAAATAGAGTTGTTTTTAATTTACTTTATACACAATCTATACACTTATTGGAATATACTATTGACAACAAAGCAAGCCTATGCTATGCTTATAGTAATGATACTTCCAGTACTTTGAGGAACGAGAAAAAAGTACGTTTTTTAGGGATTTTCTTGGTTTTACTAAGAATTCCCCTTAATCCTTACTTGGCTTGCAAGCCTTTTGGCAATAAACAAGCCCTCGCCCTCAGAATTCTGGAGATATCACTTATCCACATAGGAAGTATTCACTTTTTGGTAGATATGTGGGTATAATAACAAAACACTTTGAAATTTTAGGCATAGGTGTCCAAGAACGACCCCCACAAACAGTGGGCAATTGGTAGTTCTATACGAACGGGAAGAAGCCAGAGAGCGGATAACTAAGAGCAGTTCCCTATTCAGGGGTCCGCTAAATCGCCATCTACTAAGGTGGAATGATTCGACAGTTCTTACAGGATCGTGGCCCTATGCCTTATATTTAATACTTAGCCAAATTGGTGACCAATTGGCTATAAAATAATAAGAAAGGAGGTGAATAATTTGATTGCATTATATTTGAATTCGAAGACAGAAAAAGACAAAAATTGATCTCGCCGGTGCAGGTCGCAATAGAACTGACACGACCAACTGACACATTGAGTGTTAGAATGTTGTTGTCATAACCTTTTTGGAGAAAGAAATGCTCCTACACGATTACTAGTTGCTTGAAATAATCAACGAATAATTTTGTAAACCGGCCATGCGCTAGCCGCTCTTGAGCTCGGAGAGAATAAGCGCCCATACCCATTGACCGGACGATATGCCCTAAGCGGCTATCAAGACTGGGCGGACATTTCCTAGGGCAAGAGTCCTACGAGCAAAAATATTCGATCAAAGTCCCAGGTTATCCATTGATTAGCATGTTGCGATACCTGGACAATAATTGATCACGAACAATATCTGATCACGGTAGGCTACTTATTTTAGACCTCTTAACAAGACGTTGCGAATCCCGTGCGTCCATGGAGGTTATCAGAGCATAATTTTCGAAGAAAAAATGTACAGCCTGCCACGAATCGTAACTGAAAAAATGTAACTTTCGAGAGGGGCAATGACCCCTCATTCCAGACAAAAAATGACCTCGATGACAACAAAGGAAAAAATGCGATCTAAATTTCTTTGGAGAAGGCCATAGCCTGAAAATATCAAACCCGCGTGAACTGCCAGGTGTACTGCAGCACGCGGGTTTTTTCTTTGTAAAAACTTAGATTGTTATTCAGACTTTTTGTAATTACAGCCGTTCAAGTTCCTTAATCTTCTCTTTTGGAAAATCTTTTTCTAATCCG
>JAZDGP010000012.1:0-15982 GCA_043806935.1 bacterium | reverse complement strand
CGTGGCGAAACTGGCAGACGCACTACCTTGAGGTGGTAGCGCCCGCAAGGGCATGAGAGTTCAAATCTCTCCGACCGCACCAAAGGACGCTTAGCTCAGTTGGTTAGAGCGTCTCGTTTACACCGAGAAGGCCGCAGGTTCAAATCCTGCAGCGTCCACCACATGATGATAAACACCGGCAGTAGCCGGTGTTTAAATTTCTCTTTCTTTCAAATTCTTTTTGCTAGTCCTTAAGTATCCCAATTTCGCTCTCCTAACCCTGATAGCTTTGACCACTTCCAGTTTCTCAATGGTCGGAAGTTTTAAAGGGAAGATCTTTTCCACCCCAACACCTTCACTTACCTTCCTGATCGTAAAAGTGGCAGATTGCCCGTTACCGCCATGTTTGCCAAGCACCACGCCCTCAAACACCTGGATACGATCCTTTAATTCTCCCTTAGCGTTCACTTCCTGGATCTTTTGGTGCACACGCACAGTCATGCCAGGTTCAATCTGTTCTGGGGTAATGACTTTGTCTTTGTTAGTCTCTTTTTTGATTTCTTTAGCCATACTCAAGCGATTCTAGCGGTTTTACGGAGGATGGTCAAGAGGGAGGCAATGGTCTTGGGGAGGTTGTCTTCATAGTTGGTAATCTGGCAGTCATACAGCTTTCCATACTCCATTTCTTTCCTTAACGCACGTATCCTGCTAGCAGTCTCTTCTTTTCTTACTGTTGTTCTCCGCAGCAGCCTGGCTGCTAGCTTATCTGGAAACTCCGGATTGATCCAAATACTTATTGCTCTCTGCCCGTACAGTTTCTTCAAGTTTTTCATCCCTTGGACATTCACTGTTGCAATAATGTTTTTATTGTTTTTTAAAGCGTTATTTATTTGCTGTTTAGGCGTGCCGTAGTAGTGCTCGTACACCTTAGCCCATTCAGCTAGTTGTTTATCGCCTTTCATTTTAAAAAATGTTTTGACATCCGTAAAATGGTAATCAACGTCGTTCCGTTCCTTGGAACGGGGAGACCTGGTGGTAAAGGTAATGGTTCGTTCGCTGTTCTTTAAACGTTTAAGCAGATATTTAACAACAGTTGATTTACCTACTCCAGAAGGCCCGGAGATGATTATGAGCTTACTCATTTTTTAATAGATTCTAGCACAGCCTTGAGATCTGGCGGCAGTGGAGAGGTGTATGTTTGTTTATTACCATCCATATCAATAAAAGATAATTGGTGGGCGTGGAGAAATAACCGAGGAGTGATAAGTTTAGCGCTTGGACGCTTTGCTTCATAGAGACGGTCGCCTACGATAGGGTGGCTGTAGGCTCTTAAATGCACTCTGATTTGGTGAGTCCGCCCAGTGTCAATCTTCACTTCCAGGTAGCTGAAATGATCATAGTTTTTAATGACAGTGAATCTTGTGATAGCTTCCTTGCCGTCTTCGTTTTTTGGCTTGGCAGCCATTTTGCCTTTTTTCCCACGGACAATAGGGAAGTCAATAACATCCGCTGATTTTGGCATTTGTTCGTGCACTAACGCAAGATAGGTTTTATCCACCACCCGGTCTTTAAACTGTTGTATGATATGGCCGTAGAATTTTAAGGTACGAGCTACGAGTAAAACACCTGACACATCTTTGTCCAGCCTATGGACAATGCCACCCCTAGTTTGGTCAGGCCCTATGTTTTTGAGTTCAGGATACTTTTTGCTTAGCCAGTCGCTGACAGTTAACTGGTCCTTTGGGCTGCTAGCAGCGGGATGCACAACCCAGCCAGCTGGTTTGTCTATGATAAGGTAATCATCCGTCTCCTCCATGATAACAGGCTCCTGGCTTGTGGGAGGATTGATTCGTTCCTTTATTTCTTCCGCTAGCAGCTTTTCTTCGTCAATTACAATGGATTGCTTTTCTTTTAAGAAGTAATGCGGAGATATATGTTTATTATCCACTGTTACTAATCCTTGTCCGATTGCTTTTTGGATCTTAGCCCTAGAAAGAGCTGGGTACAGCTGGCAAAGCAGTTTGTCCAGCCGCTGGCGGTTATGTGTTTTATCTGTAACGACAGTTACCATGTTTGTATATATGGAACAGCTGAATATAAAGGCACGCGATGGGACAAGTTATGCATCTTTGTTTATAATGTCAGTATGACAAAAAATAAGACGTATGGCTACTAGCTTGAGAGAGGGGTTTGAGGAAGCGTTTAATTATACGGATTGGTACCAGCGGGTATATGAATACTTGGAACGGTATATCTTTGCCGAGATAGACCGTCATGATATGGATGGAAGGCAAGCGCGTCAGGAGATATACAGGTTGGTTGAGGAAGCATATAGCCAAGGGAAGATTATGTTGGGTACGGCAGGAAGGAATTGGGATGAGGAACGGTTGCCAGTGGATATGGCAGTTGTCCATCATTCTAAACTGACGCCGTGGGATGGGATAAGGGAGAGGACGACATGGCAGAGATTGTCAGCTATTGGATTATTGCGGCAGTACACAAGACCGTACTTGGACGAGAGCAGGGATTTATATGGGAAGGCTATCTATTCCAACCACTTTCGTGGTGGAGAATCTGTTTTTTACGCTTACCACTGGCTGGTCTATTCAGATGGAACAGCAGAACGATTGTTAAATGATAACGAGATCGGATGGCAGGCTGGTAATTGGGAGATTAATAAACGAAGCGTTGGGATTTGTTTGGATGGGGACTTTACGGATAGCGAACCTACTAAGGAAGCGGTAGCTAAGTTATGGGAGATATGCGGTTTGTATGATTTAAATAGAGTAATGGGGCACCACGAGTCTAACCACAGGACTGGATGCCCTGGGGAGTGGTGGAACAGGTATAAACAACAGAGTCTTGATTTTTAATAATAAGGGTGTAGGGTACAAGCAATAAGCACTTATTTATTAACCAATTAAATGGGAGGAAAACCATGGATACAAAAAATCATGAATTATCTAACTTATTCGTAGTGCCTCGCCCACATTGGGTAGAAACAGTGGAATTCGCCACATTCAAACCGGAATATTTTTTAGGCAACAGTGTTTTAGTGAATCAAAAACAAGTTAATTTAGATTTAGATTTTGATTACAAATTACCCAAGCCACTGCCTCAGGGTTACCATGTGGTGGATGATCCTAACGGCCAGGTGGCTAAAGTATATTTGCTCAATTTTGATCCAGCTTGGCAGAATAAGACGTTGCAGATTTATTTGAATGACATACTGCCAGACTGTTGGGGATGCCGTTTATTTCCAATGATAGTAGCCGATCATGTGGACGTAAGCATAGTAAAGAAACAATCTCCCGTGTTGTGCATAGTGGAGTTTGACACTCTATTGCCAGTAGACGATACAAAAGGGCAAGAGGTGGTCAATAGGGAGATAGAATGGATTTGTAAGTTAGCTGATTTTGCTCCTGTATTGGTTTTTGCCGACTTGCCGGGAGAAGAGCTGTCTTTTCTAATGGGACAGTTGGCAGATAGAAAAAATAGGAAATCGATTATTGTTGAACGGTGGCGTTATCCGTTTAATGACATAAATGAACGTCTGGTTATAGAAGCTTTAAGCAAAGTTCTATTACCAGTATGAGCATATGGAATTTCGAAACAAAAAAAGGTTGGGTAAATCCAGCCTTTTTGTTTTTGGTAGGCGGGGATGGATTCGAACCATCGGCCAACGAGGTATAAGCTCGTTGCTCTAACCAGCTGAGCTACCCGCCCCTGAACAGCTGTATGATAGCACTTACTTTCTGTTTGACCAGTGGGAAAGGAATATCAGTGCGGAATAGAAGAGTTGTACGTTCTGGCAGTCCAAACGATTGGCAGATCAACTGTTGCAGGCCTGGATGTTTGGCATGTACGACTATTGTTAAGAGATCGCCAATTAGCATTCCCAAACAAACTGTTTCTACACCCTGGTGGGTGATAATTAATTCGTCAATGGCGGTGGAGAGATTATGTGGGTCATTGTCAGCTGGATCGTCAACCAAAGCGACAGCTAGGTTTAATCTTTCTTCAATGTCTAGTCTGGATAGAATCTGCCCCCACAGCCTGAAAGCTGTAATACCTTTGGTTTGGTGGAGCTTTGTTATCACCAAGTTTTTATCAGCGTTAAGGCGTAGTAGTTCACTGGCAATAGCCAATGTGGAAGATGTCACCTTTTGGGAACGGAATGCGCTGGTGGCGTAAATAAGAGCTGCATACAAGTTGGTGGAAGCTTCTTTTGTGAAACTATTGTCTGTTGTAATCGCTAAACCAATCTGGCAGATAAGTTCAGGCAAGGTAGAGGACGTCTCTATCCAATTGATGGTTCCATATTGCTCGTTGCTTATATCCGTGTCTATATTAATAACCGGCAAATGATGGAAGATATCTGGATAACGGTCATAAATCGTTTCTAATTGTTTTAATTCTCTCACTCCGATTGTAAACACAAGATCAAAGCGCTGTTCCTGGCGGATAGATAGCGATTGTGGCGTTAACGGCTGTTGGGTGGTAACAATGATTTCCATCTGTTCGTCTTGTTCTCTTTGTTTTATATCCACTGTTTGTCCAGCTGGCACTGGTAGTCCAATGACAAGAGAAGAAATAGAAGTAATATCTGGCTGAATGATGTTGATGTTTGGCAGCCAATGGAGATGGTGATCAGGAGGGAAGTTAGGGATGATTAGATCAGTTTGGCATCCAATATTTTTTAAAAGAATGGAAAGTCCGATACTGGAAGCAAGCTGGTCAGGACGAGGAGCAGGAACAGCCAGCACCAGACAACGTTTGGGTTCTTCCAACAGAGTAGAGATTTGTCTGATAACAGATAACGCCATAGAGTTAATAGAGTATGGTAGGAAGTTTTATCCGTATGGTCAAGACAGCAACCAAGTAGTATACTTTACAGTATAATAAATAAGAATCATTAACATTAAAGAAATGTCTTATATATACAGGTTCGCGTTAGTTGCTTTATTAGCAGTCAGCACTCCAGTTTTTGCCCAAACTGACATTAGCTCCAGCCAGCCAACAGATACGGCTGCGCTGGAAACAACAGCTGAAACAGCGGCTGATCTGTCAGTAGCGGATCCCACGGTTTTACCAGATAGCTCATTCTATGTCTTTAAGAATTTTGGCAGAACACTTCGTGAATCATTGACTTTTAATCCAGTCAAGAAAGCGGAATTGCAGATGCAGTACGCTAATGAACGGCTTGTGGAAGCACAGAAGATGGTTGAATTAAAAGGAGACAGCAGTTCATCCGCGGTGCAGAAAGCGACTGAACAGTTTTCAGCTCGTGCGGAGAAGCTTGAGAAAACAATTTCTCAATTAAAAGAACAAGCGGTTAATAATCCGGAAGCAGCGGCGCTGTTGGAGAAATGGACGACTACTCAGTTAAAACACCAGGCAGTGCTAGGAGCATTAGAGAATAATCTACCGATCAAAGTAGCTCAGAAGATTAAGGAAGTAAGGGAACGGCAATTGAAAAAGTTTGTTATTAATTTGTCTGAAACAGGAGCAGTGGAGCAGCTTCAACGGTCAGTGGAACGGGAGCAGAAGCCTATTCAGGCGCTTAGGAAATTAGAATTGCTAAAAGAGTTGGAAGGGCAAGTTTCCTCTGAAGCTAAGCAGAAGTTGGAAATGGTGACAGAACGGGCAGTGGAACGGTTTGAAGAGCGTGTTAATGGTATTGACGATCCAGCCAAAGCCGCGGCTATTAAGATGAGATTGGAAGCTAGGCCATTATTGAAAGCTGAATTGCTGAAAGTGGCTCCAGCGGCTGTGGAATCAGTGGAGAGCGGTAATTTGCCAAAGTTGTCAACGGAGCAAAGGCAGGAGTTCCAGATTAAAGTTAAAGAAATTAAGGACAGAGCTGAAGACATCAAAGACAGGCGAGAGGATGTAAGAGACAGAATAGAGAATAAAGCAGATAAGCTGGAGGACGTGAAAGATCGGGCGGAGGATGTTTTGGATAAAGCTAACGTTGACCGCAAGCTCTGCATTGATCGTTGTCAACGCGCTGCCAGTGGCAGTAGCGTCTTGAGCTGTGAACAGAAATGCGTTTTGTTGGATAAGAAGGAAGATGTTGTGGATAGGAAAGAGGATGTGAGAGACAAGATAGAAGATATCAAAGACGTTAGAGAAGATATTAAGGACAGAGCGGAGAATAAGATAGATCGTGTTAATCAGGTTGATAATAGGGTGGAGAAAAAGACGGAGAACGCCAAAGATAGATTGCAGAACAAGCTGAATCAGACAACGCCTGTTAATCAAAGAGTTAAGAATTTAAAAGAACGCAAGCCCTAGACAAAGAACAACAGGACTGAAAAATAATCAGTCCCGTTTGTTTTTGCACGCACTTATCATGATTCAACAGATGTTAATTTTATTTTTGTGTCTACATGAATTTTTTGTCCCAAACAATTTTAAGTGTTTCGTAATCATCAATTGTCTCACCATATTTCCCGACCATGAAATGCAAGTGCGGCCCTAAATGTGCTAGATATCCTGTTGCTCCAGAAAAACCTATAACCTGACCCTTCTTAACTTTATCGCCTACTTTTACCACCGCCCTATCTTTCTGTAAATGTTCATATTCAGAGTACTCGTCGTTCTTATGCTTAATTTCAATGAAGTTACCAAGGTTCTCAAGTTCTCTATCTGCGCCACCAATATTTGAATCTGATTTTAAATCAATTACTACACCACCCGCGGCAGCTCTCACTGGTGTCCCTTCTTCCACAATAAAATCAACTGCGTATTTAAGATTGCCAACATGCGCTGGCGACTCACCATAATTCATCCGAACCTTATCGTTTATTTCAACAGGATATCTGTATTTGTTCCTGGTCTTATTTCCCATGACATTTCTTTGATTTGTTACCATGTTTGTCTCCTTTTATTTTTTTGGTTGTTATAAAGTTACTAGTATCTTAAGATAACTTTTTGTTTTTGGCAAGTGGTTTGTCTTGACAGCTTTTCGTTTGGGAGAGAACATACATTCGTGAAAAAATTCACGCGAACCAAAGAAGATTTTAAGTGTGACCACTGCGGCCAGAAGGCGACAGGCAATGGTTATACCAACCATTGCCCTAAATGCTTATGGAGCAGGCACGTGGATGTTAATCCTGGAGACCGCCAGGCTTCCTGCGTGGGTATGATGGAGCCAATTGATGTGATAATCAAGAAAGGTAGTTATATTATTGTCCATCAGTGCGTGGATTGTGGGGCAGTGAAGCGCAATAAAGCGTCATTAGAAGATGACCGCCAAGTTATAATCACTTTGTCCGCTCATACGGCGGTTACAAGGTAAAAAATTAAGGCTTAAGATAGACGCTGTGTTTGCGTATGATTCATCGCTTTAGTTTGCATAAGTTCAGAAACATTTGAGACTCTGGATTAACCAGAGTCTATGCGTATTTTCAACAAGTTTAAGGGTACCAAAGGCTTTATTGCCACTTGGGAGCGTGTGATACGCTTCCAATATATGATAACTGAACAAGCCAAGGAAAGAGTGAGGATCCTAGCCTTCTGGGAGAAGCATGGTGACCAAGCAACCAAGGAAGCGTTTAAAGCTTCCCGCGCCACCCTCTTCCGCTGGCAGAAAGCATTGTACGATAACCATGGTAGATTAGAAGCCTTAAATCCAAAGAGCACGGCTCCAGCGCATCGCCGTAAGCGGCAAATCCCTGAGGCAATCGAAGCATTTATCCTACGAGAACGAGAACATAGCCCTAGACTATCCAAGGACAAGCTGGCGGCCATGATGAAAGCTGATGGAATCGCCTTACTCTCCGCTTCCACTGTAGGTAGAATGCTTACTGATCTTAAGAGTCAAGGGAAGCTGCCCAAGCATACTAAGCTCACCCTCTCGGCTCGTACAGGCAGGCTCATTGAGCGGACTTTTAAGCCAAGAAAGAAGTTAAGGAGGCCTAAAGGACACAGAGTGCTAGAAGCAGACACCATAGTGAGGTTTGTGGATGGTATAAGGCGGTACATACTCACAGCTGTGGACACTGAAGGCCGCTTAGCTTTCGCTGGAGCCTACACTAACCATGGCAGCGCAAGCGCGGCTGACTTTCTAGCCAAGACAAGAGAGGTTCTTCCTGATTGCCCAACTGACGTGCAGACAGATAACGGCTCAGAGTTTGCTCTTCACTTTCACCAAGCAGTTGGAAAAGTAGGCTTGCACTTTAATACTCATCCGCGCTCTCCCAAGGAAAACGCTCATGTGGAGCGCTTCAACCGAACACTTGACGAAGAGTTCTTGCGCTACCACCGAGGGCTTTTGCGCGATGACGTGGCTGAGTTTAACAAGAAACTTGTTGACTGGCTTATCTGGTACAATACTCGTCGTCCCCATTGGGCGCTTGGCCTCCTCTCGCCTTTGCAGTATATTTGTAGTCACTTAACAGCTCTAGAGTCTCAAAAGTGCTGGACGGATACATAGTTTTGACAATTCTTCTAAAATTAACTATGGTAATTAGGTTATATTACTATGAATGTATCTGAAGTCTCCAGAAAGCTGAATATTACCCAGCAGGAATTAAAAAATATCCTGCCTGTATTAGGTTTCAGCATTGGACAGCGGGCGATTAAGATACCAGACCACCAGGTGGATAAGATCATGGCTGCTTACAAGAATTACTTAAGAAAAAAAGAACAGGAGGAAAGGGAAGGTAAGATCACTGAAATTAAAAAAGGAGACACAGTAGCGACGGAAAAAATAGCTTATTTACCGCCACAATTGACTGTAAGAGAGCTCTCTGACCGTTTGAATCTTCCAGTAGCTAAAGTAATGGCTGAGATGATGAAAGGCGGTTTCCTTGCTACCATTAACCAGACCATTGATTACGATACAGGAGCTATCATTGCTGGAGATTTAGGTTATAAGGTGAGCAGAGAAGAAGCTGGGAAGGAAACTGCCGCACAGAGCAGTAAGGACGCTGAAACATTAGCTGCTTTGCTTAAAACAGACGAGACAAAGCAAGAACAAATGCCATCGCGTCCGCCAGTGGTTGTGGTCATGGGGCACGTTGACCATGGAAAGACCAGTTTGTTAGATGCTATTCGGGAAACGAACGTGGCTGGAGGAGAAAGCGGGGGGATTACACAGCACATAGGAGCTTACCAAGTGGCTGTGAAATCTAAAGATAGCAAAGAAGAACGGATGGTTACTGTTTTGGATACGCCTGGGCATGAAGCGTTTAAGGCGATGAGGGGCAGAGGAGGAAGAGCGGCTGACGTGGCAGTGCTTGTAGTTGCTGCGGATGACGGAGTACAGCCACAGACCATTGAATCCATTGAGATCATCCAACAGGAAAAATTGCCGTTCGTTGTTGCCATCAACAAGATTGATAAGCCGGAAGCGGATATCAACAGAGTGAAGCAAGATTTATCTAATTTGAATTTAGTGCCTGAAGACTGGGGAGGCACGGTTATTTGCGTTCCATTGTCCGCCAAGAGCAAACAAGGAATCCCGGAACTTTTAGAAATGGTGCTGTTAGTGGCTGACCTTACTAAATTAACAGCTGACCCAGATCGTCCAGCCGCTGGCACGATCATTGAATCCCACGTGGACAAAGGAGAAGGCCCAGTGGCTACCGTCTTAGTGCAAACTGGCACTTTGCGTATTGGAGACTGGGTCGCGGTAGGGAACGTGCCTGGCAAAGTGAAAGCTTTAAAAGATTTTATGGGCAAGCCGGTGGTAGAAGCCAAACCATCCACTCCAGTCAAGATATTAGGCCTTAAGAGCGTGCCAGCTGTCGGAGGAGTGCTTCAGGTTATTGACGACAAAAAGAAGATCAAGGAGATGATCAATGAGTTTGAGGAGGAGAGGGCGAAAATCATAACAACTGTTGAAGAGACTTCAGACACTGAACTGGGCGTTATGGTCAAAGCTGACGTGGTTGGATCAGTGGAAGCGTTGTCTAGCGCTTTGGTTAATTTAAAAGAAGTGCCTCGCGGGAAGATCAAAGTGGTTAGGAAGGGATTGGGGAGAATTACAGCGGCTGAAGCTCTGGAAGCGGAAGCTCTGAAAGTTCCTATCTTTGGCTTTCGCGTGGATTTAACGCAAGACGCGGAGACGTTAGCTAAAGAAAAAGGCATCATAATCATACGGAGCGATGTAATTTATTCTTTGTTGGATGAAGCAACTAGATTGCTGAAGGAGAAGGTAGAGCCGGAGATTGTCAGGCGTGAGATAGGGAAGCTGAAAGTGATAGTAATCTTTAGAACTCAAGCCCACAGCATGATCGTGGGAGGCCAAGTGCTGGACGGGTCAGTTAAGCCAAAGACTAACGCCAAGGTGATTAGGAATAAGCAGTTGGTTGGAAGAGAAACAGTGGAGTCAGTGCAGATTGGGAGGGAAGCTATCGGGGAAGTGACAGTTGGCGGAGAGTGTGGCTTGAAGATTACTGGAGAGCCGATTGTACAGGTTGGGGACATCTTGGAGATTTACCAAGAAGAGAAACGGTAAGATGGACGAACAGAAATTACATCGTTTGTCTGATCTCGTGAGAGACGAAGTGAATGAAGCGATTAAGAAGACAATTGACTGGCCGTTGGGATTGCTTGCCACTGTCACTAGCGTTAACGTGGGAGAGGATTTGGGATTCGCGGTAGTCAGAGTGAGTGTCTTGCCGATAGAACGTGGAGAGGAAGCAATGGCGATGTTGGAAGACAATCGGTATGATATACAGCGATTGGTGGCTGGTAGGATCACCACCTTCCGTGCTCCTAAGCTTAAGTTTGTGTTGGATACTAAACCGGAACGGTTGGCTCAGTTTGAACAGCAATTGGACCAAGCGCTTTATGGACAAAAGAGAGTTTAACAGATTAGCGGAAGAGATCCGCCAATTATTAGACGCCGCTTCCAACGTTTTATTGGTTTCCCATGATAATTGTGGAGACGCTGTTGGGTCTCTATTGGCGTTTGAGTCAGTTATAGAAGGGATGGATAAGAAAGCAGTGATGCACATCCCTAGCCCAGTGTTGCGATCGTATCGCTATTTGTCTGGCTGGGATAGAATCATTGTTGATAAAGAAAAAATTGATTTAAGCCAGTTTGACCTTATTGTATGCTTGGACTTAGGAGCTCTTGTTAAAAGCGGTATGGCAGAAAGGTTACAGCCAGTGATTGACCAGCGCCTTGTGACTGTAGTTAATATTGACCATCATTTTACCAATGACGATTATGGGCACGTCAATCTTGTGGATAGGACTGCGTCAGCTAACACGGAGGTGCTATATGATTTATTAAAGGTTTGGAACATTCCAATTACTCAAGATATCGGTTTGTGTTTGTACAACGGCTTAGTATCTGACACTGGCAATTTCACTAATAATGGAGTTACTGCCAAAGCGCTTTCACTCGCGGCCGCTCTCTCCAGCCAAGGGATATCCCACCAGCAGGTTGTTAGGGAATCGTTTCAAGGGACTAGCGATCTGGAGAAGTTGAAACTGTGGGGACGGATTCTGTCTAAACTGTTCGTTGACCAAGAGCAGGGATTGCTGGTGGCTGTGGCTACGTTGGAGGAAGCTGGAGAAGGGAAAGAGCGTATTAGGGAAGATCTGGATAGCTTGTCTAACTTTTTAAGTTTCCACCTTGATTACGATTCCATGTATTTAAAAGGAGTGCTAGTGCTGAAAGATTTGGGAAATGGATTTGTCAAAGGGAGCTTAAGGACAGTCAAAGATGATGTTGACGTGTCTGCCATTGCTAAATTGTTTCCCAATGGCGGAGGGCACAAGAAAGCGGCTGGGTTCATGGCTCCTGGGAGATTAACAGTTGCTAAAAATAACGAATGGAGTATAGTATCGGTATAAATATATGAGTTTACCAAATTTATTTAACAAGCAAGAGATAGAGCAATTGAGGGAGGAAATTTCCAAAGAAGAAATCATTAAAGCCTTGGAGACGATTAAGAACTGTGAAGAGTTTATTGAAAAGCACCAGGACGAGATTTTGGAGAATACGGAGATTGCCTCCATGGTGTCGGACGTGGCCAGAATTTTGAGGAAGGCCAGGGAACGTCTTAAGGAATTGGGATGCGACGGAGACGATGGAGAGAATCATAATCATCAGCCAATAAAGAAAGCCGCGTAGTATGAATTTAATTCCAATGGTCGTGGAAAAGTCTAACTTTGGAGAGCGGGCGTATGATATTTACTCCCGGTTGTTAAAGGATCGTATTGTGTTCTTGGGCGATGTCATTGATTCATCCGTGGCTAATTCAGTAGTCGCTCAATTATTGTTTTTGGATAATCAGGACGCTAAACAGGATATTAAATTGTACATAGCGAGCCCAGGCGGTTCGATCATGGCGGGGCTAGCTGTTTATGACACCATACAGCATTTGAAAGCAGATGTCTCCACTATCTGCGTTGGAGTTGCTGCTTCCATGGCAGCTGTGCTCTTGGCATCTGGGGCCAAAGGTAAACGGTACATACTTCCTAACGCTGAAGTAATGATCCACCAGCCAATGGGAGGAACAGAAGGGCAGGCAGCTGACATTAAGATTCATGCTGAACACATCCTGCGGTTAAGGGATCGGCTTAATAAGCTATTAGCTAAACACACTGGGCAGGATTTAAAGACTATTGAACAGGATACTGATCGGGATAACTTTATGACAGCGGAAGAAGCGGTTAAGTACGGGATTGTGGATAAGGTGATTAAAGGGAAGCAATAGTTTATAAATTAACAAAGAGCCTGATTTACAGGCTTTTTGCCTTTTTCCTCTCTTTCTGCTACACTTTTAATGAGAGAATTCTATTGGATTTTCTCCATAATTTAACAACTTACGGCTGGAATCGTTGGTACGGAATGATTGGAAAATAGGTAACGTTAGACCCTAGAACTTACACATGTTCGCCTCGTTTACTGTCATAATCCCGTTCTAGAGAAACCGAATAGTTTCGGTTATTTTCCGTTGTTCCTGCTAAGCGATTCAGCTGAATCGTAATTTTACTTATATGGAAATTATTTTGCTCGTGTTTGGATTACTGGCAGGCGGAGCTTTGGGCTACTGGTACCGCAAGCAGGTAGCAGTCAAGTCCATATCGTCAGCTGAAGGCAAGGCTGAAGCGATCATCCAGGAAGCCAAGTCACAGGAGAAAACAATCTTGTTGGAAGTTAACAGCAAGGCTCTTAAGGTGATTGAACAGGCTAAGAAAGAGGAAGTAGAACGGCGGCAGGAATTGAAACAGCAGCAGGAACGGTTGGAGAAACGGGAACAGGTTTTTGATCAGAAGATTCTGGAGCTGGAACAAAGGGAAAAGACAGCAACTAGCGTTAAAGAAAAGTATGAAAAGCTGCAACAAGAAGCAGCTGCTATAAAAGAGCAGCAATTTCAGAAGTTGGAGAAGATTGCCGGTCTTAACCAAGAGGAAGCCAAGAAAGTGCTGTTTGATAATGTGGAGGCTAAGATTGCCAGTGACTTAGTGGAACGGGTGCGGAAGCTGGAAACAGATTCAGCGGAAGAGATGGAACGGAGGGCTAAGCGGTTATTGGCAACTGTCACGCAGCGCTACGCGCAGTCTCACGTGGCTGAGACCACTACCACTATTGTTACTCTGCCGTCAGACGACATGAAAGGACGTATCATAGGGAAAGAAGGTAGGAACATAAAGGCTATAGAGCAATTAACAGGCGTGGAGATTATTGTGGATGATACTCCTGGATCGATTATCGTGTCAGGATTTTCCGGCATACGCCGCCAAATTGCCAAAAGAACGTTAGAGCGCCTTATGGCGGACGGGCGGATCCAGCCTGCTAAGATTGAGGAAGCTGTGGAGGAGGCTAAGAAAGAATTGGCTAATGACATCAAGCAAGCTGGTGATGACGTCTGCCGTGAAGTCGGAATAGCTGGATTGGATCCCAAATTAGTAGCTGTATTAGGAAGGCTTAAGTACCGCACTTCGTATGGGCAGAACGTGTTGCGCCATTCAGTGGAAGTAGCGTTCCTGTCCACCACATTGGCGGAAGAGCTTGGCGCCAACGTGTCAGTATGTAAGAAAGGCGGATTATTGCATGACATCGGCAAAGCCATTGACCACGAGGTGCAGGGAAGCCATCCTGACATTGGCTACGAGATCATGAAAAAGTTCGGTTTGCCTGAAGAAGTGGCGTATTTGGCAATCGCGCACCATGAGGACAGCCCCAAGACTTTGGAAGGGATTATCTGCAAGGTGGCGGATGCTTTGTCAGGCGGAAGACCAGGAGCCAGAAAAGATTCTTTGCAGGAATATATCCAGCGCTTGGAAGAATTGGAAGGAGTAGCGACTTCATTTCCGGGAGTTGAGAAAGCCTACGCTATACAAGCGGGACGGGAAGTCAGGGTATTTGTCCGTCCTAGTGAAATGGACGATTGGGCTGCTGCTAAATTGGCTAGGAATATCGCTGACAAGATTGAAGAGGAACTTAAGTATCCTGGAGAGATTAAAGTTAATGTCATTAGGGAAACTAGAGTTACTGAATACGCACGCTAATGAAAATATTATTTTTTGGAGACATTGTGGGGAAGGTGGGGCGTTTGGCTGCTATTAAGGCGTTAACTGTCTGGAAGGAAAAGTACAAGCAGGATGTTGTCATTGGGAACGTGGAGAACTTGGCGCATGGCAAAGGAGTGACTAGCCAGACATTGCAGGAATTGGTGGATGGCGGTTTCCAAGCTTTTACTTCTGGCAACCATATCTGGAATAAGGAAGAGATCCACCAATTGTTTAGCAACAAGTCTTTTCCTTTGTGCCGTCCTGGCAATTACCCAATAGGCGCTCCAGGCCCCGGACGATTAATCATTCCAGTTGGAGGAAAGACATTAGTAATCATTAACATCATTGGGCAGGTTAATATGCTGGTGGATGGATTAGAAAATCCATTCCGGTTTCTTGATAAAGAATTAGAAGATCCAGCAGTCAAGCAAGCTGACTGCGTTATCGTGGATTTCCACGCTGAAGTGACGTCAGAGAAATGGGCGTTTGGTTGGCACGCTGATGGCAAGGTTAACGCGGTAGTAGGAACGCATACTCATGTGCCGACAGCTGATAGTTGCCGTTTGACAAAAGGGACTTTATACCAGACAGACATTGGTATGACTGGCGGTTTTGAAACAGTGCTTGGAGTTTCCAAAGACATCGTGCTCAAAAAGTTTTTAACTGGCTTGCCCGCTAAGTTTGATTACCCAGACAGCGGCCTGGCTTGGGCCAATGCCGTCCTGTTAGATCTGGATAAGGATAAAGGGAAGCAGAATATCACCAGGTTGCAAGAATTGGTGGAAGTAAGGTAATATCAAGTCATGATGTTTAGCTGTTTCATTCTTGACAGAAGGGAGGTGGCGGTATGAATAAACTGGAGTTAGTGGAAGTGCTTGCTGAAAAGTTACAGCTTCCCAAGTCTAAATCGGAAGAGATTTTGAATACTTTAGTGGATATTATTACCATTACTTTAACAAAAGGCGGTGAAGTGACTATTACCGGTTTTGGCACGTTTTCCAGCAGACGGAGAGAGGCTAGGATGGGAGTTAACCCACAGCATCCGTCAGAACGGATACAGGTGCCGGCAGTGACTGTGCCTAAGTTTAAGGCTGGGAAGGGACTCAAGGATGCTCTCAAAGCGCGGTAGATTTCACGCAAAGGATTTCTTGGTTTAGCTTGATAATTACAATGGCAAAAATGCCGCTGAAGAACCCTTCTGTTTGGGAGTGTTCCGTTTTACTTCTCTTAAGTTTTTTGCTAAGCTCTATTTATGATCACTAAGGTTCTTATTAAGAAGATACTACCGATATTTAAGCGACAGGGAGTAATAAAAGCTTCTTTGTTTGGTTCTGTTGCCAGAGGAACCGCCACTAAACACAGTGACGTGGATTTATTAGTGAACCTGCGTCGTGATAAAACCCTGCTTGATTTAGTGAGATTGCAGCAAACGCTTGAAGAGAAGTTGGGGCGGAAGGTTGACGTTGTGACCTATAATGCTCTCCATCCTTTATTGAGAGATATAATTTTAAGCGAACAG
>JAZDGP010000011.1:0-2286 GCA_043806935.1 bacterium | reverse complement strand
CATGATCTCCATCAGTACGTTTCCACGCTTCCTGCAAAGTAATTTCCGCCAAGAACGATTCTAATTCCTTGTACTGCCCTCCTACCACTGCCAGCTGGCCCAGATCGTCCTGCCGATCTTTGTAATCAGGATACTGGGCTTCCAGATAGCTATCATACCAGAGATCTCTGGTGAGATAAATAAGCTCTCCTGGATTCTCTGATCGTGAATCAAGCAATGCCAATAAAACTTTACTTAACGCCTGCCAGCCAGAGTATGCTTTGCCACTAACTGGCATGGAAGAAGATAAAACTATATCCAATGAAGGACAATTCTTCACTGCTTCAATAATCTTCTGGCTAGCAATGGCTCCAATGCCTGTTTGTAAATTTAAGGCTCTTCCCCAAGCAATTTCGTCCTTAGAATTATGAACAATCTTTAAAAAAGACAAAGTATCTTTGACATGAGCTCGTTCAAAGAAACGGACTCCACCCCTGTAATCATACGGTATTCCTCTTCTTGTCAGCTCAAATTCCAATTGCTGGGAATGGAAAGCCGCTCTAAACAGCACCGCTATGCCATTGTGAGGCATTCCATCATTCAATGACCGTTCAATGATTGAAGCGACTGCTTCCGCTTCCTGTTTTGGAGACAGACACTGTAGCAACACAGGCTTGTCTCCAGATTCTCTCACGCTCCGCAAATGTTTCTCAAACTGATTGCTGTTCTGGTTGATAACCTCATTAGCAAGCGACAGAATTTCAGGACTGCTTCTGTAGTTAATTTCTAAACGGAATATGTTTGCCGCTGGATACAGTTTAGGAAAATTTAAGATGTTGCTGACATCAGCGGCTCTAAAGGAATAGATGCTCTGCGCGTCGTCTCCCACCACTAAAAGATTCTTATGGACTGACGACAGCTTATCCACCAGATCGGCTTGGAGCTTGTTAGTGTCCTGATACTCATCCACCAGCACGTATTGGAACTGCTTGGCTATACGCTCCCGATTATTGTCATTTTGCCGCAGCCACCTCAACAGCTGATACAGAAGATCGTCAAAATCCATGCTATTAGCTTTCTGTTTCTTATCAGCATACCGTCTAGACACTTCCTCAAAGAAAGAAACATCATCCAGCCACTTGGGATGCCTTAATTCCAAGGTGCCTTGCGTGGACAATTCAGCGTTCCTAGCGTACGAAATAATATCTTGTAAGACCGCGGCGGACGGTTTCCTCTTGTCTCCCTTTTCCACTCCCATTTCCAATAAAATACCTGACAATAAAGATTTACTGTCTTCACTGTCTAAAATAGTGAAGTTGCTGTTAAAGCCTAAGTCTTTGGCAATGGGACGAAGCAATCTGTTCGCGATGTGATGGAACGTGCCTCCCCAAACACCTCTAGCTTCATCTCCTAACAAGCCTTCCACTCTTCCTACCATTTCTCTTGCCGCTTTATTAGTGAAAGTAAGTAACAGAATGGATTGTGGATTAACTCCATGCTCTAACAAGTAAGCTACTCTATATGTGACGGTTCTAGTTTTTCCTGATCCAGCCCCAGCGAGCACCAAGCAATACCCATTGCCGTTTTCCACCACTGCCAATTGTTCTTCATTAAGACTAGCCGTGTAGTCAATCTTGGTTGTATTCTGCCTGCTTGTGATAATTATCTTTTTGGTGGACATAAACGAAATGTAGTATAGAGAAGTTCGGGTGGAATGACAAAAATAGACTGGATGATCTTTCACGCTCATGATATCTTATTACATGAAGTAATAGAATTATGGATCATAAAAAATACAAGATCTTGCGTCTCCGTGATAGCGGCCATTCAGCCATCGCCTATCGAGATGTTGTCTTCCATTCTACCGACAAAACAGACGTCGCCTACCGTAAATTCAGCGCGTTGATCAAGCTGTATGGGATGAAAATTGAACCTGCTCTTGAGCCACCGCTGGCAACAGGCCAGACCAAGGAAAGCATTGCGTACATCCAACGTCGTGGTGAACAATGCGACTTGCGTAATAAAAAACATTGGCGGTATGTTCTAACTTCCCTTCACTGCTTGCGCTGCCTACCAGTCAATCCAACTTCACTGTTTAAAAATAATCTGCTTTTGAAAAACCGTTATGATCCAAACCGTGTCTGGAATCACTTTTATAATACTCGAGTCAAAAACATGTATGGTACAAAGCACATTGACATTAACAAATTGAGACAATTGTTGTTAATGTCAGCCAAGCCAATATTAAAAATACAACTCTCTTTAATTCATGGCGATCTTCAACCCGCTAATATCATTATTATTGAT
>JAZDGP010000010.1:0-3473 GCA_043806935.1 bacterium | reverse complement strand
GGAAGAGCGACGATTAGTCCATGTGTAGAGATTCTCCCATAGCCGTTCATTAAGATTGTCTGACACCAATACAAAGTCATAAAGAACTTCCGTTGGTGTATGTCTTAATAATTGATTGATTCGTAAATCCGACAATACTTGAGCGGCTTTTTGCCAATCATCTTTCAGAAACTTCTCAAGCTCTTCCGTTGGCTTGTCTTTAAAAGCGTTTTGGAATTCCGTGATTGCGTCAACGTATGGTTGAAACATGATATTGCAAAACACCCGTTTAACCAAGTAATCAATCAACAACTGAGTCTGGTCTAAATAGTTTTTGCCAACTGAACCAGGCAATACCTTAGACGACACTAATGCCCAACCAAATCGTGGCGTATCTTTTATAAAGAAATCTTCCGTTGCTTTCCAACCGCCGGTATCATACAATATTTTGCCTTTTGACTGTTCATCAAATCTTGGCTGAAGTAAATTGCTAATGCCAATCATTGATAACAGCGACGCGTTAACTTTAGGAATTCTCAACATCAATCTTTGCCCAAGTTCACTAGCTCTTTCCAGTTCTTGGATGGAAGCGTTGATTGGAGGAACATCTTCTAACTTAACGCCGAATGTCCTCCTTACAGCCTGCGGGCCAAGCAAACCAGCGCCAAAAATCCTTTTAGCGGTTTTTAGGCTTACTGGTTGAGCGGGCTTATCAAAGAAAGGATTCTTCCCTTGGTTAAACAATCCTAATTGCTGTTTTGTCTTCGCGCCATTATTAAGTTGGGTGACCAGATCCGCCAACAACCCTAGGACCTCTGTGCCGCAATCTGTATTATCCGGCACGCGTTTAATCATTTTTCCCATGATTAAACCTCCAATTTAAATTGTGAATATTCTAGTTAAGGTACTACTCTATCTTACTAGCATAGCTTGCAACAAAAGTCAAAGATAAACCCCCTGACTATTTGCCAGGGGGTTAAACTAAAATTTGTTCTAACCATGGTTTAACCAACTGTATAATCTCCTGTTCGTAGCTTCTCCTTTTCCATCTTGGTATCTTTTTTCTAGCTGATTGAAGATCACGCGCGAAGTCTTTAAAAGAGCAACTGGTCAATAAAGACAACACAAAATCCTTATTATAAAGCGATTTGCTTGCTTCTGCCACTGTCACGTCAGGCCAATAGACATCCAATGACCAATCAAGCTCTCTACAACATTCTAAGGTTGTTTCTAAATACATTAATTCTTTACAGTTCTTTTGTTGTTGTATTGACTGCACCAGACTGATTGCGAACTCGTTAAACTGGCAATCCGGCATCCCTTTCAGGACAATGACAAATTCTTTGTAATTAATATCTAGTTTCATACATCCTCCTTTCTAAAAACAACCCTAAACCTTTATTCCTAAAATATCAAGACCAATATGATATAATCTCATCATGAATCTTGCCACATTTGACGATGTCAAACAGAAAACCAGAAAGATAGAGCGTGATACGCCCGATAGATAAAGACACAAAAACAACTACTTCACCGAATCAGCCTCCAACATCTCTTTAACCTGTTGTTTGAATATCGGCAAATGAGTGTTAACTACTTCCCAGACTAAATCTAGATCAATGCCAAAATATTCGTGGCTCAACACATTGCGCAAACCGATTATCTTATACCAAGCCACTTCAAGATGTTGCTGTTTAAACGTATCGGGTAAATTCCTTGCCGCTTCCCCAATAATTTCCAACCTTCCTAAAATTACATCCTGAATCGTCACTGAATTAAGAAAATTATCTTTGGATATGCCATCCAAATGCTGTTCAATTATCTAAATACACTCCCACATATGTCCAAAGATACGGCTGTGGGTCTTTGTTCATAATATCTGACATTCAAATTGCTCAATGTACGGTTTCAAACGAGGGTTGACCGACCGGTAGGTAACCACGTCTACCTTGCCCCCCAACACCAGCTCCAACTGTAATTGGAGATCAATCAGGTCAAATAAGCTTTTGCCTTGGGGGAATTCCACCAAAAAATCGTAGTCACTGTCTGGATCGGCGTTTCCGCGGACGCGAGAGCCAAACAATGACGAACGAATTACGCCAGCTTTTTTAAGCACTGGTAAAGACTTCACGATAATGTCTTGGAATCCTGTTGTCATACATAATCATTCTAATGGAATAATGGTTTGTGTCAACACTCTAAATTAATCATTATCAGCAAGGCCAATATGATATAATCCCCCCCATGAACCTAGTTACATTTGACGACGTAAAACAAGCTATCAGAGAACGGAAACTGGCCGTTGATCTTGATATACTCCAGTTAGCCTATGAACTGGCCAAAGAGGCTCATGAAGGGCAATTGAGGTCAACTGGAGAGCCTTATATCCACCATCCATTAGCAACAGCCAAAACATTGGCTGAATGGCGTTTGGACCAGCCGACCATTATTGCTGGAATCCTCCATGACGTGCCAGAAGACACTAATGTCTCTTTGGAAGAAATACACCGTTTATTTGGAGCTGAAGTAGCTAAGCTAGTGCAGGGAGTGACTAAACTTGGAAGGTTGAAATACCGGGGATTGGAACGGTACAGCGAGAATTTAAGAAAAATGTTCGTGGCCATGGCAGATGACGTCAGAACGGTGTTTATTAAGTTCGCGGACAGATTGCATAACCTGTCTACATTACAAGCTCTACCAATGGTTAAACAACAGCGGATAGCCACTGAAACCTTGGAGATCTACGCCGCCATAGCTGATAGATTAGGAATGGGAGAAATAAAGGACCAATTAGAGGATCTGGCGTTTAAAGCATTACGGCCGGAAGAATACCAACAGATGGAACAGTTGCTGGCAGAACAAGCCCCTAAATTGGAACAAAAATTGCTTGCGTTCCAGCTGTCATTGAAATCACTGCTCAAAGAAAACAATGTTTCTTTCTTGGAACTCTACGGAAGGCATAAACATAATTACAGCGTCTGGAAGAAACTGACTGTCAAAGGGAAACAATTAACCCAGATCCACGACCTAATCGCTCTCCGCGTCATTGTGCCGTCAGTGGAAGACTGCTACCAAACATTAGCCGTTGTCCACCGACAGTGGACGCCAGTGCCTGGCAGGGCTAAAGACTATATTGCCCGCCCAAAGGACAATGGCTACCAGTCTTTGCACACCGCTGTCTTTGATAACGACGGAACAGTGGTGGAGATCCAGATCAGGACGTCTGAAATGCACGAACAAGCAGAGTATGGAATAGCCGCTCACTGGCACTACAAGGAAAAAGGAGCCAAGCGCGCTGACAACAAACACACCGCTTGGCTACAAGAAATCGCGGAACTGCAAAAAAGATTAACTGACGATGATTTGCTGACAGCAGCCAAGTTAGAGCTATTTAAGAATAGGATCTTCGCTCTCACTCCACATGGCGATGTTATTGATCTTCCTGACGGAGCTACGATTATTGACTTTGCCTACCATGTGCATACTGACATAGG
>JAZDGP010000009.1:0-12243 GCA_043806935.1 bacterium | reverse complement strand
CGCCCCCTTCATTTTCTACGTTGAAATTTTGTTGTTCGGTCTTGACCACACGATTTGTTTGTTGAAAGTTAGATATAAAAAAACTAGAACCTTTGATATTCTATAGATTATCCGGTAAATGATAAAATAGCAAATTGTTTTTTTTGGAGATTTACAATCTCGATCTTGCGTTAGCTCTCATTTTCCGCTACAACTACCATCATGATATACGATTACGACAATAAACTATCATTAAGCGCCATCAAGGAGCTTTTCAAACACGGCTGGCGTCTTAATAAAGAAGTCTGGCATGACCGCCACTGGTCAGTGCTGACTCTGTTCCTGCTGTCCGTTGTCCTGTCAGCGGCTCCGTTCCTCCAGTCAGGCTCCCGCGCGTTGGTTATCAACGAGCTGGTGGCTGGCATTGGACAGGGATTGGATCTCCAACGTTTGATCTTATTCCTGCTGTTTTTGGTGGGAGCAGATATCCTTCCTCCCTTGTTCTACACTCTCCAGAATTACGTGTTCAAGCAGTTCTGGTTCTATTTGGAAGAGAAGTTTGAACTTTTGCTGTTACGGAGGAGAGGGGAGATTGATATTGCTACTCATGAAGATCCCCAGCATAATGATTTGTTCAATAAGGTGATGGAGAACGGAGTGTGGAGGGTGCAGAATTTTATGGATCGTCAATTCTACTTGTTTCAGAACATTATCTCCGTTGTGATTGCCTTCATCGTCTTGGCATTAACCGCTTGGTGGGTATTTCCTTTTGTTATTATCGGCACTCTGCCAGAATTATTAGTTGAGCTTAAGTACGGCAAAGACGTTTGGAACATCCATAGCGCCAAAGCTGAAGTGAAGCGAAAATTCTGGAATCTTCGCTGGCATTTTAATTGGCTGCCGTCTTTGACTGAACTTAAACTTTTCCAGAACACAGGGCATTTCTTGCAGTTAGTGAAAGAACTATTCCTGACCTTTCAGGTTGAACAAAAATTAGCGGAGAGGAGACGTCTGTTCCATGAACTGTGGTCATTGGGGATTTCCCAGACAACCTTTGCTGTGACTGCTATCTGGCTGGTGTTTCAAGTAGTGAACGGAAATCTCCAGATCGGCACCCTTACCTTTTTACTTGCTTCCATTGGAGACCTACGCCAGTCATTGTCCAGCTTGTTTTCTAACTTGGGACGGCAGTACCAGGACGGTTTGTTTATCGCGGATATGTTCCGTTTGGTTGATCTCCCACCAGCTCTGCCTCGCTCTCATAAACCAATCGCCTTGCCTGAAGACAGGACGCCAGACATTGTTTTTGACAACGTCAGCTTCAGCTATCCAGGTACCGATAAGTTAGTGTTAAAAGATTTCTTTCTCCGTATTCCAGCTGGAGAGAAGCTGGCAATCGTGGGAGCGAACGGAGCAGGCAAGACAACATTTGTTAAACTTTTGTGCAGGTTTTATGATCCCACGAACGGACAGATTTTAGTTGATGGCCATGATTTAAAGAGCGTGGATTTGGAGAGCTGGTACCAACTGCTTGGAGCATTGTTCCAGGAGTACGCCCATTACAATTTCTTGGCTAAGGAAGCTATTGGAGTGGGGAGATCGTCCATTGCTTTATCACTAGAAAAAGCAATGGAAGCCGCTCACGCTAGTGAATCCAATAGTTTCATAGAGCAATGGGAGAAGCAGTATGACCAGATGCTTGGCAAAGAGTTCGTGGGAGGGATTGAACCGTCTGTCGGGCAATGGCAGAAACTGGCTTTAGCCAGAACTTTCTACCGTGATCCAAATATCTTGATCTTAGACGAGCCTACTTCTTCCATTGACGCGGAAGCAGAAGCTAAGATTTTCCAGAAGCTGGAATCTCTTCCTCCTGACCGCACCGTCATCTTGATTTCTCACAGGTTCTCCACTGTACGGCAAGCCAATAAGATCATTGTCTTGGAAGACGGGATGATCTCGGAGCAGGGGAGCCATGAAGAGCTGGTGGCAATGAATGGCACTTACGCTCGGTTGTTTAAGCTGCAGGCTAAGGGATACCAATAAAAACACTCCTAACGTTTTTAACGTTAGGAGGTTTAAAGCTGAAATCATCTATCCATTATCCATGTAGTCAACATCAAATATGAACCTATCGTTTCTATTAAAGGAGCCTTTTAAAGTTCCCCTAACGGTTTCGTTGTTGTCAGGAACATCTATTGATCTGACGAAACGTGCCGGATTTTGCTTACTGGAAACCGGTTCCACGGTTATTTTTACAGTCCATCTGCCAGCTTCCAGATAAAAATCATTTGGGGCAGGTTTAGACGGACTTGATCGTGGCACAAAGCTCCATTCGCCCCCTGACTTTCCTTTGGAATCAACTACTTCAACCGTCCCTTTATATTCAGTCCAGTTTTCAAAGGTGAATGTCCCGTAACCGGAGGGACTTAAAAGGTTTTTACAGCTGGTTAACAAAATCAATATTACAAATATTGATAGTTTTTTCATGATTATCTCCTTTTCTCTTAAATTTTAGGCTTGTCATGAGTATTTTTAGCACTCATGACAAGGAACTGTATTAAGTAAAGATTAGCACATTTATTTAATACTGTCAATGTTTACTTCATACAATGTAGGTAGTATGCTTGCTAAGCAATAAAATATTATGAAAACTCGCTTAACCGCTGTGCTTATTAAAGAAGACGATATGTACGTTGCTTCTAACCCTGATACGGGCGTGACTACTCAGGGCGGCAGCATGGACGAAGCCTTGGCAAATTTGCGAGAGGCGGTGGGGTTGTATTTAGAGGAAACTAAAGAGAAATTACCAGCGCGGGAGGTTGTTTTAGCGTCCGTTGAGGTGTAATCCACGTCCATGATCCCGATTGTGTCAGGCCGAGCAGTCATTAAAATACTGGCCAATCGGTTTGGATTTCAGGTAGCGCGCCAGCGGGGTTCCCATGTGATATTGACCAAACTGAGTCTTCAAGGAAAAATAACGACTGTTGTGCCGGATCATGCTGAACTGAAAAAAGGAACATTGCTTGGCGTTTTACGTTTGGCAAGGATAGAATTAGAGGAATTTTTAGTCTATTATCAGGAGAAGTAAAGAATAACCTAGCAATTCCTAGGCTATTTTTGTATTTCAGCCATTTCCTCCTATTTATGGTATAATTACCATAATCCATGAATGTACAATTACCATTAAAACGTTTCCTTTCTCTCTTTACTGTCCGTGCCTTGCCTTGGTGGGGATTGGCGGTTGTTATTACCGCTGTTTCCCTGTTTCCTCATGTCGTCCAAGCGGACGCGTTAACTGACGCGTTAATTAGAGGCATTAACTGGATACTGTTAGAAGTATTTAACCTGCTCGGTAAGTTATTGCTCACCTTAGTTCAGATCCTGATCGGTGTTGCCCAGTACAATGACTTTATTAACTCAACGGCAGTAACAAAGGGATGGATTATCATCCGTGACATTACAAACATACTGTTCGTGGTGGCAATGTTAGCAACAGCTTTCGCGACTATTACCGGCATGTTCCAGCAGTGGTATTGGCAGTCTAGACTTCCCATGATTATAGCTGCAGCTGTGGTGGTAAACTTTAGCAAGACCATATTCGCTTTGATCATTGACGCTGGCCAGGTCTTAATGCTCACATTTGTCAACGCTTTTAAGGACGTGGCAGCCGGCAATATCACCACCATGCTTGGAGTGCAGGATATGTTGCGGTTTAGGAACATTAAAGATCCCACTGGCGTTGTAGTCACTAACAGCGACATCCTATCCGCTCTTTTGTTATCTGTTACCGCTCTGGTGATCGCTTGCATTGTCATTGGCATGCTGGTTGGTTTCTTTGTGGAGAGAATTATCCGTCTGTGGGTCATTATGGTGTTTGCTCCAGCATGGCCTTTAGGCTGGGCATTCCCTCCGCTTGCTAAGTACGGACAGAAAGCATTTGACGAGTTGATTAAATGGACGTTCAATGGAATTGGCGTAGCTTTCATGTTATGGCTGGCTTTTGCCGTTATGAGTGAACCAGCAACTACTAATAAGAGTCCGTCAACCAGCATTGCTCCGCAAACCAGAGGGGATAGCACTGGTATTTTTGAGATTGGAAAAGAGACTGGCGCGGCAGTTGGAGCTGCTGTTTCAGGATCTCCAGACACTATTGAGACAGCACTAAGCGCTTTTGGCCAGCCTGATAAGATTCTTAACTTCATTGTAGGCATCGCTTTATTGCTAATGGCCCAGCAAGCAGGCAAGGGATTGGGGACAGCGGCTGGCAAGGTAGGGGGTTTGGTGAAGAGTGGATTAAAAGTTGGGGGGGCTGGATTGGCGGCTGTTACTGGAGCCAGATTCGTGAAAGAACGGTTTCAGTTCGCTCAAGAGTATTTAAAGGATAGACAAAAACGGACAACAGCAGCCAGGCAAGAACGGTTGGCGGCTGGAGTGTTTGCTAAAGGGGTGAGGGGATTGGATAAGGGGTATACCAAAACTGTTGGTGCAGTTCCTGATTTAGCGATGCGCGGAGCTGGCAAGGCGACCAGCGCGGTGACTGGAGGAGCGGTAGGTAGCGGTTGGGGGCAGTTGTCTTACTTACAGCGTCAGAGCCAGTTGAAAGCGATTGACCAGGCTAAAGCTGACAAAGAAGTAAAACCGATCACTGAACAGATTAAGAATATTCAAGATCCGGAAGTCAGGAAACAATTTATTAAAGACGCTTTTGATGGTAAAAAAGGGAAGGCGGCACAAGCAGCGGTTGGTATCACAGAGAATCCAAAAGACTACACAGATGAACAGTTGCAGCAAGCAAAAACAGCCGCTGATAGTTTTGGCACAGTCACCCAGAAGCAGTTTAAAGATAATGTTGAAAAGAACCGTCCGCACATCTTTTACGATGATCCTGATAAATTGGTGGAAAAATTCAACAAAGGAGATTTGGATTTCAAGAGCGTCGCGCCAAGCACGATTGAACACATGAAGCAGTACATGCGTGATTTAGACGATGATATTTTGCCGTCGTTTATTAAGTCAGCGGCGTCTAATAAGGTTTCTTTGGATGACCAGCAAAAGACGGAAATCGCCAATCGGGTCGCTGTCGGCAGTATTGATCCAAAAGAGATACATAAAGATTACCGTTTTGATGATTCTATTGTCCAACAAATTCTTTCTAATCCAAAGGTTACAAAGAGTGTCCAGGAATACTACCAGAAGAATAAGACGGATATTGACGTCAATGTGGTGTATAAAGGTAATTTTGACGAAGCATTCAAGGGAATCACGTCGCTGCCGGTTGGAACAGCGCCGACGGCTGATCTGGAGGACAGGGTATTGGAAGTGGTTAATCAGGCCAGCAAGGGCGGAGCTGATATGAACACGGTAATTGACGTGAAGAATGAAGACCACCGCAAGTATGTGGTTAAAGCGGTTGAACGTGGCATGATGGATGTCTCCAAATTGGGGGATTTTATGGGTAAAGAAGATGCAACGGAAATGAATGCTGGTAATCTTTTACTGCAAGACGTTGGGAAGACTTTGTCAGGAAAGACCGCTCGCAGAACATTACAGCGAATGCAAGCCGCTTGGGAGAAAACAGTTAAAGAAAATGACGATGAAAAGGAAGCTAATATTTTAGCCGCGGTTGAACAATTAATAAAGAATCCGGCAGTCAAGAAAGCGTTGGAGGAAGAAAAGGTGGTCAACCGGCTACGGAATAATATAAATGTCTCAACTGCGTCGGCTTCAGCCGCATCGCCGTCCACATCCAAGATAGAGGTGGTTGGAGAAGGCACTGATGTGAGTAAATATAAGAACAATGCCGGCGGTGGAAGTTAAAATAGAGGAGATTAAGGACTGGTTGGAGAGCGAAACCTACAACGCTCTTTATGCTGAATTGCGTTCTAACTTTGATCTGAATGAACATCAATTGGCGTTGATCAAAACAGCGGTAGTTTTATTGTATAACGATGAATTAACCGTGGAAGCTGTTGTTGATTCCATGAATGACGCGTTACGGCAATTGGATGAAAGCAAACGGCAGGCAGTTATTCTTTACGTTTTTGATAATGATCTTTTGGCGATGATTCCTTATTTGCCGGATGACCAGCGTCAGCGGGTTATTGATCAATATAAAGCATTAAATTTGGCAATGGTGCGGCAATTGTGGAGTAAAGAGCAGGAAGGACAATTTAAAATGGTTGTCAAGGAAACAGATAAACCTGAAAAATTATTAGAGAGCCTAGATTTAGCGGTAAATAAAAAACAGTCATTAATAAAAGAGGATCTGAACCAGCCATTAGAACTCATGCCCCCTGTTCCCATGGTTATTAAACAACAGTCAGACTATTTTACTGAAGCTGACAAACAGGAAGTAGAGGAACATAAAGGAAGAATTCAAGCGGTAGCAATTAAACCGCCACCAGACTACAAAGGAGCGATTAATATTATCATTCAAATTATTCCGTCCTTGCCAGAGGGAGTGAAGAAACAATTAACTGATACTGTTGAAATGAGGCTGCGGTCAGTCAGAGAAGCTTACCAATTCAGGCAGACAGTCAAACAGATGGGAGAGAAGCTGAAATGGGATCCTAAGGTCGTGGAAACAGTCATTAAACAGACAGAAGGGGAAGCTAAGAAGCTCCATCACTATAAAGATTCTTTTTTAGCTGATATTCCTTCTACAATTAAGAAACGTCCAGTGTCTGAATGGATTCCTAAATCAAAACCAAAAGAAGAAGCTCCAATACAGCCAATCCAGCCGATTTCTGCTACAATACAGAAGAAGCTGGAACCGGCAAAGGAGCCGTTATCATCCAGTACGTTGCGTATGGATAGGACTCCAGCCAAACAGCCAGTCCAAGACGTTTACCAGAAAAAACTGGTCAGTCCAACGGATGAGCTGAAGACAATGACGCTTGCTGACTGGCGCAGGCTTTCCCATGATCCAAAGGAACGGGCAGTAAAGATTTTGGATCGTTTGGAATCCTTGAAAGCGGAGAGCTGGCCCAAGATGGCTGAAGGGAGGGGAGCCTGGAAGCTGTCTCCGGTTCAGGATGCGTACAGGGCAATCGCACGCCAGACAGTGGCAACTGGGCAGCAAGTGGAAGCAATCATTGTCCAAGGCTTGTCTAAGGATTCCCAGAGTTTGACCGGACCAGAGTTCCAAGCCATTAGCTGGATTAACCGGCAGTTAAATTTTTAACCTATGCCCCAGCAATTTGTCGTACCGCAGTTCATTGAAGTGGAGGACAAGATTATAGGGCCTATTTCAATCAGGCAATTTGTCGTAATGTTGGTAGGAGCATTTTTTGTCTTTTTGGAGTACAAGCTGTCTGACATGACTTTGTTTATAGTTGAAGTGATCCCAACTGCCATGATATTCGGTTCATTCGCTTTCTTGACTGTTAACGGCCAGTTGTTCCATCTGTTTCTGCTTAACCTGATTCTCACTAATTTACGCCCAGCGATTAGAGTCTGGCAGCCATCAACAGTGGAGATGGCGGTAACGCCAATAGCGATTAAAAAAGAAGAGGCAGCCGTTTCTATGAGGCCAACACATTCAAAATTAGCTGAACTCTCCTTGATCGTGGACACTGGAGGCGCTTTTGGCGGATTGCCGCCAAGCGGTAAAGCAAAACAATAGTATGGGAACAGCTAAACAATCCACTCAAGCCCATCTGCCAATCTCTGAAATCAGGGACGACTGCGTGTTGCTCAAAGACGGCAGTTTGCGGGCCGTCATTCTGGTATCGTCCATTAACTTTGCCCTCAAGTCAGATGACGAACAAAAAGCCATTATCTCCGCTTATGTTTCTCTTCTTAACTCTTTTGACTTTCCTTGGCAGATTGTTGTTCAGTCCCGTCCTTTAAACATTGCCGCTTACGTGGAAGAGCTGAAAGTTCAGGAAGAGAAACAATCCAATGATCTGTTGAGGCTGCAGATCGCGGAGTACCGTCAGTTCGTGTCTGAGCTTGTTACGTTAGGGGAGATTATGACTAAACGTTTCTACGTGGTGGTTCCTTACGCTCCAGGCAGGGAACGGTACAAGACATTTTGGGAGAAGCTGGCTGATTTGTTCTCCATTGGCAAGGTGATTGCTTTGGGACGGAAGGATTTTGACCGCTACCAAGAGGAATTGGCTAAACGGGTGGATTATATGATGTCTGGATTGTCCAGTATGAGTTTGCAATCCATTAGGTTAGACACGCAGAGCCTGATTGAACTTTCTTATAACACCTATAATCCCATCACAGCTTTCCAAGAAAAGCTTGTGGAAATGAATAAGCTAAGGGTGGAAGAGGAAAAGGGAGCTATTACAGAATAATATGTTTAATTTAGGAAACATTAGCCAGCCAGAGGAGAAGAAACCAATAGGACTGCCTGATAAAGAACTGGCATCCGCTGAAGCGGCTTACCGTCAGGGCATTAGAACAGTCAGAGACCTTATCGCTCCAGCTGCCTTTAAGGTTAATTCCACTTATCTGGAATTGGGAGACCAGGTAGCTAGGACTATTTTTGTGGTCAATTATCCGCGTTATATCAATGTCGGCTGGTTCGCTCCTATTATCAACCTGTCAGTAGCGCTGGATATCTCAATGTTCTTTTATCCAGTGCCGTCGGAGATTATTTTAAAGCAGTTACGCAACAAGGTTGGAGCCTTGGAAGCTGGACTATCCGCTGACGCGGAGAAAGGAGCTCCTAGGGATCCTTTAAGGCAAACAGCTCTCCGTGACATTGAACAATTACGTGACGACCTTACTCAAGGAGTGGAGAAGTTCTTTAGGTTCGCTTTGTACGTTACTATCTACGCTAAGGCTAAAGAACAGTTGGATTCCCTGACTGACAAGCTGGAATCCATGTTTGGATCAAAATTAGTCTATACCAAGAGGGCTTTCTACCAGACTGAACAAGGATTTAATTCTACACTGCCCATGGGCAATGACGAGCTTGGCGTTACCTTTAACATGAACAGCTCTCCATGCGCTTCTTCCTTCCCGTTCATGTCAGCTGACGTCAGCTCTGACCGTGGAATCCTTTACGGCATTAACCGCCATAACAACAGCCTGATCCTCTTTGACCGTTTCTCCCTGCAGAACGCTAATAGCGTTGTGTTCGCCACTTCCGGAGCAGGCAAGAGCTACACAGTGAAATTAGAAGTATTAAGAAGCTTGATGTTCGGCACTGACGTGATTATCATTGACCCGGAAATGGAGTACAAGCATTTGTCTGACGCTGTTGGAGGAAGCTACATAAGCATTTCTTTGAATTCAGACAGTAAGGTTAATCCGTTTGATCTCCCATTGGCTGTGGGCGACATGTCCATGGCAGATGTCATACGGTCGGCTATTATCACCTTAAAGGGATTGATACGTTTAATGCTGGGAGAGCTTACTTTCCAAGAAGATTCTTTAATGGACCGCGCTTTGATAGAAACTTACGCCAAGAAAGACATTACTCCCTCCACTGATCCCGCTTCCTTAACGCCTGCCAAGATGCCGATAATGGACGACTTGCGGGAGGTATTGGAAGGAATGGAAGGAGCCGAGAGCTTGTCTTTAAGGATCAAGAAGTACACGGAGGGGACATTTAGCGGATTGTTTAACAACCCCACTAATATTGATCCACACAACCAGTTGGTGGTGTTTTCTGTGAGAGACCTAGAAGACGAGCTGCGGCCAATGGCTGTTTATAACATTATCAGCTACGTGTGGAATATTGTCAGGTCGTCGTTAAAGAAAAGGATTTTGGTTGTAGACGAAGCTTGGTGGCTGATGCAGCATGAAGATTCGGCTAAGTTTATCTTTGCCTTGGTAAAAAGGGCCAGAAAGTATTATTTGGGAGTGACTACCATTACCCAAGACGTTAATGATTTTCTGCGCAACCAGTACGGCCAAGCGATTGTAACTAATTCGTCCATGCAACTGCTCTTAAAGCAATCTCCAGCTGGCATTGATCTTGTCCAAAAGACTTTCCTACTGACTGAAGGGGAGAAGTACTTGCTGCTGGAATCAGGAGTTGGGGAAGGAATTTTCTTCGCTGGCAACAAGCACGCTGCCATTAAAGTGGTGGCATCCTACGCGGAAGACCAGTTGATCACCTCCAATCCGGCACAACTGTTGGAATTAGAGGAAGCTAAGAAAGAATTCGCCGCAAGCCAAGCAACTGCTAATGAACAGCCAACAAGTAACCAACAACCAGCATGAAGAAAATTATTATAATTAGTGTCGTTATCATCATTATTATCGGAAGTGTTATTTGGTGGATGACGAGGCAAGAGACTGACGTCTCACCGTCTGCCAATGAACAGCCGTCTGTTAATGTTCCGTTAGAAGAACGTGTATTGTCTGACCAAGAACAGGTGGAAAGATTAGCCAGGATATTTTTGGAGCGTGCAGGGAGCTATTCCAGCCAGAACAGGGGGCAGAACGTGGAGAGTTTAAGACCATTTGTCAGCGATAATGTCTACCAGCAGTTGAAAAAAGGCATTGGACCGGATAACGGAATAGTAAGTTACGCTACCGCGAAGCTGATTGCTGTTACAGAAGTAATCGTCAAGGGTGATGATGGTTCTGTATTGGCTGTAGGGAATCAGACAGTGGAGACGAATGGAAAACAGAGCAATCAGGAACTGCGGTACCGGTTGATGACGAAGAAGATAACAGATAGTTGGCAGGTAGTTTCTTTTCAACGCAATCCTTAAAATGGCTGGCAATGGTTTGGACGATAACAGTAAAGTTGGCTACCAACATCGTTTGGCTGGACGGTTAGGGCAGACTGTTGGTGAAGTAAGACAGGCAGAGGATCGTCCAGAAGCGGAAGAAATAACAGTGGTTACGCAACCGCCAATGGGGCAATACAATCCGGAGACTGGGGAATTGGAAGCAGGAGAAGGGCAGTATGAACGGGGAGGAAGGTTGAGGCAGGGAGTGGATGAAACGTTTCAGGAGGTGGACGAGGAAGAGCAGACAGCGGATAAGGAAGAAGAGACGGAAGAGACGGATGAAGAGGAAAGCGCGTTAGCTTCTCAATTAACAGCTGCTAGAGCCAGGGCAGTGAGAGAACAGCAGATTCAGGCGGAAGTGGAGCAGGAACAGCAGATGGAGGAAGAGGGAGGGACGGAGGAAACAAAAACAGAGGGAGCAGAGGTTGCTGAAACGATTGGTTGGCTGGTTAAGCATAAAAAGCTTATAATGATTCTGTCGTTAATTATGCCGCCGCTCTTGTTTTTCATCTTGATAATAATATCGGTGCTTGTCATATCGTCTACTATACTTGGTTTTCTTTTATGAATAAAATATCTTCTTTTCTTTTACGATTGGGAATAGCAATGATCATAGGATTGGCTTTGTTGCCACTGTCTTTTGCTATAGCTCAAACTGGCCCGTGGGATGAGTTTGGATGCTGTAAGTACGTTAATCTGCAAGGGGACACAAAGTGTTTTGATACAAGCGAGCGGAAGTGTCATGAGGAATTCGATAGCGCTAACAACACAGGAGCCTCAAATAACAGTTTTTTACCCAATGGCAGGGCAGCAAAACCAGACCCTTCTTCTGTATGCGTATGTATCGCAAGCGGATCTGAAACAGCTGGCACTGCTATTCCTAAGACTGGAGATAGCGGCCAAGCTGTTGGATCTACGAGCTCTTACATTACCTTCACTCCGCAAGTCAGTATTCCATTTTCCGACTTCCAGGCTGGCAAAGGAAAAGCAGTGACTAGCAATTTGTTTGGAGAGTACATTAAATCTTATTACACTTTTGGTTTGGCTCTTGCTGGTCTATTAGCCGTGATAATGATCATGTACGGAGGGATTAGGATGGTAATGAGCGGAGGTAATGCTAGTGAGTATGCTAAGGCCAAGACATACATACAGAATTCAGTGGTTGGCCTTATTATCTTGTTTTCCATGTACACGATTCTTAACACAGTTTCTGGGAGGTTGGTGGATTTAAGCTTCCCCAACTTGGATAACATAGGACGTGTTGAACAAGGGGAGAATTGGTATTGGTGCGATGACGTGCCACGCAATGGCGGTTACAAGATTACGCAGGAAGTGGATAAAGCAAGGTTGAAGAAGGACATCCGCCCTGATTCTTATGTAATGGAGATAGTGGAAGAACAAGCTAATCCAGCTACTAGAGATTTAGCCAGAGAGAATTTGCTGTGTGGAGTTCCTTACACTATCAAGCAGGTAGAAAAGAATTTAAACGCTGGAATTTGTTTTGGCAATGTATGCGGCGCTGGAATTAATGAGACCTGCGTCATTGCTGGAGAACTAGATG
>JAZDGP010000008.1:0-8368 GCA_043806935.1 bacterium | reverse complement strand
CCAGCACTCATCGCTTCCCGCAAAGCAGTTTCCTCTTCCCTCAGATCAGCAACAAACACAGCCTGTGGCAGTCCGTTCATCTTCCTAATCCCTCCAACCATAAGTTCCAAACGCTTCCTCTCTTCCCCAAATAAAGACTGTTCCTTCTTAGTGTACTTAGACAACTCGTTATTGTTAATTTGCTTCTCTAACTCTTCTAATCTGTTCACCAGCTTCATGATCTGTTTATTGTTAGTGAATGTTCCACCTAACCACCGTTCTGTCACGTACGGCATATTGCACCGCTCCGCGGCCTGCCTTACAGGCACTTTAGCTTGTTTCTTGGTTCCCACGAACAGCACTTGCCCTCCGCCATTCACCACCTGTTGGACAAAAACAACCGCTTCTTTTAATTTGTTCTCTGTCTTCTCAAGATCAATAATATGCACTCCGTTCCTTACTCCATAGATATATTGTTCCATCTTTGGATACCACTTAGATGGGCGATGCCCAAAATGGACTCCAGCCTGCAGCATGTCCTGCAAACTTGGAGTAGAAACCACTGAATTCATCTCCACTGCCGTGGATTGTTCTTCTGCCATATGTTTTCCCTTTTTTTCACCTGTTGTTCTTGGTTTCCATGCCCGATTAAGGGAGGGAAGAAACCTGTTAGAACAGCATGTTGGTTAATAGTTAACTCCCATAGGCTACCAGATTATAAAAAATAACGCAACTCTTGACTTTCCCCCTATATCCCGTACACTATGTTGCATATGAAAAAAGACATCCATCCAGCCTACCAGCAAGCAACCGCCACCTGCGCGTGCGGCAATTCTTTTGTTACTGGCAGCACGTCACAGTCCCTGACAGTGGAAATCTGCTCCAATTGCCATCCTTTTTTCACTGGCAAGCAAAAACTGTTAGATAGCGCCGGACGAGTGGATAAATTCACCAAGAAACGGGCATCAGCCAAGACGAACGTCAAAACAGAACGGCAAACTAAACAAACTGCCCGTAAAGCCAAGAAATCCAAAGCTTAACAATTTATCCAAAAACCCTATCCTTACGGTATAGGGTTTTTGTATTTCCATGCCTAACATCTCCCGTTTGCCACAGATACTGGAGGAATACCAAAAAATAACGGCTGAATATAACAGCCTTGCTGCCAGCGGCGACCGTGTAAGCTTAAAAAAGATAGGCCAACAGCTGGAACAAACCAGGCAGTTGGCAGAAGCATACCAGCAGTACCAAATCGTATCTCAACAGCTAACAAGTCTGGAACAGGAAAAAATAAACGATCCTGAATACGCGATTCTTGCTGGAACAGAACGGCAGAACTTAAAAACAGAACTTATTAAACTGGAACAAATTATAGAAGAATTAGAGCATCCAGCGGATCCTTGGGACGATAAAAACATTATTATGGAGATCAGGGCTGGAGTGGGCGGAGAGGAAGCATCCTTATTCGCAGCTGACCTGTTCCGCCTCTACTCTCGTTACGCTGAACGTATGGACTGGAAAACGCACCTAATCTCGTCTAGTACAAGCGACAACGGAGGATTTAAAGAAGTAATATTCTCCATTGATGGAGATAAAGTATACCAACGGTTGAAATGGGAAACTGGAGTCCACCGAGTTCAACGAGTGCCAGCTACTGAAAAGAACGGACGAATTCATACCTCTACAGCCACAGTGGCCGCTCTGCCAGAAGCGGAAGCAGTGGATATAGAAATCAACCCGCAGGACTTAAACATTGAAGCTACCACCGCGGGTGGCCATGGCGGACAGTCAGTCAACACTACTTATTCAGCTATACGGATCACTCACTTGCCCACAGGCTTGGTTGTCCAATGCCAGGACGAACGTAATCAATCACAAAACAAGGAACGGGCAATGAGGGTGTTGCGGTCACGTCTGTTGGCAAGAGAGGTGGAAAGGAAACACCAAGAACGGGACGCTTTGCGCAAAGGGCAGATTGGAGGAGCGGAAAGGTCAGAAAAGATCCGCACTTACAACTACCCCCAGGACAGAGTGACTGACCACCGCCTAAAGACAAGCTGGTATAACTTGCCATCTATCATGGATGGAGACATTGGCCAGATTATAGATGTTCTGCATACAGCGGATCGCACAGGGCAATGGGGCAAGGGAACTGACGAGGAATAATTATGTTAATACGGGAAGCTTTAACAGGAAGCCATCCTCAAGAACGGCTGGATATCCTCTCCCATCTCATTGGCTATGATAAAGCCTGGCTGTTAGCCCATCCAGAAACAGAACTGCCTGAAAACATAATTAAAGAATACGCCATGAAGCTGGAACAACTAAAAGACAACTTTCCTTTAGCGTATATATTAGGATCATGGACATTCCATAATCATGAATTCAAAATCAATCGGCATGTGCTAATTCCACGTCCAGAAACCGAACTGTTGGTCACGGAAGCGTTAAAAATCATTAACGAACATAATCTCTCCTCATTCTCTGAACTTGGCACTGGAAGCGGTTGCGTAACTATTTCTCTCTTATTAGAACGTCCCAATCTCATTGCGTACGCGGTGGATATCAACAACACTATATTGCATATAGCTAAAGAAAACGCCAACCGTTATAAGGTAAGGAAACAAATAACCTTCCATAAAGGAAATCTAATCAAGCCTTTACAGTCTCTACCGCCACTCATAATCGCCAACCTGCCTTATTTAACCTACAAAGAACACAAAAGCAATACATTGCTTCATCAAGAGCCAAAAACAGCATTTATCACTAAAGACGGAATGGAGATCTTTATCAGGCTCAAGAAACAATTGGAACAAAAACGTTTCCAAGGCTGGCTGTTGCTGGAAATAGACCCGAGGCGAAGCGAACAGCTAAAAAAACTGTTTGGCAGAGAACATACGGAAGTTGTCAAAGACCAGAACAATTGGGACCGTGTGTTGAAAATTAAAATCTAAAGGCCGTTGCCTTTACAGCAACGGCCTTGTTATTACTTCTTCTCCTCTTTCTTGGGCTCTTCCGCCTTAACTTCCGATCCCTCTTCTTCCTCCTTGCCCTTCTTCTCCACCTCAACCTCTGACACGTCTACCTTAACTTCTTCATTCAAGGCCGCAAGTTCAGCTTCAGACCGAGGACGTTCCACCTTAGCCACGATATCTTCTACGTTATGATGCCGTACCTGAATAGTTTCAGGCAGTTTCAGATCAGTTACAGTAATAGCTTTATCAAAATTAGTCATGGAAGAAATGTCAACAATAATTTCTGACAACAAATCCTGAGGCAGACATTCAATGGACAGTTTATCAATCAGCTTTAATAAAGTACCTCCCAAATCCTTGACTGCAGGCGACACGCCAGTGAAGTGAATAGGCACTTCCGCGTGTATCTTTTCTTTCATGTTTACTTTATAAAAATCAACATGAAGGATATTGCTCTTAACAGGATCAAACTGAATATCATGTATTAGCACCTTGACCGCGCCAAGGTCAGCCACTGTCAAATCAACCAATGTGCTCTCACCAGCTTGCTGGTAAACCTTTTCTAACTCTGTTTTCTTGACTGCCAAAGCCACTGACGGCTGTTCATGGCCATACATCACTGCCGGCACGTAACCAGCAGCCCTAGATTGATTGGGTTTCTCCTTAAGATCTCTAACTTTAGCTTGCAAACTTACTTTCATGGGGTTAAAAGACTTTTTCAAGTCTACGGTAAGAGAAGAAAACTGTCAATAGAAAAAGGACAGTACTGTTATACTGTCCTTTTCTCTAAAAACATTACTTCACTTCAAAATAACCAGCTTCTTTGTCTTTACAAAATTACCGGTTTGCAAACGGTAGAAATAAATACCAGAGCTTAATTTCAACTCATTGGTATTTATCTTTGCTCGTTGTCTACCAGCTTGCTGGTTTTCCTTCACAACCGTGGCTGCTTTCTGTCCCAAGACATTATACAACTCCAAAACCACTTTGGTATCTTTGGCTAGATCATACTCAATAACGGTTTCCGGATTGAATGGATTGGGGTAGTTCTGCCATAATGAGTATTCTCCCGGCGCAGCACAGATAAACTTATTGGAATAATAAGTTAGAGTACCACCGGAATAATCCACTTGCCTTAAATACACAATGTACTCATGGCCTGTTTGTAAGGATTTTGAACTGATGGCGAATGAATAATCATGAAGCTCAATACTAGTTCCATGGCCTTTAACAAACCCCAAATTCTGCTCTGTTTGTTTTGTCAGATCTTTGAGCAGCACTTCAAATCCGGCGTTGTTTATTTCTGTGGTTGTCGTCCAACTCACTAAATATTTTCCATTACTACGAGTTGTAGACAGAGCCATCAATCCCACTGCCAGAGCTTCTTCGTCAGATGGAGAAGGATCATAAAGAACTCTCAAAGCGGAATTATTCCTGCCATATGCCGTATTCCTATATCCGTAGCCAGCGTACGTGTCATAATCAGGCATAAAGAAATACCGATCGCTATTACCACTATTAGCCAAGTCACGATACACTTGGGTGGTAGTTGAATAATCAACCATTACCAACAGACTGTCACCTGTGTTGATATAGACTGGCGCGCTGAATACGACGTAATGAGATCCTTTTTTACTGAACGTCCCGCTGGCTTTCACTTGATCCAACTCATAATTCCAAATCAAAAGATCTTGAGTGTAAAGATTATCAACGATAGAATAACTGCCAACATTAACAGTTATTGCGTAAGAAGTGTTGTCATTAGGCACAGCGAGTTCTACCCCTTCCACCGCGCTATAAGCGCTAGCCTTAAAGATGACAATCTCCCTAAGATTAGAACCGCTAGCACCCTCGTCATTCCACTGTTTCTTCATCCTATCAAATCCATAAGAGCCGGCGTTTTGGTGGAACACTCCACTCACGCTAAAATTCATAATGGTCTGTGAAGGACTATTGACCGTAACACTAGTGCCGCCGATTAAACCATCAGGAGGGTTAGTCCAAGGCGCTCCGACTGAAGTAACATTCCCAACCCGATAAAAATCATCCGTCTGGAGATTCCCACTACCTTCTCCACGATTGCCTCTACCAGGATTGCCGGCTTCCAACAAATCAATACACTGTCTTGTGCTATCGTCATTACCCCAAGCGTTATATTGGTCTAAGTCAAACTTAAAGATCAAAATACCGTCCGAACTAGGAATACCAGCGTTCCAGCCTGTCTGTTGGTAATTAGCGACGCACAAACCTGTCCTGGAATTACTATACTTGCTATTGAGAACAACGTACGCGTGATGTGAACTGGCAATATCAGTAAGCGATATATTGCTTGTCGGCGTTTCAATGGTGTCTAAATTTACCCATCCTTCTTCGTAACAAAAGACTGGATTAGGATACATTGGCTTATCGCCTGAATTGCCGGCTGTCTGCAGGTAATTACCAACGGACATCAAACAACCAGCAGTACCATGAGTATTTACTGTGTAACTGCCAGTGCTGTATAAATCTGGCCAACCAAACAACGCATGGCCTGTTTCATGGGTGAATACACCGATTGTGGCCATTGGACCACCTGAAGTAGCGCTGTTATTGTTCATTTCCGGCACTACCACATAATTATCAACATAAACGCCGTCAACCAAGATCTTTCCATCAGGATAAGTGGATGGATAATTCAATTTAGCCGCTTCCAAACTCCAACGATGAGGCCAGATGTTTGAATTTGAAGGAGAAACATTGGCTCCTCCATAAGGAAATACAACATAAACGACATCCACGTACCCATCACTATCGAAATCATATTTAGAAAAATCAACACCGCCGCTATTGCCGGCATTAACCGCGTCTCTCACCAATCTAGCGGCATACCCATCAAATCCATTCACACCGCCAGTGTAGTAGCTTTGGTTTTGTGACATGCTATACCAACCGTAAACATCGCCAGTTAAACTTAATAAACTATTAGACACTTCAGCCCAATATTGGTTAACATTGCCGTTTGGATTAGATCCAAACAACAAAGTCTGGAACTGGGTGCTAGTGTAAGTACTGGTAGCGCCTGAATAGAGCGCCATAATTACCGGCGCGTCAACGCTTTGGCCTGTCATCACTTTCCCCAAACGTCTTTGTCCAGCTCCTTCACGGTAATTCTTGGCAAAATTGCTTATATACTTAGCGTCATTCGTTTCCTTCAAACCCTTACTGATATGACCGCTAGGTATCGCCGGTTCAATGATTTGTCCGACAACAGCATTGAACAACAAAGTAATCAATAAAAATGTTTTCATGTTCACTCCTAATTTAAAAGAACCAAATAAAGATTTTCTCTATCAGTTCTTTGGTTACTTTATTATTATCAATTTACAATCACCACTACCCTAGCAGAATTGACAAAAAATTGCAATGGGGTGTTTTAAAAACAAAAGTTATCCACAACTTGCGCCAACAAAAAATATACAACTGCACAAATAGTCTGTATAATAATAGACAAGCGATACCTATGATGATGAACTTGCACATCTCCGCTATGCCACAGATCGCCTCCAGCTTCGCAGAGAAAGGAGGTGGGGGTTATGGCTAAGAGGAAAAAAGCAAAAAAGGCTTCTAAAAAGAAGACTGTGAAACGCTCTACGAAAAAGGGCGGAAAGAAAAAGAAACGGTAAAAAACTTTTTACCCGTATACATAAAGGCTCTGGTCAACGAACTGGAGCTTTTATGTTCCAAACAAACTCTGCTGAGCCGTTTTCTTATCTGGTAATTCCCCAGGCTTCCATACTTTCACAACACCGTACACTCCGTCATATCCTGGCTGTGTAAACACCTTTCCCTCCCTCATCCTAATTATCGCTTTAGCTAATAATTCACCTCCAATAGTTTTTAATTGTTCAAAAGAAAGATCTAACAGCACCGTAAACTCACTGCCCCCTTGTTTAATAATCTCTTCATACCGTTCTACCACCTTCTTAGACGCCTTCCCCACCCCCATAATCTCAGCCAAGATCTCCATTAAAGGAATAATAGACCTATAATCCCTAGCATTCTCCGGTTTGACATCATAATCCTTTATATCCTCTACTCGATGCGCCACTCCAATAGTCAACAGCTTCCCGCACTTAGGACAGATTCCTTTCTTCCGTTTTGTTTCTTTAGGTTCTAAGACCACCTGGCAGACAGCATGCCCGTCATAATGGTACTTCCCTTCCTCCGGAAAGAACTCAATGGTGTATAACAACCCTCCTGCTGGCATTGGATTAAACAACGCTTGTTTAACCAAATCATAGGACAATGACGGCAAATCAAAAACAGTCGCTTCCCGTCCTAAATTAGCAAGAGAATGCGCGTCAGAGGAAGAAATCAGGTTTTTTGATGACAATTCTTTAAGTCGCCAGTTCATTGGAGGATCTGACGACAACCCAGTCTCCACTGCTGGCACGTACTGGATCAAATCTTCACCAAAGCATTCAGACAAGGAATCAAAGCCGGACTTGGAACCAAACACAGCGAACCAAGGAGTCCACGCGTGAGCTGGAATGATAAAGCACTGGTCATTGGCCTCTAACACTGTTTCCAGCAATTCCCGTGACGACAAACCAATGATCGGCCTGCCGTCTGCTTTTAAATTGCAATCTAACGCCTCTAACTTATTATTTATCTTCTCCACTGTCTCTAAGTTGGGAGCAAATACTAAGTTATGTATTCTCCTTACTTTCCCTCCCTGTGAATAAATAGAAGAGATCTCTGTGGAGCAGATAAACCGTACAGGAGAGGAAGATTTTTTTAAACGATACAAACCAGGTTCAGCTTCAATTAAACTCCTTTTCAATTCAGCTAGCCAAGCCGGATGGGTAAAATCAGCGACAGATATCAAATCAATGCCCTTGATCCCGCACCACTGGCCAATATTAGCTGGATTTAAATCCTTGGAACAGGCTCTGGCGTATTTTGAATGGATATGGAAGTCAGCGATAACTCTCATGGAGCAATAATACCACAAAGCCGTTGGTCTCCCAACGGCTTGCTTCTTACTTCTTCTGAATAGGCTTGAATCCTGTTCCAGCAGGGATCAACCTCCCGATGATAACGTTCTCTTTAAGGCCACGGAGATAATCCACCTTGCCTGAAGTAGCCGCGTTTATCAGCACACGAGCTGTTTCCTGGAAGGAAGCCGCGGACAGCCAGCTGTCCGTGGACAAAGCGGCTTTGGTCATGCCTAACAGCAAATCCTGGTGGATAGCAGGCTTTCCTTTCTTCTGCATTGCCTGGTGATTGGCTTCAGTCAACTGGGAACGGGACACTACTTCTCCTGGCAAGAGATCAGCGTCGCCTTCCTGCTCAATGTACGCCCAGTTGAACATCTGCCGTACAATCACCTCAATGTGCTTGTCGTTCAGTTTCTGCCCTTGCAAAGAGTAAAT
>JAZDGP010000007.1:0-2781 GCA_043806935.1 bacterium | reverse complement strand
ATTGAATTCGTGGATATTGCCGGATTAGTTAAGGGAGCTTCCACTGGAGAAGGCTTGGGCAACCAGTTCCTGTCCCACATCAAGAACGTGGACGCTATAGCGCAAGTGGTCAGGAACTTCACTGATGAGAACGTAATACACGTTGGAGGAAAGATTAATCCGAATGACGACCGTCTAGTCATTAACACTGAATTGGCTTTAGCGGATCTCCAAGTGGTGGAAAAAAGATTGTCTTCTTTGTCCAAAGAAATGAAAGGTAATCCTAATAAAGAATTGTTGCTGAAAGAAACTATTTTGAAAAAGATCAAAGGATCGTTAAATGAAGTAAAAGCAGTCAGGAATCTGGGGTTAGACGAGGAAGAATTAAAACATATTAAGGACTTACAGCTTATTACCGCTAAGCCTATGCTTTACGTCTATAACCTCAATGAAGGAGCGGATGGAAAAGAGTGGGAAGGGAAAGAGATAGACAACTGTCCGGTTGTTACGATATCAGCTAAGCTGGAAGCGGAGCTTGCTGATCTCCCTCCTGACGAAGCAAACAATATGTTACATGAATTAGGATACCAGAAGTCCGGATTAGACCGGCTGATTGTCGCTTCCTACAAACTGTTAAACTTAATTACATTCATTACAACAGGGCCGATGGAAACTAAAGCATGGACGGTAATCAAAGGGGCTAAAGCGCCGCAAGCAGCCGGAGTGATCCATACTGACTTTGAACAAGGGTTTATACGAGCGGAAGTTATTTCCTGGAAAGACTTGCTGGAAGCTGGAACAGAACATCTTGCCAAGGAAAAAGGACTGATCAGGATGGAAGGGAAAGATTATGTGATGAAAGACGGAGACGTAGCACATTTTCATTTCAGCGAATAAACTTTGTTTTTTGTAAAGACTTGCCAGTAAACATAACAGTGCTAGACTGACAGCAATAGCAAGTTTAACCAATAAACAAAGGAGGTGTATCAAAGACAAACTATAAAAAGATCAAGGTAAAAAATAATCTTTTTGATAACAAGAAAGGAGTAAGTCTATGAACTGCTCTTTTTCTACATTCACGGAGGTGATCCATATCGCCTAAGGGCGCCCGACCCTGACCGTCTAAATGAAAATTTTTACACAAGACGCGGCTCTATGACTTCGCTCCGGTTAATCCCGTAGCGTGACGGAATTATCTTTATGTATTATGTAATATATGCGCAGACGGAAGACTAATAACTAGTCTTCCGTTTTTTATTGACTCACTGGAGATGATCATATAAGATAAAGCGATTCACTCACATTCACAAAAACATAAAAGGAGGTTTCTATGCCTAATGAACATACGGTCATGGAACTGGAGAAACCGTCAGTATTTATAGTAGCAAACCACGTCTACACGGAAGAAAAACTAGCAAAAGCGATAGAAAAAAGCACCAAATATATCTTGTCAGCTAACAGAGAATTACCTGACGCTCTCCAAACGCCAACCATAACCATTGAAGTGCTATATCATGATATCGCGTTAACCTGTTTCAATAGTTCTAGTTTTGGTCCGCTTGTAAACGCTGTTACGATTATGCTGTATGATGAAATTACTAATTTTGAAACAGAAGAGTATGCCGTATGGATTTCCGAACAAATTGTTTTCAATCCAGTTCGTACTACTCATTTCATCTGGAAGTGGTTGCATGTTACGGCGTTACCAGCTGAAAAGATATTAGTTTTTAAGCTAACGCCTGACGATTCAATCTCCCTAGTAGTCTCTTGGAATAATTATGGGCTTTGCTTCCAATGGAAGCATCTATTGGATCCAGATTCTCCTCCATTCGCTGAAACTCTGCCATTAGCATACAAAAAAATGACACAACTGGCTGAGGCAATCGCGGCTCATCTCCATTTAAAAAATAACAGCTAAACAAACACCGGCGAGCGATGTCTTGTCGGTGCTGTTATTTACTGCTTTATCAGGGAAACCAGCACGACCAAAAAGATGCTGAAATGGCTTTATTGACAACCACTGTTGTTTCATCTAAGGTGTTGGAACGGATAACTACACCTTTACAAAGAAGCTTAAGTAAATTGCTTACTATGGCTTCTAACACAACAAGGAGCATTATGAACTTTGGAGATAAAATCAATATCAAACCACTGCCAATACCGATTAAGGTGGCAATTGGCGAAAATGTGTTTTTAGTAAAGGAAGTTGACGAAATCTTTTGTACTGTCGTTCAAAACCTGGCATTGGCCAATATGTTTCTAAAAGGCATTGGCCAATTGTCTATCGCTAAAAAAGTTATTACCGTGGAATTAGTCTTTTTCACTGAACAGAATGACCTGCAAAATTTCCTCCTTTATCCCAAGGATGATAAAATCGTCCTCCAACATGAGCATTTGCGGTATGCTATAGACTTAAAAAACGTCAAGCTGCCGAACGACGTAATAATTACACGGACAGACAAAGGGGAATATCCTGAACTATCTATCAAATATCAGGATACAACAATTATCATTGGGCACATACCGCCTAATATTGGCATCAGAGCGACTTTTGATTATTCCATTGGCGGAGATGGCTGGAAAGGTAATTTTACTTCCTATCTTACGAACATAGTGAATGATATCAACAAGGTGCTTGATTCTATCATCGAGCAAATGTATTGGTTAGACTTTATGCGTACTGCCCAGCGCAAGCCTGTTAAAAGAACTAAGCTCAAGAACTTAATAGACGGTAGAGTTATTGAAAAGACGTATAAGCCGGGAGACAAGATTATTGAAGCTGACATTGAACGCAATAAAGCG
>JAZDGP010000006.1:0-14147 GCA_043806935.1 bacterium | reverse complement strand
GACAGTGTCTGGAACGACAAGCGGATTAGCTTTCCAAAGCGGATATCAAAGATTGAAATTTAGTATACGGTCAATGTCTCTTCATAACAAATGCGCGGCGTAAAAGAAAAAGGCACAAAGTGAAATCACTTCGTGCCTTTTGTGTTTTTAAGCGTGGATGACAGGAACATCTTTTGTTCGTTGATTAAATATTGAATCAACAAACTCGTATTTTCCTATCACATTAGAAGCGCCGGCATCTCTGAACGCCACTGCTTGAATATTGGCAATGACGCCAACAGCTTTGATTCCACAGACAACAGCGTGGTGGATCAAGAAGACAAAATCAGTGATTAGATCAGACTCGTCAACATTGATAATGACCATCTTGATTTTTCCCTTGCCGTTGTTCATTTCCGTTTCAAATTCTTCCTGATTTTCACAGCTCATTACATCATATTGGTCGCCGTACAATCCGCAGAGCTGTTTTAGGATCATAGGCAACAGAATTTTGTTTTTATCAAAAATGAGTATCTTCATTTGAATCTCCTTTTAATCCTCTATCACGACCGATATGGAGCGTGATTGTGAGGGGATAAAGGCTACTGAAACTATAGTTTCTTTTTCCTCTACCTGTTTTTTGAACAGGTCAGGAAAAAGGATCGAACCCGTAAAAAGGTTCATTATTTTGAGTCTTTCTATAATTCTAGGCATTTTTAACCTCCTTTTTTTGTTAAATTAACTGCAATTTACTTATTATTATATTATACTCTATATTAGATAATGTGTCAATAGTGTGGTGTAATAAAGAAAGCACGGATATTAATAACATCCGTGCTTTTTTCTTATTCTCTAATATCTCCAATTTGCTGTAACTCCACCAATTTGGCGTACAAACCGTTATGCCTCATTAAATCATCATGGTTGCCTTGTTCCGCGATTATTCCATTGTCTAAGACGTAAATCATATCAGCCTGGTTAATAGTAGATAACCGATGGGCAATCACCACAATGGAAATGTTCATCGCTTGTCGAATGGCGGTAATCATTGTTTGGATGGTTTTCTCCGTCTCTGAATCCAGATGAGAGGTAGCTTCATCTAGCACCAGTATCTTCGCTCCCTTGAGTAAAGCCAGATACGCCCTGGCAATGCCCACTCGCTGACGTTCTCCGCCAGACAACTGGATGCCTTGCTCTCCGACCTGTGTCTCCAGTCCAGCTGGAAATCGTTTATGGTCAGTGATCACATTCTCCAAATGAGCGGCGAGCAACGCTTTCTTAATTTCTTCTCCAGAGACTGCCTGGGAGCCGTAGGTGATATTGTATTCAATGGTGGCATCAAAGACATCAACATCCTGTTTGACAACCGCAAATAATCTCCGGTAGTAAGTTTTTTTGATGTCCTTGATATCAACATCGTCCAATGCGATAGAACCGCTTGTGGCGTCGTATGATCTAGTAAGCAGTCGAACCAATGTTGTTTTTCCTGCTCCGCTTCTGCCAACGAATGCCGCCATTTGGCCTGGAGTAAGATCCAGATTGATGTCCATCAGCACTGGATGATTAGTCTTTGGGTAGGTGAAACCAACGTTTTGGAAACTGACGCATTCATGATAACCAGTGGGAATAACCGAGTCTGGCTTGTCAATGATTTCCACTGGTTCATCGAGCAATTGCTTCATCCTGATAACGGCCATCAGGTTACGGACAATTTGACGGTACGTGTTCATCACCGCCCATAAGCTCTGCATGCTAGCGTTGCCGGTGGCGATGATGTAGACGATGGTGCCGATAGTGACGCTATTGATTGTTAACCTGTAAATGCCGACAATAATGGTTATAGCGAACATTACTTCCAGAATCAATCCCATTGCTAAGTAGTACCGATTGGCAATAACCATGTCTTTTTTGTCTAATTTTTCCATATCTTTCCGGACATCTCCCATTGCTTCCCGTTCCCTTCTTTCTTGTACAAACGATTGCACCGTCTGCACGCTGATAATTGATTGGCAGAATAATCCGTTAGCTCGTTCTTTCTGGATTTCCCACTGTTCCCAGATTGGCAGGCAGCGATTTTGCATGCGGATCATGATTAAGACGACTACAGGGAAGGGGGAGAGGAACAAGATACCGAGTATTGGATCAAGTGCCAGCACAATTCCAATGTTGATAACTAGGTACAACAATTGTGGCAAGAGCGCCCAGTGTAAGTCCGCCAATATTTGGACCAGTTTGTCGCAGCCCTTTGTGATCTTGCTGATTTTCTTTCCCGTGTTCTCCCGTTCATGGAAGCTTAACGACAGCTCCAACAGTTTTTCTTGAGCCAAGACGGGCCACCAATTCTCCAGCCTAATCAGACTCATTAAGAAATAGTACTCTTTCACTAGCCGGTGGATGAATAGAGTGACAATTTTTACTAAGAGCAGTAATGCCACTAAGCCAAATAGCGAATTGGGGAGAGTTGGTTGTCTGACAATGGTTGGCAGTTGGTCAAAGATTAGCTTGAGGGAAAAAGGGAATAATAGATCCAGAATAGTTAATCCGAACATCAAAACAAACAACCAGATTATTTTTTTCTGTTCTTGGCCCAACAGGTGCCATAAGGTTGACAACCCGGTAGTGAAGAACCGTAAGGTTCCTCCTTGATGTTTATCATTCCAATTCATTTGAACCTCCTTGTTGTTATTTACAAAGTGCTCATAACAAAAATCCTGTTCCGTGTCCGGAACAGGATGTTATAAACCTTCGCAGGTTATGTTAGTTTAAACTTTTAAAATTAAGTTAAAACCCACCCAATCCCGGACAGCTTGAACCAATCCCGCGAAAATAGCAGGGATTTTCCGCATCAAGAAATAAGTATGGCAGATCATGGCGGTTAATGGTTAATAATTGTATTTACCAGAGTAGGGGAAAATAAGGAAGTTGTCAAACGGGAGGGTGTGCAAAACTTAGAGAGTTTCAGTATACTTAATGAATGGTTATTATTCGAGCTAAGATAAACGAATTGAAGGTAATTGGTAGAATTACTAAACGAGCTTATGTTATTCCTTACCACGAACAAGGACCAGCAGTTGGTTTTTATGAGGATCCTTTGTTGAAAGAAAAATATGAAAATAAGGAATTAGGTATTTTGGCGGCAAAGGAGAAAGGGAAAATTATCGGAACAATCCGTTATCGATTTCCAGATAAGAAGAATTTGTATTTTTTTAGACTGGCAGTGCTAAAGACGCACCGAAAACAAGGTGTTGGGGCTAAATTGGTGCGGGCGGTAGAACAGTTAGCTAAAAAGCATGGGTGCCAGAAAGTGTTGCTTGATTGCATGGTAGAAAAAGGTTTAGTGGCGTATTATCAGCAGTTGGGGTATAAAGTAGATAAAAAGAAAAAACATCACGATCATCATGACGCTTTCATGTCGAAAAACTTGAAATAAAAAAATTTTATAATATTTTTTTACATTATGTCATCCTTACTCCAAGACCTTAACCAAGAGCAAAAAACAGCCGTTACCCACGGCAATGGCCCTTTGTTGTTGGTGGCTGGCGCCGGCACTGGCAAGACGACTGTTATTACCAAACGGATCGCTTGGCTTATTGAGCAAGAATTAGCTAAACCGGAAGAGATTCTCGCTTTGACCTTTACGGATAAAGCAGCTGGAGAGATGGAGGAGCGGATAGATAAACTGCTTCCGTATGGTTATGTAGACTTATGGGTATCCACTTTCCATTCTTTTTGTGAACGGATCCTGAAAGCCCATGCCTTGGATATTGGCATTCCAAATGACTTCAAGCTTCTTAACCAAGTAGAGCAGTGGCTGGTGATAAGGCAAAACTTAGATCGTTTTAATTTGGATTACTACCGCCCTTTAGGCAATCCCACCAAGTTTATCCATGCTCTTGTTAAACACTTCTCAAGAGCTAAGGACGAAGAAGTGACTACAGAGGAGTATCTATCCTACGCGGAAGAGCTAAAGCTCAATGCTGGGTTAGTGGATGGTCCTAAGCCAAAAGCCAAGAAAAAGAAGAAAGACGGAATAGTAATAGATCCAGCAGAGGCGATGAGGATAGCGGAAGTGGCTGACGCTTACCATGTCTACCAGCAGGTAATGCTCCAGCATAACGCTCTGGACTTTGGCGACCTTATTGGTTACGCGTTGAAACTGTTCAGGACAAGGCCGAACATCTTGAAGCACTACCAAGAGCAGTTTAAATACATACTTGTGGATGAGTTTCAAGACACTAACTACGCGCAGTATGAATTGGTCAAGATGTTGGCTAGTAATGGAAACATCACGGTGGTGGGAGATGACGACCAGTCCATCTACAAGTTTAGGGGAGCTTCTGTAAGCAATATATTGAACTTTAAGAAAGATTATCCGCATGCCAAGGAAGTCTATTTAACTACTAACTACCGTTCTTACCAAAACATTCTGGATTCAGCGTACCGTTTTATCCAACTCAACAATCCAAACCGTCTGGAAGCGATCTTGTCTAAAGGAGCAAATGCCTTATCTAAACAATTAATTGCCGCAAGAAAAGGGCAGGGAATTGTGGAAACATTGCCTAGCCAGACCGCGAGAGAGGAAACGCACTCCATTATCCAAAAGATAGTGGACTTAAAAGCCACTAGCCAGGAGCTATCCTGGAGCGATTTTGCCATTCTAGTGAGAGCCAATGACACTGCCCAGCCGTTTATCACGGCTCTGCAGGCTAATGGCATTCCTTACCAATGGCTGGCGTCTAAAGGATTATATTTAAAATCCGTTGTCCTTGATCTTGTTTCCTACCTTCGTTTGTTAGACAACTACCACGAGTCAACGGCAATGTACCGTGTGCTGACATGGCAAGTCTGGGACATCCCCACTAAAGACATTATCCAACTCAATCATCTGGCTTACCGCAAGGGATGGTCAGTGTATGAAGCAGTCAAACAGCATCGTTCATATATCAGCGTGGACCAAACGGTGAGCATGAAGTTAGATAACATTCTTGCTAACGTGGAAAAGCACACGCAACTAGCCAGGGATAAAAAAGCAGGCATTGTTTTTCTTACTGCTTTGCAAGACACTGGTTATTTAAAATATTTGGCTGATAAAGAAACTGTGGATAACCAGCAGTCAGCTCGTGAGGATCTGGATTACTTGCGCCAGTTCTACCGTCGTATTCAGCGGTTTGAAGAGGAAAGTACCGTTGGAACAGTCAAGAACTTTTTGGAAGAGTTTGAATACGAAGTTGAATCAGGAGAAGAAGGGACACTGGCAGTGTCAGCTGAAGATCCATCAGCTGGACCTGATTCTGTTAAGGTAATGACTGTTCATGCCGCCAAGGGATTGGAGTTTAAGCACGTCTTCCTTCCAGCTTTGGTGGATAAGCGCTTTCCGACTATTGAACGCAAAGACCCTATTGAATTGCCAGACGCTTTGGTTAAAGACATTGTGCCGGAAGGAGACGTACATTTGCAGGAAGAACGCAGGCTGTTGTACGTGGCAATGACTAGAGCAAGGGATGGATTGTATTTAAGTTACGCTAAGGATTATGGAGGAATACGGGCTAAGAAGCCATCACGGTTCTTGGAAGAGCTTGGTTTGGTGGAAAGAGAGAAAGTAGGAAGGGAGCTGGCAGATGAATTACAGCTTCCGTTGCCAGTGGTTACTAAGCAAGAATTAGCTTCACGTCCAGTATCCGTACGTTTGAGCTACACTCAACTAAAGGCTTATGAAAACTGCCCTTTGCAGTATAAGTTCGCCCATGTCTTGAAGATTCCTATCTTCGGCAAGGCTGTCTTTAGCTTTGGCAAGACAATGCACTCAACTGTCCAGAAGTTCATGGAGCTTGTTAATGAGCGGGCTGGAACCAGCCAAGGGAGTTTGTTTGGGGAGCATACAAAGACAAAAGGTCCTGCAGCCGCTCTTGATGATTTGTTTAAGATCTACCAGGAGAGCTGGATAGACGACTGGTATGAAAATAAGAAAACACAAGAGGAATATAAGGAGAAAGGGAAGAAAGCGCTAGAGATGTTTTATGCTGACTGGCTTAAGGAGAAGCCTAAGGTTCTGTTTATAGAAAAGGGGTTTAGCTTGAAAGTCGGAGAGTATATGATCAAGGGAATGATGGACAGGGTGGATGAGGGGAGTGATGGAAGCTGGACTATCGTGGATTACAAGACTGGACGGAGCAAAGAGGAGAATAAGGTAGATAAGGACCAGCTGTATATTTACCAATTAGCGGTGGAGACTGTGTTTGGTGGGAAGGTGAAGGGATTGATGTTTTACTATCTGGAGGATGGAAAGAAGCTGGAGTTTTTAGGCGAAGAGAAGGATTTGGAGAAAGTGAAGAATTACATTATGGAAATGGGGGAGAAGATCAGGCAGAGTGATTTTATTCCTACGCCTAGTCCTCAAGTGTGCAAGTATTGCGACTTTAGGGATATATGCGAGTTTAAGAAGGTGTAAGATGGATACAATCAGGAAAATGGTAAGTGGACGGTTTGGCGGGGAGATCAGCCAGAACCTGAAAGCAGTTGCAGTGATGGAACGATTCAATCGCTGGCTGGAGAAAGAATGGCCTGATGGGAAAGATAAGGTAAGGCCAGTGTTTGTCCAGCGCAAGGCTCTGATGATTGAATTTAAACATCCTGCTTATGGAGCTAGAATCAAGGAACGGGAAGAGGAGATTATCAAGGCATTAGAGCCGGCAGTGGAAAGATTAGCTTTTAGGCTGTGGGTGGAGAAATAACAGCACCCCGTCTTTATTGAGACGGGGCAAAGTTTATAGCTCTTGTATGATGATATGATTGCCTAACAATAAAAAACCGATTTTGCTTGGTATTTTAGTTGGATGATAAACAACCATCCTGCCGTCTGGTTCAGTGGAACAAACATAGCTGCCATTCTTAAAGATATGAGTGATCGTTTCGAGAATTTTATCTGGCGATTCTATGTTTAGCTTCAAGCACACTTTAGTAGTTCCGTCATCAGGTAATAAACCAGCGGTTTTAAATTTTTTCTCTATGGCCACTGAACAGCCAATAGCCGCCCGTAGGTTTACAACAATATCGTTAATAATATCTTGCCAAACTGTTTCCCGCCTATCCTTTACCAACTTCTCAACCATTTCAGACTCCTCGGATGTTAATTTTCTCCGTATCGGTTTGCCATTGTTATAATTGTCGTTATATTTTTTACGCATTTCATCCTCCATGTTTTTTTTACTTCCTTTATTGGAAGTTCTAGTAGGTTTCCATATCACGGAAAAGTTGTCAATGGCAAAAAATCTTTGTTTCAGTTAAGCTGTAGCTATGACATCATTGTCACAGATCACTGACCAGATAAAATCAAGGCTCAATTTAGCCGAACTGGTGGGAGAATACGTGCCGTTGAAACCAGCTGGACGGCTGTCTAAAGGCTTGTGTCCTTTTCATCAGGAGAAGACGCCGTCATTCATTGTGTCACAAGAACGGCAGACATGGCATTGTTTTGGCTGCGGTGAAGGCGGTGATGGTTTTACCTTTTTGGAGAAGATGGAAGGCTTTACATTTGGAGAGGCTTTGAAAGCATTAGCAGCCAGAACTGGCGTGGTGTTGCCTAAGGATGTGAAACAGGACGATGGAGACCGCTACCGCAAGCTGTATGAAGCAATGGAAGAAGCAGTAGAGCGTTGGCATTACCATTTAACAAAAGATCCTTCCGGAGAGATTGCTAGACAGTACGCAAAGCAAAGAGGTCTGAACAGCCAGATAGCTAAGGAGTTTTTGTTAGGGTTCGCTTTGGACGACTGGCAGGATTTAACCGAACATTTATTGAAATCTGGTTTTTCTGAACAAGATTTAACAACCATTGGCGTGTCAGTGCGGTCAGAGAAGACTGGCAAGCTCCATGACAGGTTCCGCGGGAGGTTGATGTTCCCCATTCTAGATCACCACGGACGTGTGGTTGGAGTTACTGGACGGTCCATTCCAGACATTGTTTCAACAGCGCAGGAAGCCAAGTACATTAACACGCCGGAGAGCGCTATTTACCATAAAGGAAGGGTATTGTACGGATTATCTCAAGCCAAGCAAGCGATTAGGGAAAAGAAAAAGGTGGTCATGGTGGAAGGGAATCTGGATGTAGTTGCTTCCCATCTGGCTGGGGTTAAGAACGTGGTGGCTGTGTCTGGCACTGCTCTTACTGATGACCATCTGCGCCTGATAAAGCGTTATACTGACACGATAGCGTTCGCGTTGGATCAGGACAGCGCTGGAGTAATTGCCAGCTTGCGCGCGGTAACCTTGGCGTGGATTCATGGCTGTAACGTGGAAGCGATTGTGTGGGATAAAACAGCTGGAAAAGATCCTGATGAAGTTGTCAGTAAAGATCCGGCGGTGTGGCAACAGGCGAGTGAAAAGACCAGACCGATCATGGACTACTATTTCCAGAAAGTGCTGGAACGGTTGGATGTCTCTCAAGCTTTGTATAAGAAAAAAGCGGCTAATGATCTTTTGCCCGTGATCGCTAAACTTTCAAGCCCCATAGAACGCGAGCATTACCTGAAGAAGCTTGGTGAAGCATTAGATATTGAAGTCAGCACTTTAAGGGGATTGCTGCCTCAAGGAGATGGGAAGATGGCAACGGAGCAGGATAAAACATTTGAACAGAAGCAGGAATTGCCGCAACAGAGATTGATGAGCGAAAGGCTGCTGGCTTTGGGCATTACGTCCAGTGACGCTTGGGAACAGCTGCAGCTTAATTGGCCTGCTGGCATGGTCTGGCCTGAAACAGAGAGCCTTTACAATTATTTGTCGTCATATTATAATGCCACCAAGACATTTGATCCGGTAGCTTGGCTAAACCAGCTCCGGCAAAACTTTCCGGCCGAATCTCACGGCAGATCTCCGGCCGATGACTTAACCGCTTTGCTGCTGTTAGCTGACGAGGCGGCTGAGACCGCGGGCACTGTCCCATCTATTATCCGGGAGATAGAACTGCTTGCCAAACGGCTTGCTAGTGATTCTCTTGGGCAACATCTGCGCGCTTTGAGCAAAGCTATTCGCTTGGCGGAAGCCAAGGGAGACGAGGGGGAAGCGCGCCAGCTGACCGAGGAGTTTAGCCAGCTGTCAAAACAGCTGTCTGCTCACGGCCGTTGATTATTTCCATAACCATAACATGACTAAAAAACGAAACGTGAAACGGCCAATTAAGAAAAAGGCTGTTAAGAGAAAAATTACCAGAAAGATTTTTAAGGCAAAAGCGATAGCGCCGGCTGTGGAACAGATGACACCGGAAGCTGAGATGAAGCTGATTAAACGAGGAAGGGGCAGAGGTTTTTTGACTGAAAGAGAGATTCTACAGGCGTTGCCTGATCTGGAGGAGTATTTGGAGTTTTATGAAGAGTTTTTGGACAAGCTGGACATGGCAGGAGTGCAGGTTGTGGAGGACAGCGGCCTTTTGGTTTCAGCGGAGAAACGGGAAGAGTCGTTGAACCTGATTGGAATCGGCTCTGACCTGAATCGTTTTGATCTCTCTGATATTTCTTCTGATTCCATACAAATGTATTTGAGGGAAATAGGAAAAGTGCCTCTTTTGACAGGAGAGGAAGAAATGCAATTAGCTAAACGGAAGGAGAAAGGAGATCAAGTGGCTGCCCGCAAATTGATTGAAGCCAACTTGCGGCTTGTGGTATCCATTGCTAAGAAGTTCACTGGCAGGTCATTGTCGCTTTTAGATCTTATCCAAGAAGGCAACATCGGACTTTTTAGAGCTGTTGAGAAGTTTGATTACCGTAAAGGATTTAAGTTCTCCACGTACGCCACGTGGTGGATCAGGCAGGCGATTACCAGAGCGTTAGCTGACCAGTCAAGAACGATCCGGATTCCAGTGCACATGGTGGAGACTATCAATAAGTTCATGCAGGTGCAACGGCAGCTAATACAGGATTTGGGAAGAGAGCCTCTTCCTGAGGAGATCGCGGCTGAGATGGGTGAGACAGTGGATAAGATACATCATATTATTAAAATATCGCAGGAGACGGTGTCTTTGGAAACCTCCATTGGTGAAGATGACGATGACAGCGTCTTAGCTGACTTCATTGAGGATGATAAGACTTTACCGCCAGATCGTGTGGCCGCGTTACAGTTGCTTAAAGACCATGTCAATTTAATCATCAGGGGATTGTCTCCAAGGGAACAGAAGATTCTTGAAATGCGGTTTGGTTTGTTGGACGGCATTGCGCATACTTTGGAAGAAGTTGGACAGGAGTTTGGGGTGACTAGGGAACGGATCAGGCAGATAGAAGCCAAAGCTTTGGAAAAGATCCAAGAGCATTCTGCAATGAAGAAATTGCGGGATTACTAGCAACATAAGACAATTTTAGCGGTTTCCTTAGCAGTCTTTGCTGGACAGCTTGTGTTGTTGCAAAAACTGGTGGAAGTGCTAAGGTAATAGCGTCTAAATAGCTTAATTTTTAACCATATGGAAGAGATTAGCCAACAACCAGTACAGCAACAACCAGTACAGCAACAACCATTGCAGCCAACCAGAGAACCGTCAAATAAAGGAGCATGGATTTCAGCAATAGTCGTTCTGGCTGCCGTTGGAGCGTACTTTTTGTACGCCAAGACTCCAGCGCAGGCGCCTGATATCACGGACGCGAATAAGACAGAATTTAATGAGCAAGAATCCAAGCAACCGCCAGTTGATGCCGATCCGTTGAGTGAAGCGGTAGTCATTAAAGATTTTAAAAACACAGTGGCAGATGGCAAACCAACTGCCTATGCCAGCCAGAGATTTACAGCCAATGGAAAGTTTGAAGAAGCTTATCTGGTGGTGTCTGCTTTGGTGGATGGAAAGCCATTGACTCAATACGACAGCTTGTACATGAAGCTTGGTGCTGTTGTTGATGGCACGTACAAGGAGATTGGCGGGCACTTGCGTAGAGATAAGTCTATTGAGAAACAGCCATTGGATAGGACATTGGTCGTGTATAATGCGCGGAACGTGGCATACAAGGAAAAGAGTCCGTACAGTGAGGAAGGAGAGCCTCTCTCCGCTGATTGGTTGTCTTTGTTAAATAACGGAGTTAGCCATCGCGTAACAGGTTTTGTCTCCACACTGCAACAGGGAGAGATACAGGAAGTGAAAATCAGGTACCGATGCGTTAAGGACAGCGCCTGCAAGATCGGGGAGTAAGAGAATAAGCGATGGTCATTGGCCATCGCTTATTAATTGTGCTGGTATTGGTGCATGGTATTTTTTGTGTTCTGTGGAATAAGCTTCAGCTAGATTTTCAAGCGCTTCTTCCGGGTCTTTGTGAATTGGTATTTCTTTAAGTCCGGTATTGTCCACTGTCGCTGGGGTCAATTTCATGATTTTTGGTTTTAACATATCAAACCCCGAATTTTTCGTTTCGCAGGCTTTTTGGATATTAATAATCCAGTCATCTGCTTCTGCTTCAGTAGGGAATTCTATGAAGAGCTTCCGCGTGAATTTGTACTCACAAAGACATTTTTGATGATTGCTACTAACTGCCAGCAATACCAGACATTTATTATTGTTTTCCATAAATACCTCCTTTGTTTATTTGTTTAAGAAACAGTTTCGGTTAAATCGCATAAAAAGTCAAGAGCACTAAAAACTCCTCCGTTTAGGAGGAGTTTTCTTCCATACATCTATTCCTTTCCCCACATCCGTCTCCATGCGACGCTGTTCCGCACCCAAGGGCAGGAAATGGTAGCCAGGTACATAATGACCAAGAGGATCAAAGACGCTTGGGCAATGTCAACTTCGTTTTTAATGGCGTACAGCAGATAGTAGATAAATCCGTACCAGAGGATAGCTTCAACAATAGCCAGTAGCCAGTCTTTTGGTTTCATATGTTCACCTCCAATCGTATAAAAATAATGCTCATATGTTTATAAGCAAAACCGCTGGCTGTGAATGCCAGCGGTTGCCATATTACTGCTTACCAAGCTTTGGTGAAACAAAGACCATGTAAAGGCCGGATAGGCCGACAAGCACGTAGATAATCTTGGAGATGACAGACAGACTGCCAAAGATCGCAGCAACCAGATCAAAGTTAAAAAGGCCGATGAGCCCCCAGTTGAGGCCGCCGATAATGAGCAGCACTACTGCTACCCAGTCTAAACCGCTTAGTTTGTTCATATAATGATGTAAAGTTAATATAAAAGAGGCCGACCTTTAAGTGCTTATAGTGTAGCCCTTTTTGATAGAACAGTCATCTTCCCTTGTTGATAACTTCCTCCCTTGTTTTCTTGCTGTTTTTAGTATAGAGTCTGCTCCAGACAAGGAGGTGGTTATGAAAATATATCTATTGCCGCTAGAGCAGTTTGAGATTGAGACAGCTAATACGTTTCCAGAGCTCGCTCAGATCGCTTTAATTGTCATGGTCCGCCAGCCACAACCGCTTGGAATTCTGTCTGGTCCATTGACTACGGGCGGATTAGGACAGGAGAAGAATTTCAAGGCGTTTAAATGGTATCTAGAACATCTTGCTAAACAAGGCATTGAACTGTTTAACCAAATGCCATTTGAACCTGCCATGGCAAGGATCTGTAATTCACCGTATTTTAAGGACGGACAACAGTTGTTGAATGAGTTTTATCTGCCATTGTTTGAGTCAGGTTTATTTACCGCCATGTATTTCATCCCTGGGTATAAGACTTCCAATGGGGCTAGTTGGGAGCATGAGCAGGCGAAGAGGCTGGGAATTGATAGAATATATTTGTAACGATAAACGTCTGTTCTTATTGGGAGCAGACGTTTATTATTTTTTCGGTGTCTAATTTACGCAATCAGCGGGCTGTTACTTAGTCTTTTTAAATTAAGCCGTCGGTTAATAGAGAAAATGTACTGCGGCAGTGGATAACTACCATTGACTTTAACCAGCACTTGATCTATCCTAGAAATGTAATTCGCCTGCGCCTGGCTCAAGCCGGTGTGCAGGTTTTTTTGTTAATCTAGTTTATAAAAAATGTATGAATAACGTAGAAAACCAACGTGTTTCTATCTATATAGACGCTGGAAATTTTTTCCATCTGGTTTTGAAGAAACTCAAAGTCCGTGAAAATGACTTCGATTTTGAACAGCTCATCCAATTTTTAGCTGTCGGACGGCCAGTAATCCGAGAAGGAAAAAGGTTTTATGTTGGGACAGTGCGAGAGAAAAGAGATAATCATGAAACAACCTTGGCTATGGTCCACCAAACAGCCTTGTTTGACAGGTTGATTGCCATTGGCGGTTGGAAAATTTTGACTAGTAAATTAAAAACACGCATAGAACGGATTGTAATAGACGATCGTGTAGTGGATTATCAAAGATTGTTAAGTTTAGGTATTAATGAAGTTGAATATCAACGCTCTCGAGAGAAAGGCATAGACGTAAAAATAGCTGTTGATCTTATGGCAGGAGCGATAGACAATCGTTATGATACGGCGGTTATTATCAGTTCAGATGCTGATCTTATTCCTGCCATTGATTGGGTGAGAAATAAGAAAGGCAAGAAAGTCGAATATGTGGGTTTTTCTATTTCAGCGACGGAACAGAGGAAAGAAACCAAACCAACCAACACATTACTTTACAACTCCGATTTCCACCGTATTCTGTCTGAATCCGATATCCGTAAGTTTTTAAAATTATCTTAATGGCTGTCGGGGCTGGATTCGAACCAGCGACATCCGCGTTAACAGCGCGGCGTTCTGCCACTGAACTACCCGACAAAGAAAAACCGCCTGGCCGGCGGTGGTAATAATAGAAATAGGCCGTCGGTCATTACGGATTGTTGCTATTTGAATTGTTATTTACCATTGCCATGCCAGTACCTTAGCATCTTTATTTCTTGGAGGCAAGCTTTCTGCTGATCGTTTCCAGCTTTTTAGTGATACCAGCCAATTCATCCTTAATCTCTTTGTTGGTTATAGAATCTTCCCTGACCTCACGTTCCGTCTTGTCAGACAGCTTCTTCTCCTGCTTAAGGGAGGAGATTAAGATCTCGTTGCCAATGAACTGTGATACAAAGATTCCAATTAAGAGCAGTAAGACAATTGAGATAATAATTGACCACGGTCCAGTCATCCAAGGGAAGTACTGGTCAGCGGTGTACCATACGCCACGCCAGAATAGTACGATGCCAACGCCTCCCAACAGCGCGTAGATGATGGGGGAGCGGCTTAAACGTGTG
>JAZDGP010000005.1:0-3824 GCA_043806935.1 bacterium | reverse complement strand
ACGCAATTACTATATCAAACTGACAGAGAATTGCGAATCATTAGACAAAAATCAGGAGCAGGCTAGAATATCAATCACCATCAAGAAAGACGGCGTTTTTTATGGTATCATTATAAATAATGCTATATTTATAATGATAAGTCAATAATATATTTAGCACTCTTGACACTAGACTGCTAAGACCTTAAACTTTAGGCATATGCAGGAAAAGCAGGGATTACAGCTAGAATTAACAGAACGGCAAGCGGAATTGCTTGCTGAAATAGTGCGCCAGCACGCTGTTGACGGACAGCCTGTCCCTTCCAACGCTTTGGCAGAGCAGTTAGATGTTAGTCCTGCCACTATAAGGAACGAAATGGCTGAATTGGATGAAAAGGGATTCTTGTACTCTCCGCACACCTCTGCTGGCAGGATTCCAACTGTTAAAGCGTATCAGTACTACATTGCCAATCAGTTACGCCATAAAGAATTGCCTGTACGTGAGCAAGAAGCTTTAAATAATGTGGAACGGCAGATACGGAGGCTGTCTCCAGAACAGCAAGTGAAGTCATTAGCCAAGACAGTGTCTGCTTTAAGCCACTTAGCGGCAGTGACGACGTTGGGGCATGGAAGATGGTATTACACTGGCATATCAGATTTGTTTATACAGCCAGAGTTCCATTCTTTTGAAATTATCCAATCATTCGCTGAAATTCTTGATTCCCTTGACCAAGTGCTGGCAGATCTTTCTCAGCAATGCGGCCAGCAGGCAGTGGAGATCCGCCTTGGCAGCGATAACCCGTTTGGACGTTATTGCGGTTTGGTAGTTACTGGCTATGGAAACGGGGAAGTATTGGGATTGTTAGGTCCAGTGCGCATGAATTACGATCTTAATGTCAGCAGACTGGAAGCAGTTAGAAACATTTTAAATCGTTTGGAAGTTTAAATATATGGAAGATAACCAAAACATACAGCCAGAACAGGAAATGGTGCCAGTAGACCAGCTTAAACGGTCTTTAGCGGATTACCAGAACCTTAAGAAGGAAATGGCGGTAAAACAAGTTGAATGGGCAAAGTATGGTATATCTAACTTCTTAGAAAGTTTTTTGCCAGTCTATGCGCATCTGGAAACAGCAATTTCCCACATTCCTAATCCTGAAGAGCCATGGGCAAAGGGATTGGTGGCTGTCCTTAAACAATTAGACCAGGTGTTGGCTGAACATGGAGCAAAGATTATTAACGAGACTAATGTAGCTTTTGATCATTCTCTACATGAAGTTGTTTCTACCGTTGATGGAGAACAAACAGGTATTGTCACTAATATATTAAGCCCTGGCTGGGAACTGAACGGCAAAGTGTTGATCCCAGCTAAAGTGGAAGTAACCAAATAATTTATGTTGCCTCAACAATTAAACGATCTTGCCCACCAGATGATTGCCACTTGCCCGGCTTGCGGAACTAAACATCCTATAGGACAAGTGACGCTGGTGGAGGAAAAACGGCAGAGTCTTTTGGCGCATATGACATGCCAGCGGTGCGGAGCGGCATTGCTAGCTAGGGTGACGTTTCTGCCACATGGATTGCTTGGCAACGCCATGGTCACTGATCTTGCTAGCTACGAAGTAGGCGCGTTTAAGGATGGGCCGCCGATGACAGTTGACCATGTCTTAGAAATCCATAATTTGGACTCTGTCCAATGGAAGCAATTTATTAACACTAAACTTAATTAAAACATATGCCAAAGATTTTAGGAATTGACTTAGGGACCACTAATTCGGCCATGGCTATCATAGAGGGGGGAGAGCCGAAGATTTTGGAAAATAAGGAAGGAGCGCGGACTACTCCCAGTATGGTGGCAATGACTAAATCTGGAGAACGGGTGGCTGGAATCGCGGCCAAACGGCAGGCAGTGGCTAATCCGGAGAATACTTTATTTTCCATTAAGAGATTAATTGGCAGGCGGTTTGAAGACCAGGAAGTGGAACGGTCTTTGAAGAATTTGTCGTACAAGATTGTAAGATCAGGAGACAGCGTCAAGGTTGTGATGGGAGGCAAGGAATACAGCCCGCAGGAAGTGTCAGCTATGATTTTACAGAAGCTTAAAGAGGACGCGGAAGCAAGGTTAGGAGAGAAGATTACTGAAGCGGTTATCACAGTGCCCGCTTATTTTGACGATTCAGAGCGACAGGCTACCAAGGACGCCGGACAGATAGCCGGTCTGACTGTCAAAAGAATTATTAACGAACCAACAGCGGCCGCTCTTGCTTATGGCTTTGACAAGAAGAAAGACCAGAGGATCGCTGTTTATGACTTAGGAGGCGGCACTTTTGATATCTCCATCTTGGAAGTGTCTGCTGATACTGTGGAAGTTAAAGCGACCAATGGCGATACCCATTTAGGTGGAGATGACTTTGACCAGCGGATCATGGAGTGGATATTGGCTGAATTTAAGAAAGAGACTGGAGTGGATTTAAACGGAGATCCATTAGCTATCCAACGGGTGAAGGAAGCTGCTGAGAAGGCTAAGATGGAATTGTCGTCACAGATGGAGACGGAGATCAACCAGCCGTTCATTACAGCTTCCTCTGAAGGCCCCAAACATTTGTTATTGAAGTTAACAAGAGCCAAGCTGGAAGAATTAGTGTATGATCTTGTGGAAAAGACTATAGGACCTGCCAGCAAGTGTTTAGCTGATTCCGGCTTTACAAAAGCCCAGATTGACGAGGTTGTCATGGTAGGCGGTATGACCAGGATGCCTTTGGTGCTGAAGAAGGTGGAAGAGTTTTTTGGCAAGAAACCGAATATCTCAGTCAATCCGGATGAAGTAGTGGCTTTGGGAGCAGCTGTGCAAGGCGGAGTGCTGCAGGGAGAGGTGAGAGATGTCTTATTGTTAGACGTTACTCCGTTGTCCTTAGGCATTGAAACTTTGGGCGGCATCATGACCAAGCTGATAGACCGTAACACGACAATTCCAACTTCTAAGAGCCAGATCTTCTCCACTGCCGCTGACAGCCAGACATCTGTTGATATACACGTGCTGCAGGGAGAACGGGAGCTGTCTCAAGACAACAAGAGCCTTGGCAGATTTATTCTGTCCGGCATTCCGCCTTCTCCAAGAGGAGTGCCTCAAATTGAAGTGACGTTTGATATAGACGCTAACGGAATCTTGCATGTGTCAGCCAAGGACAAAGCAACAGGCAAGGAGCAGAAGATTACCATTACGGCAAGTTCTGGGCTGTCCAAGGACGAAGTGGAGCGTATGAAGAAGGAAGCGGAGTCTCATGCTGATGATGATAAAAAGAAACGAGAATTGGTGGATCTTAAGAACGGAGCAGACAGCACTGTATATAGCACGGAAAAGGTGTTGCAAGAAGCTGGAGATAAGATAGGGACGGATGTTAAGACAGAGGTTAATAATGCTCTGGAGGAATTGAAGAAGGTTAAAGATGGAGAAGACGCCTCTGCCATTAAACAAGCTTTGGATAAAGTAAACAGCGTGGCGCAGAAGATCGGGCAAGCCATGTACCAGCAGGGACAACAGACGGAACAAAAAGCGGAAGCCAAGCAAGACAGCCCTATTGACGCGGAGTACGAAGAGAAGAAATAAAAGGATTGGCTGGTATGGCTAGAGATTACTATGAAATTTTAGGAGTACCGCGGCATGCTAGCCAGGAAGAGATTAAGAAAGCCTTTAGAAAATTAGCGCACCAACACCATCCGGATAAGCATGGCGGTGACTCGGCTAAGTTTAAGGAAGCTAACGAAGCGTACCAGACGTTGGGCAATACGGAGAAAAGAAAAAGTTACGACCAGTTTGGCAATGATTATCAACGAACTCAAGCTGG
>JAZDGP010000004.1:0-43833 GCA_043806935.1 bacterium | reverse complement strand
TTTTTGGAATGTGCTCTTGATTGGGTAAGTAAAGGCAATATTGGCGATTACATGAGCAAACATCGCAAAGACAAAAATATTGATGAGTTGAAAAAATATTTTAACACCGTCATTGATTGGATATCTAGCGTATTTACTGACATAGAAAGCGAAATGTGCGGGCTTGAGTGGGGACGACTTTACGAGGAGTATCATAAAAAATCATATAACCCATCTAAAGTATCAACCGTTGTACACAAGCTCTATAGCGACTTTTTTGTTAAAGATAAAAAAGGGATTTTCGAGTATATTTTGGGAGGTAATAACGAAACAAAATTGCTTAATATTCGTATTTTTGACGAACCAACTAAAAGAGCTGTTTATGAAAAGCAGACTCGCGAAGCTGAAACTAAAAAGAAATCAAATTGTTCACTTTGTGCAGTTGGACACGATGCTAATAAGGAAAAGGTTTGGAGTTTTGGTGAAATGGAAGCAGACCATGTATCAGCTTGGAGTAAGGGCGGTGCTACTTCAGCGAAAAATTGTGAGATGTTGTGTAAGACCCACAATCGGGCGAAAGGAAATCGTTAATCAAAAAATCAAAAACAGCATGAAAAATACTTAAAAAATTAAATTGAGGATCTAATGGAAAAAGTGGAATTTACATTTATATAGTATTTAGGATAAAGATAACAGCAAAAAACGCCTATCTGAGGTGTTTTTTGTATATATAAACTATATTTACAAGGGTAAAACATACGCAGATAATTATAGTTATTTACTATTATGTCCCATTTTATTGTATTAGTGTCCCAAATGTGTTAATATTAACAATGTGGATAATATAAATTTATTTAAAAAGTGCGTATGCGTAAAAAAAACATTTTGAATTTAATTAAATACCATGCCGAAAAAAATGAATCAGGCTTTAAAAATGAGGCTTATGATATAGCTAGGTATTTTGATTCTACTGGAGATTCTGAATTGGCTCAATATATTATGGCTTTATTATCTGGTGCTAATACTTTTGTACCGCAGGATAATGAATACAATCTTCCGTTTTTTACGAAAGTAAATTTAGCTAGCGGAAATTCATTCCCACTTCCCACTCTTATAAAAAATGATATAGTAGGTGTTATAAATTCAATTGGGCACAAGATTGGAGTTAATAAATTTTTATTTGAAGGTGATCCCGGAACAGGTAAAACTGAAACGGCAAAGCAAATTGCTCGTATTCTTGAACGAGATTTATATGCTATAGATTTTGATAGTGTCGTGGACAGCAAGCTTGGCCAAACGTCCAAAAACATTGCTTCTGTTTTTACAGAGTTGCGAAGATTACCTCAACCAGAAAAAGTCATTATTTTGTTTGACGAGATAGATGCGATAGCTTTGGATAGAATTAACTCTAATGATTTGCGAGAAATGGGAAGAGTAACTTCTTCTGTTTTGAAAGGGTTGGATGGATTAAGTGATGAAATTGTTCTTATAGCCACCACTAATCTTTTTGGGCAATTTGACAAAGCTTTATTTAGAAGATTTGATTCGATTATAAATTTTAATAGGTATAGCAAAGAAGAATTGATTGAAGTTGCAGAGTCTATATTAAATGAGTTCTTAACAAAATTTAAATTTGCTGGTCGTAATATGAGACTTTTTAGAAAAATACTTTTAACTTTAGATCATATTCCTTATCCTGGTGATTTAAAAAATATAATTAAAACTGCACTTGCATTTAGTGATTCAAATAATGAATATGATTACTTAAAAAAGCTATACGAGTCAATATATTCTAAAGACAATGTGATAAATTTAAAAAAATTACAGCACAGCGGATTTACAGTTAGAGAGATAGAAATATTAACGGGAGTTTCCAAAAGCCAAGTATCAAGAGAACTAAATGTCTAAAATTATGAACGATATACTTCAATTAAAAGGAACTCTTCAAGAACGCCCACATAGTGGTACGCCAAGTTCACGTAATGTTCCTAAAAATTCCCCAGCTATAAATTCTGATAAACTAAAATCTTTAGTTAAGCAGCTTCAGGATCTAGCTACTTATTGGGCTAGGCAAAATATTATCAAGGGTTGCTTGATTGATGTTTGTTATATCGACGTTATCGCTAAAAGCAATAGGATAAGCGGACTATTGTCAAGCAGTGGTTCTGTAAACGATTCTGTTGTTGGTGCGAGATTTGCCAATGAAGAGACGAAAAAACATGTGATTACACATCATGTTAGCGAAGAAGTAATTCATGATACAATTAAAAAATTAGAAGGCTGTATAAATCTATTAGATACAATATTTGACGGAAAGATAACCCACGATTTGATTGGTGGTTTAAATGATAAAAACATAAAGTATGAGACATATGGAATTACAAAAACAAATTTTCGAAATATAATTGTAGATTCACATTACATAGAAGGTTTTAAGGTTCCAAATAACAATGCGAATACAAGCGATCGATCGATAATTACAATATATAAAACCGATGTCGCTTTAACTGAATTGATGAGAGTGATCGGTATAAATGTTCAGCCTGATAAAATACTAAGTGAAACTACTTTGCTTTTATATCCAAATGAAATTAAGCTCTTGTCAGAAAAAGCGCCCTATCTCATTGCAATGTCGACAGAAGATATATCTAAGCTAAGTTTTGGAGATGTTATTGACAATACAAACAGCGACTCAACTAAAACTACAATAGACCCACCAAAAGACGAACCTATTGTAGGCGTGATAGATACTTTATTTGATAAATCAGTATATTTTTCTGAATGGGTGGATTTTAGAAAAATGATCAATGACGAAATACCTACAGAGCCCAAAGATTATGTTCACGGAACATCAGTAAGTTCGATTATTGTTGATGGGCCAACTATTCACCCAGAGCTAGATGATGGATGTGGCAGATTTAGAGTTAGACATTTTGGCGTAGCTGCGCAAGGACAGTATAGTGCTTTTTCTATTATGAAGGCCATAAGAGAAATAGTTACTTCAAATCCTGATATAAAGGTATGGAATTTATCTTTAGGATCCGACAGAGAAATTAATCCTAATTTTATATCACCAGAAGCAGCGATATTAGATGAAATTCAATACGAAAATAATGTTATTTTTGTAATAGCAGGTACTAATAAGCGTGATAATGAAAGTAATGTAGAAAAAATGATTGGCTCACCCGCCGATTCAATTAATGCTGTAGTTGTAAATTCGGTAGACAGTAAAGGGTCTCCAGCGACCTATTCCAGAAAAGGGTTAGTTTTATCATTTTTTAATAAACCAGACGTTAGTAGCTATGGTGGTGATAAAAATGATTATCTTAAGGTTTGCACGCCAACTGGTGAAGGTCTGTGTAGCGGCACTTCATACGCAGCACCATGGGTAACTCGAAAAATTGCTTATTTAATAGAAGTCCTTGGACTTAACCGAGAAGTCGCAAAAGCACTAATTGTAGATGCTGCTGCTGGGTGGGACAGTATTGATAATAATGCAAAATTAGCACCTTTTGTGGGTCATGGTATAGTACCTAAAAATATAGAAAACATTATAAAAGCTGATAATGATGAAATAAAGTTTATCGTTAGTGGCATTTCTGAGAAGTGGGATACATATGCTTATAATTTACCTGTTCCAACTTATAATAATAAACATCCTTTCGTTGCCAAAGCCACCTTGTGTTATTTTCCCAGTTGTTCAATTAATCAAGGGGTTGATTACACAAACACAGAACTAGATATATATTTTGGCAGAATCAAAGGCAAAGGCATTAAGTCTATAAACAAAAATCATCAAAGTAATGATGATGGTGAAAAACATTATATATACGAAGGCAACGCTAGGGAGTTTTACCGGAAGTGGGATAATACTAAACATATACATGAAATCCTTACAGACAGGGTTCAAGCACGTGATGTCTATGATAAAGGTATGTGGGGTTTAAGTATTAAATCAAAAGAAAGGTTGAACAAACGTAACGACGGCATTAATTTTGGTTTGGTAGTTACATTAAAGGAAATTAATGGGGTTAATAGAATAAATGATTTTGTTCATCAATGTGAGTTGCTTGGTTGGTTAGTAAATCGTGTGGATATAGATAATAAAATCTATATTTACAACAAAGCTCAGGAAATAATTACATTTGATAAGTAACTGTTAAGTTTACATTTCCATCGGAGCTGTGTAAAAACGAAAGCACGTTAAATAGCCCCACCAAAAAGTTTTAGGGATCAAACCCAAATAAAAGGCAAAAATTCCCTCCCCTTAAACCCCTTCCTTTTTGCCTTTTATTTGAAGAAAATAAGGAATTTTGGATTTTGGGCATTCACCCCTAACCCCTCTGCCCAAAATCCAAAACGGAAAAAGAAATTTGAAAATTTTTTAAAACAATTCCGACTGCTGTCGGAAAAAAGAAAAGGAATACATCAGCTAACAGCGCGTATCTGGTTCACCCTGCGCCAAATGAATAACCTTTAAATTAATAGTTGATTGCCAATAATACCAGACAGTGGTAAAACAATGATAAATGGACAGCGCAGGGTTCACCCAAATCGCTCATTCGTTCGGGTGTAACCGGAATTTTACACCCTCACTCATTTCGCGACTTCAGATACGCGCCGACGTTAGGCAAAATACATTTTAATTATTAATATAAAGCTATGATTTTATTCTTACTAATTGGACTATTCTGTTTATTATTAATAATTGGGTCATTCACGCAGTACGGAGCATTAAAATTTGCTATCGTAGCATCGGTAGTCCTGATGGCAATTGCGTTCTTATTTGTAATTATTCAGTTTATACGAGTCGCATAATTAAAATGTACATCGCCTAACACGGCGTATCTGTTTCACGAGCTAAATAAAATTACTTTTTTACTACCAATATGAAAAAAATGTATCTTGCCCTATTAATTTTTTTGCCCGTCTTAATTTTAAGTGGTTGTTCATCAAATAAATCAAGTGATTATTATATTGAGGATGACGGGCAAAAAGTTGAAATTGGCAACCCCTATTCTGCTGATAGTGGACATTATGCGGGTTATGAATGGGCAGAAAGGACGGGCAATGCTTGTTCTGGAAATTCTACTTCCTTTATTGAGGGTTGCGAAGAATATTACAGGCAAATAGAAAACGTAAAAAAGTAATTTTATTCTTAACGCTCGCTCACCCAAATTTGGCAGTGGTGAGCGCTAACTCGCAAATTATACCACGGTCAAACTTCGGCTATCCCGAAACGTTATGTGAAATTAATATACTCCATCATCTCACTCACCCGCCTATCCCATGATGCTTGCTGTACCAATCTCTGCCGTTCCTTCCTCAACTCCCAATTATCTTCCCTTATTGCCTCTTCAATGGCTCTTACAAACTCCTCAGGCTCATTAGCAATCTTCACTACATCTTTCCAATCTTCCAGACTGCCGTTATCCGTTGTTACTACCGGCAACCCAGCTGCCAAATACTCATAAAGCTTCATAGGATCATTAGAATGGTAAAAAGCATCCTGCTTATGTGGAATAATCCCCACTGACCATTGCCTGATAAACATTGGTAACTCCTTGTACTCCACCCGTCCCAAGAAATGGACATTAGGCAATGATCTTAATTTATCCAAGTTAATGCCCCGCCACACCCAGCCTAGGATCACAAAGGACCAGTCTGGATGCTTCTTAGCCGATTCATACACTAACTCCTGGTCAAACCGTTCTTGAACAGTGCCACTGTACCCGATAATAGGACGTTGTATATCTCGCAACACAGTTGGACATTCATACTCCTTTGCAAACAGCTCTGTTTCCACTCCATTAGGAAGATAATGGATATCAATTCTTAACGGAAACTTCTTTTTTAATGTTTCATTAACCACAAAGATTACATTTGCTTTCTGTTCCAGCTGGCAGTAACTTTCTTCTATCTTGTTTTTAATCTTCCCATAGCTCGGATGGTGAGTCCAATCATCCACCATGTCAAAGACAAGACAATCGTAACGCAATGGGCCATAGTCGGTAAACATAGGCAGATAGGACCAGAGGATCACATTCTGAAAATGATAACGCTCCGCCAAAGCTTGTATCTTTTTGTAATCCCAATGAGAATTAATCCAAGACCAAAGAGGACGGTAATGGATGAGCTTGGGATGAGAGATCTTACAAGATGGAGAAAATAAAATAGACAGCAAATACTTCACAGTTCTTCTTAATCTCCAAGGCAAGACATCCACTAGCAATACATGTCGTATATCGTCTCTATCCAGCAATCTCTTCAACACCTGCCAGTTACGATTGTTAATCCCTCCTGCCCAGTCCTCGCTGGTACTCATTGCCAGCATTATGACGTCATACGGTTTGTTCATATACTCCGTATAAATAACTGCTTCATCTTCTCCGCTTCAGTCTCTATACTAAACATCTGTTCAGCCCGTTCTCTACCTTTATTTCCCAACTGCTTGGCATACTCTTCATTTGTCAACAATTTCACTATAGCTTCCATCACTGCTTGGTTATCATCTGGATTAACGATCAGCCCAGTCTCTCCACTAACAACAGCCTCTCCCACTCCGCCAGTTACTCCAGCAATGGATGGAAGGCTAAATCTGGCTGCTTCCAGATAAACAATGCCGAACCCTTCCGGATCATTGGGATCATTCTGGTTAAGGAGTATAAACACGTCAGCAGCAGTGTACAGAATAGATAATTCCTGGTCATTGGTCTTTAAAAGCAACTGGACGGTATTTTCCAATCCTAAATCTTTTGTAATCATCCGTATTCCTTTTTCTTCTTTTCCTTGTCCAACCAATATGTATTGCAAATTAGGAACTTGTTTTAAAACATCAGGCAATAATTCAACCACCTGGCGCTGTCCTTTACGCCTCACTAATCTGCCAACAGTCAACAGCACTTTCTTGCCAACTAATCCCAACAGCTCTTTTGCCTTCTGCTTGTCTAAATCATGGGCAGGGCGCGTATGAGGCACTGGATAGACTACAACGCTCTCTTTATTTGCTGGATAATACTCCTTAAACAACGTTTCCGTAGCCTTACTATTAAAACTAACTGCTTTTGCTCCAGCCACTATATGCCGGAACAGCCAGCGCTTCCACGGATTGCGGTTACCTAGGACAATGTCTAAGCCATGGAAGGAAATGACGTATGAAGACCTTCCTGCCAGCCAACATAGCCAAGCAACAGTCCCAACTGGCAATAGCTGTCCAACCCATATCAGATCATAATGCCTGCTCTTCTGCCAGAACTTGCCAAACCAAGACAGCCAATGCCCTGCTAGAGGCTGCCAGACATCCACTGTGCCACTGCCTATTGTTTCCACCAGATCCTGGTAGTAATTCCCCACTCCTCCAAACTGTGGCGGATAGTCCAGAGTGACTAATAATATTTTCATACTTCTGTTCCAGTTACTGCCTTGCGCCAATGGATAAGATCAGATACAGCAACTACCCGCAGGATAAACAACAACAATACGTAAATTACTCCTCCGATCATCCCAGCAAGCCACCAAACTGGCACGGACAAGGCTATTATGCCTGCCACAATGGCAGCGCACAGAATTTTACCTAGCGGCCATAATAATTCCATCCATGACGATCCAGTTAAAGACTTAGCTAATGGCCAGCCAAGCAATACGACTAACACATTAGTTGCTAAAGAAGAAACAGCAGCTCCGATTGCTCCAAACAGTGGGATCAACAAGATATTAAGGATGATATTCATTGTTACGATCACTACAAGATTCAGAGTGTTTCTTCGTTGTTTATGGCAAGCGTTTAAGGTATAGCCAATTGGAAAATTAACAAACAGGAAAAATAAAGAAGAGATTAAGATCTGGAGTGGCAAGATGGAACCTGTGAAGCCTGGGTACACCAATGTAATGAGTGGCTGAGCTAAGAATGCCACAAGGACTGAAATGGGAATGGAGATTGCCCCTAAGTATATGACTGACTGTTTAAACAGAGGAGCAAGAGCAGTACGGTTGTTTGACCAAGCTGCTGACGCGGCTGGATAATACGCCGCAGCCAATGCTTGCGGAATGAATGTTAACGCCAATGTTACCTTATTAGCCACTCCGTAGTAGCCAAGCTGTGTGGTGCTTCCTAAATGATCTAAAAGAATGCTATCTATAGAACCATACACTTTGATAAATAATCCGTTGAGCAGGAACGGCCAACCCATTGGCCAGAAATACTTTACTGCCGCCAAAGGATTCTCAGGCCACAAAGACACTCCTGCTTTCCTAACCAGCAAAACAGCTACATAGAGAGCGTTAAAGAAGCTAGCTGTCAAAAGAGCTAAGAGCAGTAATCTCAAATCCTTGGTGTATAACAGAAGGATAGATCCAACAGTTAATACAATGGCGTGGTACGCGGCCGTAAAGTAACTCTCGTAACGGAGATTATGCTTGCCTCTAAAGATGGCGTAACCGTATAGGGAGAAACTATCAAAGACGGTGATAAAAGCGGCAATGGCTACCATCTGGCGTCGCATCAAGGGATAGCCAAACTGCCAAGCCAATAAATTAATGACTGCCAGCACGGCTAGAGACATTACCAGACGCCATGTAAACAACTGGCGGTACAGATCAGGCAAAGAGATTCTTCCGTTATCTTCCTCTCCAGTACGTGACGCCACTTCCCTAGTCATAACACTGCTCCAGCCCCAGTCAATGAGGAAACCAAAGATAGTAGCAAATGACAGAGCGAACAAATAATCTCCAGTTCCAGTCGCTCCGATCTTCCTGCTTAAATACGTAAAGAAAACAAAAGCCAGAGCTTTTTGGATGACCAAAGACGCTGTGAATAAACTGGTGTTTTTGGCTAAGATAGACATTGATGTAAGAATAGCATAACCATTGCTATTGACTAAATAATGAAAATATGATTAGATTATTATCAATTACTCAACATTTAACAACACCAAAAACATAGGAGGTAAAAATGAGCACTATAGTAAAACTGTATACCCTGCCTTTACCAAAAGATGGAGAAGTAAATGAAACTGCCCTTAAGTCAATCATAGAAACAATAACGAAAAAATCTAGTTTATTGTCTATCATAGATAATAAACTGACGAACCTGATTATCAACAACAGAAACCTTCATCTTTTGATTGGCAAGAAGGAACAGATGGAAGCCTTACCGATCAATATCAAGCCTTGGGTTTTTCATTTTGTTCTACTGAATGATGATGTAGGATTGCTTGACTATGTCACAAAAATAACGAAAAACCTACCGTGGTTTAGCGAATTGCAAACTGAATTTTATGATAAGTTTAAGTATCCAATGGCCATTCAAATCTATAACGCGGGTTTGTTAAAAAGAATTCACAATATAGAAGATACTAATGGTTATAAATTTTCATTGGTATCTCAACTATAATAACAAAGGACGACCATGACAGATTTATACGGGTTGCTAATACCTCAAAACGAAAAATTTATCAAAGTAGCGATTGAATTGTTAGACAAGTCCAAATGGCATACAGTGTCCTTGGACATAGTTTCCAAAACACTTGGACAGACGATTGATTTTGAACTTGTATCCAGAATCATGATCATTGCTAATTTGGCGGAGGCTTTTACCGTGTATGTGGAATTTGAAGACCCGTCCATGAGAAATTGTTTATCCAAGCTGTTCAACTCAAAGGGCGGAAAAGTGAAATTAAGCGAATTATTGGCAAAGATGAAGGACCAATTCAACTTCGCTCCCACGCCAATTCTTGTCCGAACTGACGTGTTGGAGTTACAGTTCCATAAATCTGGAACCAACAGCAAACGATTCGCTATTGTTATCCACTAATTTGTATAAAAAAGAGCTCCTGTATTACCAGGAACTCTTTTTCTTTTACTTAAGCGTTACCTTGCCGCCAGCTTCTTCCAGTTTCTTCTTAATATTATCTGCTTCCTCCTTAGTCGCCCCTTCCTTCACCATCTTAGGAGCGCTATCAACGATCGCTTTGGCGTCAGCCAATCCTAATTGCGTCACTTCCCTCATGGCTTTAATGACATTGATCTTATTAGCGCCAGCGTCAGTAAGCTCCACGTTAAATGAGCTCTTCTCTTCCGCTGGAGCCACAGCCGCGGCTACAGGAGCAGCTGCAGGAGCAGCCGCTGACACGCCGAATTTAGCTTCCAAAACTTTCACTAACTCAGCCAGATCAAGGACAGAGAGCTTTTCAATCTGCTCCACAAGCTCCTTAAACTTGGCCGGCACTTCTATCTTTTCCATATCTTTGTTTATTTTAATGATTAAGAGCCCTGTTGGGCTTTAGCGTTTAAGACCTGTACCAATCCTCTAATGTTTCCTTGCAAAACAACAGCTAATCCTCTCATTGGAGATGCTAGACTACCTACAAGTTTAGCCAACAGCTCTTCTCTGCCAGGCAGTAAGGCCAAGGCAATGACCTGCTGGCTATCCAAGAACTTCTTGTCCAAGATTCCGCCTTCCAGCACCATTCCCTTTGGTTTCTTTTCCTTGTTCTCTTCCAAGAACTTCTTAGAAAAGGAAAATAACGCTTTTGCTGGAGCTACTTGGTCGCCGCTAGTCACTGCAATGCCTATATTATCCCTCCATGATTCTAAATTAGGCACATCCATTCCCTGTTCAGCCAATGCTTTAACCAATAGGTTCCGTTTAATAACCTGGTAGGAGATATTAGCTTGGCGCAGATCTTTGCGCAGAGCGTCAATGTCTTTGACCGGCACTTGCTTGAAAGTGGTAAACACCACCGCTTGCGCTTGTTTCAAGACATCTCGCAATTCCTCTAATTCCTCTATCTTTTCTTGTTTTGTCTTTGGCATAAATAAAAAATCTGTGGCTACCACAGACTCTACGAGGCCATCGACCTTTTAAAAATTAATTGGCGCCTCGGCGGACTTCCCTAAGGAAATTAAGCTTTAGTAAGCATCACGCTGTCTTCGGTAGATGCTAACAGGTTAGCAAAAAGGGTTTTTACTGTCAAGTTGACTGCTTTTGCCAGATAGGATTAAGATGGTTATACAACCTGCTAAGAATAATCTTAGTAGCGTTCTTTAAAAACAAAAATAATGGAGGAATTATGGTAAAGATAACAGACCTGAATCAAATAACTGAAATCCTTGGCAAAGATAAATTTTTCAGCAGAGAAAGGGTGATAACCGCTCTTAATGAATTGGGAGCAAACATACCTTTTGAAAAAGAAATTTGTTTTTCTTCAACGCTAGACATATCACAACCGCTCCCTGAGAACTGGATAGTGAGTTTTATCACCAGCACTCCTTTAACAAAAATTGTCCAACTTTGCCAAAATTATGAAAAACTGTCTTGGATCCATCCTGATTCAATAAAAGCTTTTCCATGGGACAATCAGCCTAGTAATAATGGATACTACATTGCTGCTAACCTTGAAGGTCTCGCTGGTGATCATTTTATCGGCAACGACGAAGCAGTAAGCAAAAAATTGGGCGCTGGACACCGGGCAGCCACTCCTCATGAATTGCTAGAGCTCGCATTTCTTTTAAAATTGTTTACCAATAAGACAGCTCTGAATTCGTTTGTCCATTGTTATAAAATTGATGATGCTATTTTTGAAATACATGGCATCAGGCATGACAAGAAAATAAAGATAGAACCCATGCGAGGCAAGTTTAGCTTCTACCCCGACCGTGGCGTAATACCTGTAAAAATTATCTGATCACGCAAGCCCGTTAAAAATAACGGGCTTGCATCTTTTTATAACGCTCTAGCAATCACTCCAATAGCCAAAATCCCCAAGGAGTTCATAGCCCAAGACAAAGGGATAAACCATTTGTGCTCCAACTTAGAGAACCCCATCATGGCTAAACCAAGCTCGTCAGGCAAAGGAGAAGCTACTACTATCGCTCCCAGTACAACCAATAGCCACCGCACTCTAGCCAGCCGCAACGCGTGGTGTAACGACTTCCTTGGGAACAATCCAAGGAAATCGTCAGTAAGATGGTCCCTGACCAGCCAGAACAAGAAATAATCCCCTACCAGCGCTCCAAGACCGCCAATAACCGCTGTTAGCCACAGGTTGCCATCTTGGGCAATCTCAGCCAATACCGCGGTAGCTGGCGCCACGGTAAAGATAGATGTAAAAAACAGGCCAGCAATAAACGTACCAAAATACCGCCACTCTTGGACGTTAACAAGCCAATCATGGACTAGTCCTGATCGGACCGCTAGAACTGCCAATCCAATACTCAAAGCAACCACTAAAAAATCTCTGATTAACCGTTTGCCGTCTTTAGTCATATCTATTGTCGTGATAATAGCTTATAAAACTATCAACGGCGATGTCTAGGATAACTTTGCTGTTGGCGGCGTTGCAGAGGACGGTGGCTAGAGTATTTTTGGTAACCAACAGCGGGATGAAACTTTTGTGATTGTGACGCACGCCTAGGCGGCAGGGTTGGCAACGTTGTAATAGGTAAAGCCTTTCTGATCAGCCGTTCAATGCTCTTAATATCCATGCGCTGGTCAGGAGTAGCAAATGAAACAGCTCGTCCAGTCCTGCCAGCACGTCCAGTACGTCCAATACGGTGTACATAATCACCGGAGTTGTCAGGCAAATCATAATTAACCACAAGCTCAATTCCAACAACGTCAATTCCTCTCGCTGCTATATCAGTAGCGACCAAAATTCTGTATTTCCCTGATTTAAAACCATCTAAAGCCTCACGACGTTGATTTAAAGAACGGTTAGAATGGATTTCAGCCGCATGGTGGCCCATATCCCTTATAGCCCGCGTAATCTTAGTGGCTCCATGCTTAGTGCGTGAAAAAACAAGAATCGTACCTTGGTAATCGCTTAACAGCTTATCTAAAAGCTGTATCTTAGCTTCTTTGCTTACAATAAAGATTTCCTGCTCAACCGCTTGCACTGTAGTGCCAGACGGCGCCACTTCAATCCTAAGCGGCAATGACATATGTTCAGCAGCCAGCTTGGCGATTTCAGAAGGCATTGTGGCGGAAAAAAGCATTGTCTGCCGTTCTTTAGGAACTACTTGCAACACTCTCTTGATTTGAGGGGCAAAGCCTATATCCAGCATGCGGTCAGCTTCATCCAGCACCACTATTTTAACATTCTGCAAAGTAACTGTTTTTTGTTCCAAATGATCTACTAAACGTCCAGGAGTAGCTATAATCACATGGGGATTACGGCGCAGATTCTGTATCTGCTTTTGTATAGGAGCTCCGCCAATGACCACTGCTGTCTTCAATCCCAAAGAATGGCCAATAGTCTGTAACGCGTCATCAACCTGAAGAGCTAATTCCCTGGTTGGCACCAAGATCAAGGCTTGCCCACGCGACTGGGACAAACGTTGGATCAAAGGAATGCCAAAAGCTAATGTTTTGCCAGTGCCTGTTTGGGCAATGCCTACAAGATCTTTCCCAGTAATCGCCGCTGGAATAGCTTGGCGCTGAATGGGAGTAGGAGTTGTAAAACGCAATTGTTCCAAGATAGTTACCAATTTGGGAGCAATCCCCAAACCATGAAAACCAGATTGTTGTTCAAGCGGTGTAAGATTCATATAGTCTTTATAGTATACATTGGAATATAAAGCAATAAAACTGGTTAACCCAGTTTTATTTGACAACCAGATAATGGAGCTGGACCGTGTCTGTATTTAACTTCTTCACATCCAATAATTTCAATTCAGATTGGAAATCGTTATCAGCAAACAATTTAATTCCCTTGCCAAACAGCAATGGCTCCACATCCAGATAGATCTCGTTTATTAATCCATCTCGCATGAATGAGCTGTTCAACTGGCCTCCGCCTGCCAAGAACGCTTCCTTAAATCCTTTCTTTTCCAACAAAGAGATAATTTCCTTTGGGGCTTGGCTAGTTACTAATACATTATCTCCTCGCTTATTCTCTATTGGCTGGTGAGAAACAACGATATTTAAAGCGTCAGGGAAAGGAAAATATCCATACCGACAGGCTTCTAAATACGTATTCCTGCCCATAATAATATTCCCAGCCTGTTTGCTGTGTTCATAAAATCCCCACAGATCTTCCTCAGAAGTCCATTCTGAATTGCCGTCTTCCTTGGCAATATACCCGTTGGGAGTAATACCCATGTAAAGAATCAATCTCATATTATCTTTATACTGCTTTTTTCCTCCAGCTTACAATCAAAGGAAGGATAAAAGTAAAAGCATAATACAAATAAACATCTAATTTGTAATAACCGTCCGCTGGTTTAAACGCTTTGACTAAGAAAAAGTAATCAAAGACAATTGCGATGAGAGCCCAAACAACGGCTAATAACAAATAATATCGGAAAGAATCGCTTTTTATCTTCTTAAATAACACCCAAAGGGTTATCACTATGCCGATAGGAGTGATAATCCAGCCAATCATGGAAAGCGGTACGATTGAGAAAAGAATCATACCAAGCGCGTAGCCAATAAGCCAAAGAATAAATCCCCAGCCAAACGCGTCTTTGTAAAATTGCTTTACCATATAATTGTTATTTATTAATTATTATTTTGGTTCCGGGACAGGGATTCGAACCCCGATTAACGGCTCCAAAGGCCGCTGTCCTGCCATTAGACGATCCCGGAGTAAGTTCCACGCTAGCGAAAAGATTAAGAACGGTCAAACCTTAAGGTATCTGCGCAAGGCCAAAAGACAGCTCCCAGCACTTAACAGCAGTACCAATAACAACTGCCAGCCAAACAATCTCCAGCTGTTTACTAACAGATGGTTGAGGAGATCAAAGCCAGGCAGGTCAAGGAAACGGGTGATAGAAGGATTAAAGAACACCACAGCTGGATAAAGAATGAGAAGGCCGACTATAAACCCAATGATAGTCATGCCAAGCGTCTGGATCACATACGGCATTTTAATAAACATGTTGTCAGCTCCAACCAGCTTCATGATAGCCACTTCCTCACGCTGCGCGTATATCACCAAGCGAAGCGCGTTGTAGATGACCGCGGCTGCAATCACGGAAAAAAGAATTGTAAGAGCAAGGCCAAAACGGGTAAGAGGCTGGTTGACCTTGCTGTCCAAAGCGTCCAGCACTTCACGGAAATCATCAAAATCCTTGTCATGAATAATGGCAGCGTATTGAGGACTGTCTAGTTCAGTTAAGACTAATTGGTAAATAGACGGTTGTACGGCTTTAATAACCAGCCCTCCACCCAATGGGTTGACTGGCAAGCTCTTGATTGAAGAAATCAGCTCTGGATTGTCCTGATGGCGGTCTAAGAAACTTTGTAGAGCCTCTTCAGCTGTCACCACAGTCACTGACCGCACGTCTTTAATGGAGCTTAAATGGTCAGCTAAAGACTTAACCTGCTTCTCCCCCACTCCTGGCTGGAAACTGGCGTGTATGGCAACCTGATCTTGCAAACGTTGTGACGCTTGGTTTAACAGCTCTTTAGTGATTGACACCACGCTCATGGATACCACCGCTAGCACAACAAAAACGATTGTCATGAGAGACAGCCCAAGATTGCGGCTAAAGTTCTGCCAAGCGAAATGTAACACTCGTCTCATAATATATATCTTCCTTTCTGCTGGTCAGCGATAATCCGCCCGTTCTCAATGGTCACCACGCGCCGTTTTAAAGCATTGACCATATCACGGTTATGAGTAACCAACAGCACAGTCGTACCCAACTCGTTGATTCTTAATAATAAATCCATGATCTCCCTGGTGTTAATGGTATCTAAGTTGCCAGTTGGCTCATCTGCTAATAATAGCTTGGGTCGATGGACCAAAGAACGGGCTATCACAACGCGCTGTTGCTCCCCTCCTGACAGTTGATTAGGAAAACGATTATGCTTATCCGCTAATCCAACTAATTTCAACACTTGAGGCACCATCTGTTTTACGACTTTATCCGACTGTCCGCACACTTCCAAAGCAAACGCCACGTTCTCCCAGACAGTCTTCCACTGCAATAGCTTGAAATCCTGAAACACAACTCCCATCTGCCTACGCAAAGTAGGCACTCCGCTCTCTGACAACGCATGGACATCCGTGCCACCCACCTTAATCGTACCACTATCAGGGCGCTCGGCTGCCATTAACAATCTAATGAGAGTGGTCTTGCCAGCGCCAGACTGGCCTACAATTGACAAAAACTCGTCAGGTTCCACAATGAGATTCACGTCCTGAAGCACATGCTGGCTGTTATAGCTCTTGTTGACTCGGTGTAGGGTAATCATTTTTTCTTTTTTGCTGGTAACAAACTCTTTTCCGCTTTTTTAATCTCTTCCGCCTTGGCTGGCCTTACTATCACTTGTTTAATCGTTCCTTTAACTGTCCTTTCCAAGTATTGGAACGCTTTGCCAGTCAGGTCAATTATACGCCCATCAGCGTAAGGCCCTACTGACACCACTTTAACGGTTACTGACTTGCTGTTAGCGATGTTGGTAACCGTCACCCAGCTATTTAATGGATAGACATTAGCAGCTGCTCCCAAAGGAGCCCGCCTTGTCAGATTGGTTGGATACCAGCTGGCTGCCCCTTGGTAGGTCTGAGGGTCATACTCCACCCCAATCTTGCCATACCATGCTGGAAGACTCACAGTGGCGCTTGTAGCGCTCTGCTTAATAATCTCCATGTGTTTGGAAGTGCCGTCTTCATTATACCAAGCAACCACTGGAATACGATAGGGGCTGGATTGGTAGAAAATGGTAAGTTCTGAATCAGGGAGAAGGGCTGGATCCAAGACAGTTCCTTCCTTGGGAAAAACCATATAGGAAAATACAGGACTTAAGGCGCGGGATTGGTCGTAACTGACAACAGTGACTATGATTTTATCCGTGTTGGAATTAGCAGGGAAAGAAAAAGACAACGGACCGCTAGAAGATTGCTGGACAAATGTTTGCTCTTTGCCAGTAATAGCAAAAGCAGTGACTGCTTCTGACAATGGAATCCCTACCGCAGTGCCAGTTATAATCGCTCCATCCTGTTTCTGCCAGACTCCTCCTTGGCTAGTAAAGGCTTCGTACATAAAAGGTTCTTTCTTACCCCACCAAAAGACCAACGGTTTTTTTATCTTAACTGTTTCCGTCTTGATCCTGACCGTGCCAGTAAGTAAATAATCGCTGGTTGTTGACGCTTCAATCTGGATCTCCACTTCACCGGACAATGACCCAGCCGGCACTTCCAGACTGCCGTTGCCTCCAAACAAATCCTTAATGGCGATGGTAGTTCCTTTCTTCGCTTCCGCTTCGCTTATCAAATAAGTGAAGTCAACGGGACGGCCGTCTGCCGCCTGTCCCAAAGAAGCTGCCAGCACCGCGGGTCCATACACAGCCTTGCTATCTGACGGTTTCAGCTTGGCTTCGTTAATGACAATGAACTCAACAGAATTATCAAACTTAGCGTCAACTTCCTGTTTGTCTCCCTTGATCCTGTATCCTTTACGCACAATGTTCCACCCTACTTTATAGCTGTTCCTGCGGTAAACACGCCACTGCGGATCTGACTTGCCGTCTTTGCTGTTAGTAGAAGGAAATTGAATGGTAACCAGAGAAGCTTTTTTGGCAAATAACGGTTTCTTCGCAGTCACTCTGTAATAATATTCAGTAGGGCTATGCTGGAGCAAAGCGTACATGTAATCATGGCCCTTCCAAGGAAGCTGTTCCACAGTAATAACTTTATCTGGTTGTTCTTTGCCTAATGACACGGTGTTAACAACGCCAGTGATACTCAAAAATCCATCTGGACTTGTTGCCTTGACTGTTGTAGTGGCAGCAGCCTGAGCTGGAATAGCCAACAACAGCAGGAATAAACTGACAATAATTTTTTTAATATGCATTTGGTTATTTCTGGAGCCGAAGGTGGGATTCGAACCCACGACCTTTGCTTTACGAAAGCACTGCTCTACCAGCTGAGCTACATCGGCTTAAATAAAAACAAGGTATTGCTACCTATATAGAGTATAGCATATTCTTTACCGTAACACTTCCCAAATGGCATCTTCAGTAAAATTCCAACGCGACAGAGTTTTAAATATCTTTTGGTTAAGAACCTTATGGGTTTTGTACTGAATAGTCAATATCTGATGAGTTGAAGGATGGATCACTCGCGCGTGGCTACCCTTGCCAGCAGTGGTATCTATTACCAAACCTAATTTAGCGCAGGCTCGCAACCAATGAGCCTGCGTGATATCACCCAAACTGCGATTACCCATACACCAATTGTCGTGCGGTTAAATCACCTTCAGTTCGCAACAAAGCGTCATTGCACAAATGAGGCGGAATGCCAAAGTAGGTAAAAACAGCGTCTTTAATTTCTCTTGGCGCTTGGCCAAAACCTTTCCCGCCAGTGATTATCCCTTGGATATTGATCGACTCCGCTGTCCATACCCCATCAGGATGGCGCTCAATGGCAAATTCAATCCTGCCGCCAACATCAGCTATTGCCTGTTTCATAGCGGCTACTCTAGTATCATCAGCTTCATGGAAATCATACCCGATTTTCCGCAACAATTGAGCAATAACGTACCTAACTAAATTCCAATAATGCATAAAGGTTTGTGTGTAAGTATACTAAGGCGATAATTATTAAAAATCAAGAGTAATTATTAACAGACAAAAGAGGTGGCTTAAGTTTTAATGTAACAACTATTTGTTATTGTAACTTTCTGTATATTTCTATCACTTTTGGAGCGGGTAACGGGAGTCGGACCCGTGTCTCAACCTTGGGAAGGTCGCATAATAGCCGTTATACGATACCCGCTAAAAGCACGGACAGTGTAGCGGAAAAAGGCTGTTCAGTCTACTTAAAAAAGAACTTCGACCACTTGCTCCGCAATGGCTCTTCCGCTTGTTTATCTTCTTGCGCCTTCACAGCCGTAGTCTCCGGCACCACCACTGCCCGTTCCCCAGGTTTCTGCTTCCCCAGTTTCAACCGTAACTGCGCTTCCACGAAGTACGGATTGTTCACTAGATCTAACAGATCTTTGGCCTTTCCATTGTCTGCTTTAACTGCTTCCACCTGCTGCTTAAGATCTGTGATCTGCTGGTCAATGTCATACCGCGCCCTCCACTCCCTGATCACAAAGTAACAGCCACCAATAACCACGATAAGTAATACCAACCACCACCAATAATTATTTTTACTCACAACCGTCTTTTTCCAATTCCCGTACTGCATTTACTTAAAGATAATTGCTAATACGGAACCAGTTAGAGCGAGAATGACCCCAGCTAAAGCTCCCAAAGCGGAAATCACCCAGAAACGCATGGTGACTTTATAAGCAGGCCAGCCCAAAGCTTCAAAATGATGATGGATCGGAGCGACCAGGAACACTTTCTTGCCTCTGAACTTCTTGGACAGCAACTGAATTGCCACTGATCCTGACTCCAGCACCAAAATAATACCGATAATTGGCAACAACAAAACAGTGTTAGTCAGGAACGCCATGACGGTGAGAACGGAGGTTAGCGCCAAGACTCCTGTCTCTCCCATGTAAAACCTGGCTGGCGGTATGTTAAACCACAAATAAGCCATTAAGGTTCCAACCAACAGCAGACTGAAGGCTGCTAGATCATACTGGCCTCTAGCAAAAGCTATTACAGTGTAAGCTGTAAAGATGGTGGAGAATACTCCTCCAGACAATCCATCCAATCCGTCCACCACACCGCTGGAAAACACTGCCAGCATCACCAGAACGAACAATGGAATGTACAGCCATCCAATAGCCAGACTCCCTAACAGCGGCACATAGATGCTATCCGCTCCAAGCTTAAAGTAAAACCACCAAGCAGCTATAAGGCCAATGACAATTACCAACAGCACCCGTTTAGTAAAGCTTAACCCTCCGCCAATATACTTGCCTTTCCCTCTTACAACCAAATAGTCGTCAACAAACCCTATAATGCCAGCGACCACCAAGGTAAAGAGCGGCAGCCAAGTCTCCCGTCTAGACACAAAATCAAAACTGGAGAAAAGGGAATCAGGGAACAGCTTGCTTAATGACCAATAGATAGCCATTACCAAGAGCACAGTCAGCCATACGAGCAATCCGCCAGCCCTAGGCGTACCCACTTCCTTCTCTTTATGCATCTGGTTGAAGATAGGAGTGGGACTGCCGTCAGGAGCTAATTCCCTGGCTTTCTGCTTCCAGAACTTATTCCTGTACAGCCAATCAGTGAGCAATGGCGACCATAGCAATGCCAAAACAAAGCCAGACACTGCCACAACTAAGATCTTAACGAGAGCTATCGCGTTAAACACGGCCAGATAAGTTAATGTATAAAAGGAATGACAACGCGACAAGAGCAATAAACAAGACCGTAAGCGTGCTAACAACAACAGTCTGTCCAGCTAATGGCTGTTGTTTATAAAGAGGAAACAGTGAAAGCAAACCAAGAATAGTAACTACCAAAGCGCCAATTAACCACCACCAAATCAACCCCTTAGCTCCCAATTGATCCACTCCGTAGTAGCTGGTAAAACGGAATATCGCTTCCTCTCCTGGAATCATCTTCTGCCAAGCGACTGTAACGGCTATGATACAGATCACTAAAATTCCTTGAGCCAATAAACAGTACCGATTAAAACGGTCTTTAAACAAAGTATTTACCAACGGTTCAATCCAATTCATATTGTTGTAACTTCCTTTACTTCAGGCACTGCCAGCTTAATGGTTTCCTCAATGCCCCACCGCAAGGTGATCTGCGACATTGGGCAAGAAGAACAAGCCCCCAACAGTTTCAACTCCACTATACCGGTAGAGGGATCAAAAGAAACGAACTCTACGTCTCCGCCATCTGCCAATAATCCCGGTCTCACTTGCTCCAATGCTTGCTTAATTTTGTCTTCCATAAAAACTAATTTTATAAACTTATTATAACACATTCTTATTAAGATCTATTGTCATTTATGATGTCCATCAAAGGTCATACAATGAATTCTTCCTCGTAAGCAGGTACAATCACCTCCCAGCCTTGTTTCAGGTTCTCCAGCCTTGCTTTTAAGATATTAGTTTGCCCAGCTTCACCGTGCACCAGGAATATCTTCTTAATCCCTTTCAAGCTTAATGTGTAATCTATCAAACCTTGGTAATCAGCGTGAGCGGAGAATTCGTTAAAGATCTGGATTTCCGCCCTGACCGGATAACTCTCTCCAAAGATCCTAACCGTCGGTTCCTTCTCCACCAAGCTTCTGCCTAACGTGTGCTTGGCCATGAATCCAGTGATCAGCACCATGTTGTTGGGATCGCTGACGTTATGCTTCAGGTGATGCAATACTCTACCGGCATTGGCCATGCCGCTAGCTGATATGATCAGCATAGGTCCAGGCATGCCATTGAGCGCTTCAGAAGCGGTCTTGTCTCTGGTATACGTCAGATTCCTGAATCCAAACGGATTATCTCCATGGTTTAAGAAATCAACACGTGAGTGGTTATCAAAGAGATCTAAATGCTTGCCAAAGACAGTGGTGATGCTGCCAGCTAACGGGCTGTCCACGTACATTGGGAAACGAGGCAATTTCCCTTCGTCAGTCAGCTTATGTAACACATAAATCAATTCCTGCGTTCTTCCCAAAGAGAAAGCCGGACAGATGATTTTAGCCTTCCGTTCAACCGCTTTCTTAATCACTTCCACTAATCTTGTTTCCAAATCGTCAATGCTAGCGTGCAATCTGTCTCCATACGTGCTCTCCATGATCCAAATATCAACATCCTCTTCAATCACCTGCGGATCTCTTAATATAGGAACTTTCTTTCTCCCTAAGTCTCCAGAAAATCCAAGCCGTCTTATAACGCCATCTTCCACGTACTCCAAAGCAATCACGGATGAACCTAAAATATGTCCAGCGTCATACATCTTGACACGGATATTAGGTTCAATGTCAGTCCAAGATTGGTAAGGAATCGTTTCAAATAGCTCCATGGCGGTATCCACGTCATCAGGCCCAAACAAAGGTTCAGGAATATCTTCCGCTTTCATCTTTGCTTTCCTTACAGCGTACTCGTAGTCTCCCTGCTGTATGTAAGCCGCGTCTTTAAGAATCCAGTACACCACGTCTTTGGTGGCTTCCGTGCACCACACCTTCCCTTTCCAGCCTTCTTTAGCCAAACGTAAAATTCCTCCGCAATGGTCTAAATGCCCATGTGACAGAACAACATGAGAAACTTCCTTGATATCAAACGGCCAGTGGCGGTTAAGGCCAGCAGATTCCCTAGGATTCCCTTGAAACAGACCGCAGTCTAACAGCACTTTCTTCTCCCCGATCTGGAGCAGATGTTTGGACCCAGTGACGTTTTGGGCGGCGCCACAGAACTTTATTTTCATATGGTCATTATAACAGAAAACAGCCTCTGTTGTCAGAGGCTGTTTTTATCTGCCTTAGCAGCACTTGCACTTACCGCTGGTCATCATGGACAAACCGCCAAGCAGCACTAGGATCGGCCAGACAATGTCCACTAATCCTTGCCCTAGCACGCCCAGATTGCCTAGCAGGAATAGCAAACCAAACAAGAAAATAAGAAATGGCACGAACTTATGGTGCGTACAGGAACATGACTTATTTTGTTCCATCATTTGATCCATATAAATAAGGTTAATAGTGATTATAAAAAAGAACGACCTTTGTATGGATAGCATAGCATGAAAACAAAAATCCCGTCTCAATCAACGAAACGGGACTTTGAAGCGGAACAAAATCTAAATTCATAGTTAAATACTAATTTTGTATTCCAACTGGGATAAAACTTTACGTTCAATGCCAGTTGTTTTATTTTCAACCTGAATACAATTTACTGCAAATCTCACCTGTTTTGACAAGTGGTAGTTAATACCAAATGTATACGTTTGCTCAGTGCTAACCACCGAATGGTAATGATCAAAATCAGCGATAAATTCACAAGGGGAAAAAGAATAAACGCCCATTACATTCAAACCTACTGATTCTTTATTACCCGCGTTCAACATCAACGCATTTGTTTGCCCGAGCACCGGAAATCCAGCAATGTTTGAGAGGATGATTTCGGATATTATTTTCAAACTATCATAAGCAACTTCTATATCCGCTCCAATCAGCCTCTTGGCAAAATCAGCATCAGCAAAACGAGCGCTGGCCGCCACCGAAAAAAACCAAAACTTTTTAACCAACCTGAGAGAAATGTCTCTTGAATTATTGTTGTCTCCTCCATTAACCAGCCTTGTATCCGTCCCATTAGTGATGGAACAAATGCCCTTAACCCAAGGAGTTTCCCATTGAGCACTCAGGCCAACATCCCTGACAGTCAACATCTTACTAGCGCTTGGATTAAAGTTGATCAAGATAATTTCAGAAGGATACAATGGATAGTTGTTTCCAAAAATCGGAATCGTCTTCCCAAAAGAAATTTTAAACGAATTGACAAAACCGAAAGGAGGAAGACCGAACCAGATAAAAGCATTGTGCAACAACCGTGGTCCAGCTAAATCAAAGTTAACCACTGCTCCATATTGAGCGTTATTTAACCTCAGTTTAACCATGGAACGTTGTACCTGCCCGCCGATTGGTGTTTTACTGTAACCGTCCAGCAAATGAACAAAACCGTCAATGCGAATAGATTGTTGAGCAAATATGCTTGAAGATAGCGCCACAATGGTTATTACATACAATAATGATTTCATGTTAACCTCCAAATGTTTTTGATCACCAGAACTCAATGTTCTAAATGACTAAACACCTTATCACGATAATTTAATGTTGTCAATGCTCCATAAATAACCATAGTAAAGGACAACCTTTATAAGGGTAGTATAGTATAAAATACTAAAAACATAATAAAGTGAGCGAATAATTCGAGCCCATCATAACTTCTAAAGTAATAATAACGTTTCCGGTATTTATAGTTTAAAATTAACGACCCGTACCGGCAGTTTTTGTTGAAGAATACCTTTCCAAAACCAATACGCTTGCTCTCCGCTTTTTTCTTCTTCTAATTGCGCTTCCTTCCAAGCTTGTTCGTCCAATTTAGTGATTATATCCACTGGCAATTCTTTCAAAGCGATCAGTAAAGTAATACCTTGTTCATGAATAATCACTTCCCGCAAACGATAATAAGCCGCTAGGATATCAGCTGCTGATTCATGGGGTAGGCCAGCTACCGGATGCGTATGGAAAGTAAGCCAACCGTCTTTAGTTATTTTTCTTTCCTCTTCATGAAATTCACCGACCACCGAACTGCTCAGCCACTGCGATTCATCCATAAATTGTAATTTGCCAGATTTAATCCTTCCTCCTACTTCTCTGTCCGCATTAGCTTTCCTAGCTTGTTCAATGGCATTATAAAAAGGAGCTATCATTGCTTTAACTTCTGTAACTAGTTCTGCTATCTTTTCTTCGGTTAGCGTTTGCTCCATATTAATGGGTGTAAACGATTCTTGTTGATTAATCATGTTAGGTATTAAAACATCACTGACTGTAAAAAACAAGGAACTAACTAATTTACAAAGAGAACTCCAAAAATACAAAACCCCCTAAGATAATACTAGGGGGTACAACTTCAAATAAAAACGTTATAATACTTCGACTATACGAAAATTAAATACCGCACTGGCAATTTCAGTATCAGAAAATTCACGGGTTTCACGAGGAATGCCAGAAATCTCCGCAATTAGACATTGGTCACCTGAACTTAACCTAATTCTACCACCCTTGGCGTCTCTAACATCTACGCCCAGTTTTTGAATAATAGCTTGAAGACTATTGGCATGTGTTGGATTAGCGATATTTTGAATATCATTAGAAGAGAAAAAACATTTTGCGGCATCAGCATCAACAGTGACTACGTAAAACTTTCCATCCGGAAGCATAGAAAGCCCAAGAGTCGTGTTAAAATATTTCATTGTGTTCTCCTTTATTTTAAATCGCTGAATAAATCAATTATTTGGATGATTTATTCAGCTGATTTTAGGGATGTTCTTAGATGTTCTTATTGTTATAATTATAGCATATCTACAAAATATGTCAATACTCAATAAATAATCATGGCAAAGGATGGCTTTTATAAGATTTGTGGAAATAGCATTATAAAAACAAAAGTCCTGTTTTACTTTTAATAAAACAGGACTTTACGAATCAAAACAGTAACAAAATAACTATCAAACCACCGCTTTTTTTACTTTCAATATCATAAGCGTATGGCACGGTCCATACAACAAAAGGTGTTTGCGGAATCGCTATCGCTATCTCTGGTCCAAACCCGACAAATCTTCTGCCAAAGATCCCAACACTTAGAGATGGATTGAATTGATATTTTAATTCCGTTTGAAACCAATATCCATTCATCCCGTGTTCATAGAAAGTAACCCAACTATAACTCCCATTCATTATTTGCAGATTAGCTGCCAATCTCCACAATTCTTTTGATTGCTCTATTCCCTGGCCAACTCCTGCCTTTAACCAATCAGTGATTTTGTAATTGATGCTGAAATGAGCCTGAGCATAATTCTTGTTCACCAGCCCAAAAGAACTGAAGCTGATTTTACTATTAAAGTCGTGTTTGGCTCCTAATCTGTAAGTGATTACAGACGGATCATCAGAATACTTATACTCGCTTTCAACAAAAAGGCTGTTTTGGGCGAATACGTTTGAAGATAAAACCACAAAAGTTATTACATACAATAATAATGATTTCATTTGATCCTCCAATAAATATCCTTTAAATTAACGCCAAAATTGGCTTAATCTAAAGAAATTTTTAAGTTATTTTGATGTTCTTATTGTTATAATTATAGCATATCTACAAAATATGTCAATACTCTATCCCTTCTCTAGCTTCCACCCCCTGCTTGTAATAATGTTTCACCATCTTCATTTCTGTAACCAGATCAGCTAATTCTATAATTTCTTTGGGCGCCTGCCTGCCAGTTAAAACAACTTCCAAACCCTCTGGCTTGTCTTTTAAGAAAACAACCACTGATTCCACGACCAGCATGCCCAACGACACAGTAGAATTAAGCTCGTCTAAGATCAGTAAATCAACACAACTAGATAATTGTTTGGCTAATACTAACCCTCGCTCCGCTTCTTTCTTATCGCCATCATTCACTCCAAACCTAAAGGTCTTGGCCGCGGGATCAAAACGAAGAAGGCCAGTTGCTTCATATAGCAATGGCAAACCAATCTCAATCAATTTATTCAACAGCTTCCGTTCATTATAAAACTCACCTCCCTTATCAAAATAAACTATTCCTACCCGTAAACCATTGCCCAACGCCCTAATAACCAGCCCTAAAGCGGCTGTTGTCTTGCCCTTGCCCTCTCCTGTGTACGTTTGGATCATTCCCTTAGTCATAATAGACAGCGCCAGTGGTGGCCAAGCATGGATGCCATCACTGGCGCTATTGCTAGCTTAACTAATTCTAAGAACAACCGCTAGTGGATCCGCAATTCAAGCACTTATAGCAAGAAGCGTTCCTCACCATGATTGACCCGCAGGTGTCGCAAACAGGAGCGTCAGCTTGGTTGTCAAAAACTATCTTCATCTGGCTGTCATTAGCCCTAGCTTCTTCCATTGCAAGCTCCAAGGTAGCGGACACTGCTGGCGTGTCTTCCTCCAGCTCTTTGATCTGCACGCCTACTATCACCTGATCTTCCTTTGGCAAAAACTTGCTGGCCAGCCACCTAAAGATATAATCCACGATTGACTTGGCGATCCTGATCTGCGGGTTAGTGGTGTAGCCGGAAGGTTCAAAACGGACGTGAGAGAACTTATTGACTAATACCTTCAAGGGAACGCCGTACTGCAAAGCCAATGACACTGCAATGGCAAAGGATTCCATGAGTCCAGAGATGACGCTCCCTGCCTTGGACATTCGGACAAATATCTCCCCTGGTTTGCCATCATCATACATGCCTACTGTAAGATAACCGTCATGGCCAGCAATGGAAAACTTATGCGTCAATGACTGGCGCTCCGCTGGCAATCTCCTCCGCACTGGCTGAGCGACAGGTACAATCGCTTCAGCCTTCATTTCCAGTTTCGTTTCGCTCTTGCCTGACGCGTCAGAACTCTTGCCAGTAGTGAGCGGCTGCAACCGTTTGGACCCATCCCTATACACTGCCAATGCTTTAAGCCCAGACCTCCAGCCAAGCATGTAAGCGTCAATAATGTCTTGAAGCGTGCTGTTCTGCGGCATGTTAACAGTCTTAGAGATCGCTCCTGACAAAAATGGTTGTACAGCTGCCATCATGCGGATATGGCCAAGGTAGTGGATGGTACGATTGCCTTGCTGTGGTTTAAAAGCGCAGTCAAAGACTAGAAGATGCTCGGCTCTCAAATTAGGAGCTCCTTCAATGGTGTCGTGCTGGTTAATGTAAGATAAAATGTCTTTGATCTGATTTTCATCATACCCCAAAGATTGCAACGCTTCAGGCACAGTAGTATTGACCAGTTTCATCAGCCCTCCGCCCACCAGCCACTTGTACTTAACCAACGCGATATCAGGCTCCACGCCAGTGGTGTCGCAATCCATTAAAAAGCCAATGGTGCCGGTAGGAGCTAACAATGAAACCTGGGAATTTTTGTACCCCGCTTCCGTGCCTAAATTCAAAGCATTATCCCACGCCTCTCGGCTCGCAGTCAGCAAATCTTTAGCCACGCCATCGCTCTTTACCTGGTAGCTGGCGTTCCTATGCTTGTTGATCACCCTGATCATGGCGTCCCTGTTCTTTATATACTCTCTAAACGTTCCCAAGCCTTTAGCCATCTTAGCTGATTGGTAATACGCGTGGCCTGTCATCAAGCTGGTAATAACCGAGGCCATGTTCCTGCCAGCTTCACTGTCATAAGGAATGCCTCTGGCCATAAGCAAAGCTCCTAAATTGGCGTAACCCATGCCTAATGGGCGGAACAAATGGCTATTGCGGGAAATATCGTCAGTTGGATAACTGGAATAATCCACTGTGATCTCCTGAGCGGTAATCATAACTTCCACTCCTATCTTAAACGCTTCCACGTCAAAAGAACCGTCTGTTTTTCTAAACTTCATCAAGTTCAAAGAAGCTAAATTGCAAGCAGTGTCATCCAAGAACATATATTCAGAGCATGGATTAGATCCGTTGATCCTACCGCTGTTAGGGCAGGTATGCCAATCGTTAATGGCAGTATCGTACTGAAGTCCTGGATCACCGCACAGCCAAGCCGCTTCCGCTATTCTATTCATGATCTCTTTCGCGTTATAAGCGTCAACAACGTCTCCCGTAGTAACTGCTTTTGTTTTCCATTCCTTATCCTCTTCAACAGCTTTCATGTACTCATCCGTCACTCTCACTGAATTATTGGCGTTCTGGAAGAATATGGAACTGTACGCCTCGCCATTAAACCCACCGCCATAGCCAGCGTCCATCAAAGCCCAAGCTTTTTTCTCCTCATGCGCTTTGCAGTCAATGAATTCTAAAATATCAGGGTGGTCAATGTTTAAAATCACCATCTTAGCGGCACGCCTTGTCTTGCCTCCTGATTTGATCACCCCGGCAAACGCATCCAGCCCTTTCATGAATGACACTGGTCCTGATGACTTTCCTGAACTGCCCCTAAGGTGCTCTTTGGAAGACCTTAGGCAAGATAAATTAGCCCCTGATCCTGATCCGCCTTTAAACAGCATCCCTTCTGTTACCGCCAAGTTCAGTATTGACCGCATATTGTCATCCACCTTGTTGATAAAACACGCCGAACACTGCGGTTTAACTTCCACTCCCACGTTAAACCAAACAGGACTGTTAAACGCCGCGTACTGATTCACCAACAAGAACGTCAATTCATCTTCAAATACAGAAGCGTCTTCAGCGGAAGCAAAATAACCGCCATTCCTGCCCCAAGCGCTAATGGTCTTTGCCACGCGATCTATCATCTGCTTAATTGAAGTTTCTCTTCCTGGAGTTCCAATCTTTCCTCTAAAATACTTAGAAACCACGATGTTAACCGCTGACTGCGACCAGCTCTTAGGCGCTTCCACGTCCTCCTGTGAGAACACTTTTTCTCCCTTTTCGTTAGTAATAACAGCTGACCGCTGTTCCCATTCAATCTGGCCATACGGATGGATTCCTTCAACAGTAAAGAAACGCTTCACTGTAAGCCCTTTAGGATTATAATGAGGGTCTAAATCCTTTGGCAGAATATCATTGCCCTGGCTGGCAATATACGCTCTGGCTAAATCAAGCAAATTATTGTCCAACAGCACTAAATTAACCCGATCTTTGATATCAGACAATCTAGGCACTACCTTGCCGTCAAACTCGTCAACCAAACGTAATACCACCTGGTTGGCCAGATTCTGGGCCAAATGCCGATCCACGCTATCAGACAGCTCCATGGCAACTATTAAAGAATCAAAAATGCGTTCCTGGTCAAAAGAACGCAAAGAACCATTGGGTTCCAGCACGTACTTAATAGTGCTCGCGGTAGCTTTGTTGTACGTTTCCGCCAATACATCAGCCAAAGAGGCCATTCCAGACTGCTTGGAAATAAGGTTTATCTTACCAGTAAACGCGGTGGAAGATTTGGAGGCGGAATCGTCCGCCACTGTTTGGTCTGTTGTTGGCATAGAATACTATATGTAGTAGTTAACTGGGTTAGTATACCACTAGGGATGGTAGCTATCCAGCTGTGGATAACTGACAATTTTTCATCTCCTTAAACTCTATTTATTTCTTAGAGAAAACACTGTTCTTCACCTGCTCTCCGCAAGAGCGACGCATGCTTCCATTGTTTCCAGTTTCTACCAAAAGACACTTAAGCTGTTAATCCGCTTAGACGTAATTAATTGATGGCTTTCTTTAAAATCTCAATGAACAACAAAGCGCACTTGACTCTCGCCTGGCTTATCGGCACTCCAATAATCGCCAACACTTCAGCCACAGTCAATTTATTCACCTCTTCCTTTGTCTTTCCTATAACATATTCGGACATTATGGAAGCAGACGCTCTACTCACAACGCAGCCATTGCTATCAAAACAAACATCACTGACAATTCCATTCTCTAACTTCACTCTCATGACAATATTATCGCCGCACAACGGATTATCCCCTTTTACATCAATACCGCAATTATCTTTTAAGCCGTAATGCGATGGATGGCGGTAATGCTCCAACAGTTTCTCCTGATACAGCTCATCTATCATGGGCGTAACAGCTTAATCGCTTTCCTAATTCCAACAGCCAGCCGTTCTACTTCACTCACCTCGTTATACACCCAAAAACTCGCTCTAACTGTGGCGTTTACTCCCAACCGTTTCATCAAAGGCATGGCGCAATGATGTCCCGCTCTAATAGCAATCCCTTCCCTGTCCACAATGCTGGCCAAGTCATGCGGATGAATTCCTTCCACGTTAAAACTGACTATCCCGCTCCTCTTAACAATGTCTTTTGGGCCGTACACTATCACTCCTGGAATATTCTCCAAAGCTGTAATTACAGCTCTCACCAACTCCTCGTCTAGTTTTCTTATCTTCTCATATCCAATGCCATTAATGTATCCAATCGCCGCTGCCAACCCGATCGCTCCTTCCACGTTAGGAGTACCAGCCTCAAACTTCCAAGGTATCTCCTGCCAAATCGCTTCCTTTTTAGTAACTGACGTGATCATCCCACCTCCTAAAGTTACAGGCTCCATCTGTTCCAATAGTTCTTTTCTCCCATACAGCGCTCCAATTCCCATTGGCCCTCCCATTTTATGCCCTGAAAAAGCCAAGAAATCACAAGGAATAGCTTGGACACCACCAGGCAGATGAGCGACGCTCTGCGCGGAATCCACCAAAAACATAATCCCTTTCTCTTTCAGCATCTTTCCAATCTCCTCTATTGGCTGAATAACACCCAAAGCGTTAGAAACATGGCTTATGGCTACTAACCTAGTTTGTGGAGTTAACGATTGCTCAACCGCTATTGCTGGCAGCAATCCATTGTTGTCAACATCAACGACATCAAAAACAATGCCTTGCTTCAGCAAGCTCTGCCAAGGCAGAAAGTTGGAATGATGCTCCGCGATTGACACCAACACATGATCTCCTGGCTTCAAGATTGTACTTGCCAATGAATGAGCGACTAAATTAATACTATCTGTCGTGTTCTTAGTGAATATAATCTCCCTAGCGTCTCTTGCGTTAATAAACTCCCTTACCGTTTCCCTCGCTCCTTCATACAAAGCTGTTGCTTCTTCTGATAACTTATAAATCCCCCTATGTACATTAGCCCTTGTTTTTAAATTAAAATCAGTAACAGCGTCAATGACGACTTTTGGCATTTGAGCCGTAGCCGCTGAATCCAGATAAGCTAACTCCGGATGATTGGCGAATATCGGAAAATCTTTTTTAAACATATTGGAAAAATTTTTGTTTCATGTTAATAGGCAATTCTTCTACTTCCTTTTTAAAAAAACCAGCCAAAAGAATCCGCTCAGCTTCCTCTTTTTCCAACCCCCGTGACCGCAGGTAGAACAACTGCTCCTCATCCAATCTGCCGACGCTCGCTCCATGTGAAGCTTTAACATCATCAGTGGCGATCTCCAAATACGGCTTTAGTTCAGCCATTGCGTCAGCAGAAAGCAATAAAGCTTTTGCCAACAAATAGGAATCTCCGCCTTTAGCTTCTTTCCTAATCACCAACCTGCCGTCTAATGACAAGCTACCTTTAGCATATATTGCCGCTTTCACAGCCACCCTAGCGTACGTTTCAGGCGCTTCATGCATAACTGTAATTAACGCTGTTAATTGCTTATCTTCCTTAATCACCATTGGCATAACAATCTCCGCTCTGCTCTTCCTTCCAACCAGCCTGACCGTAAGCTTCATTGTCTTGGGAATTTTATCATCGCAGACAATCCATATTTTCCTTATCTCTCCTTCTTTATCAACTATCAGTTCTTCCTCCCATTGCTCTCCCATGTCTTTGGAGTAAATAATCATCCAACTGCTCCTTCCATTTCCAGCTGGATCAGACGGTTGAGTTCCACTCCGTAATCCACTGGCAGATATTTGCTTAAAGGGGCAAAGAAGCCTGAAACGATTAAAGAGGAAGCTTCCAGTTCAGACAATCCTCTGGTTCTTAAATAAAACAATTCCTTTTCCCCCAATTGAGAGACTTTTGCTTCATGCTCCACTCTCACGTCTTGTTCGCCAACTTTCATAGTCGGGTAAGTATTGGATTGGGAGAGAGGATCAACAAGCAAAGCGTCGCAACGTACAGACAGCCTGCTGTTCTTAGCTCCTTTCACTGCCTGTGACAGTCCACGATAAGCAGCCTTTCCTCCACCTACAGCCACTGACTTGGACACCACGTTGGAATAAGTATTGGGAGCGATATGTATCATCTTGGCTCCAGTGTCCTGGTATTGCCCAGGCCCAGCCATTGACATGGATAACGTGTCAGCTCTCGCTCCTCTGCCAGCTAGAATCACTGCTGGATACTTCATGGTGGCCTTAGATCCCAAATTGCAGTCAATCCATTCCACAAAAGATCCTTCCATTCCCTTAGCTCTCTTGGTTACCAAGTTATAGACGTTACGCGACCAGTTCTGGACAGTGGTGTAGCGGACATGGGAATACGGCAGCGCTATAATCTCCACCACTGCCGCGTGTAGAGAATCATCCGTGTATACAGGAGCAGTACAGCCTTCCAGATACTGTACGTCGCTTCCCTCGTCCGCGATGATAAGCGTCCTTTCAAACTGCCCGAAGTTCTTGCTGTTAATCCTGAAGTAAGCTTGCAAAGGCATGTCTACCTTAACTCCCTTTGGAACATAAATAAAAGACCCTCCTGACCAGACCGCTGAATTAAGGCTCGCGAATTTGTTATCAGCTAAGGGGATGATTTTGCTGAAATACTTCTTTACTAAATCAGGATATTCCCTCACAGCAGTATCCATGTCGCAGAATATCACTCCTTGTTTATTCAGATGTTCTTTCATTCCATGGTACACAACGTCTGAATCATATTGAGCGGAAGCTCCAGCAAAGAACTTCCGCTCCGCTTGAGGCACACCAATCCTGTCAAAAGTGTTCTTAATGTCTTTAGGCACATCGTCCCAGCTCCTAGCTTGGTTATCAGCTGGTTTGGAATAATAAACGATTTTATTAAAATCAAGGCTAGATAAATCAGGCCCCCAATGAGGCAAGGGGCTGGCGTAAAAATACTCCAAAGCTCGCAGCCTGTAATCTTTCATCCACTTAGGCTCTTGCTTTAAAGCGGACAGCTCTTCCACCAACTCTTTAGACAATCCAGGTTTCATCTGGTAGACAGGCTGGCGGTTATCAGAAAAACCGTACTGGTACTCCTGTACATTAATATCACTCTTGGAATTGGCCATAGCCGTTCTTAGCGATCGCTTCTAAAATCTCTGCGTTTCCTTCTCTCACAATTCTTCCATCCACCAGCACATGTACCTGGTCAGGAACTAATTCCTTAAACAATCTTGTTGAGTGGCTGATCACCAACAGTCCCGTGCCAGCCTGAACGATTGTTTTCAATAAACCAATTACTCCTTGGAAAGCGTCCGTATCCAAGCCAGTGTCCAATTCATCTAAAATAGCGATTTTTGGCTTTCTAGCTAACAGCTGCAGCACTTCGCTCTTCTTCTTCTCTCCTCCGGAAAATCCATCATTAAGATATCTGGACAAAAAAGAATCTTCCAGTTTGAGTTTAGGCAAAGCATCCTCTACGTTGCTGCCAATTGTCCTTAAAAAACTACGCAAGGCCACTCCGCCCACCACAGGAGGCTCTTGGAACGATAGAAACAACCCTTGCTTGGCCCTTGCTTCAGGAGTTAAGCCAACAACACTATTACCGTCCAACAAAATATTCCCTCCAGCAACAATATACTCTCCATGTCCGGCTATCGCGTACGCCAAGGAGCTTTTCCCAGATCCATTGGGCCCTACCAGCGCGTGGATTGTGCCAGCTTCCACTGTTAAAGAGACATTATGGATCACTTCCTTGTTGTTCACCGCAACTCGTAAGTCTTTTACATCCAAACTATTCATGCTTTTTTATTCCTTACCTCCTTCACTGCTTTAGGCAACACTTCCAATAAATAGGCAATATCATCATCCGTCGTATCCTTGCCTAAACTGAACCGTACAGTCCCTTGGGCCAGTTCATATGGCACTCCCAATGCCAGCACCACATGAGACGGCTGTGGATTTCCGCTTGAGCAAGCTGACGCTGTACTGCATCCAATTCCGTATCTGTCCAAAGTTAACACCAACTCATTGCCATTGATTCCAGGAATAGAAAAATTAGCTTTGTTGGGAAGCACGTCTCCTTGGCCATTAAGCACCGCACCAGGAACAACGGCCAAGACGCGAGTCACCAATCGTTCTCTTAATGCCATCAATCTCTTTGTTTCCTGTTCTCTGTTTTCTTCTATTAACTCCAGTGCTTTGGCAAACCCTACGATCAATGAAACACTTTCAGTGCCAGACCGTAAATTCCTTTCTTGTCCTCCTCCGTGAATAATAGGATCAATCTTCACTCCATTCTTCACGTACAAGACAGCGCTGCCCTTAGGCCCGTAAATCTTACTGCCGCTTAAAGACATAAGATCCACTCCCAGATCATTAACTCCTAATGGCAAGCTCCCAGGGGCTTGACAAGCGTCAGTGTGAAAATAGACTTGAGGATATTTCTCTTTTACTAATCTGCTAATTTCCGTTATAGGCTGTACAGTACCAATCTCGTTATTAGCGTACATGACTGACACCAAGACCGTGTCGTCTCTCACAATGTCCACTACTGCCATTGGATCCACATGGCCGTTCTTATCCACTGGCACGTATGTAACAGTCCAGCCTTCTTTCTCCAAATAGTTAATGGCATGAAGCGCCGTGTGATGCTCAATAACAGTGGTAACAATATGCTTCCCTTTCCTCTGGTTAGCTCTGACAATGCCGGTAATAGCTAAATTAACGCTCTCCGTGCCGCCTGCCGTAAAAACAATTTCCAATGGATCGCAATGTAAGATACAAGCTACTTTCTTTCTGCTGTCTTCCACAGCTATCCGAGCAGTTCTTCCCATCTCATGAATAGACGAAGCGTTACCGTACTGTTCGCTCCAGTACGGCTCCATTGCCTTTACCACCGCTGGATCCACCGGAGTGGAAGCGGAATAATCCAAATAAATAAATTCACGCATGATTTTTTACAGAACAGTCTTTGCACAAACCGTAGAAATCCAGGCGATAGCTATCTACTGTCCCACCCATAATCTCCAATCCTTTACGCAACGTAGGCAACGGGCAACGGCTGACGTCATGGATAGCTTTGCAACTTTTGCAAATAAAATGGAAATGAAAGGAAGTGTTTGAATCATACCGTGCCGCTTCCTCGTGGTTGAATCGTAATTCTAAAATCTTCCCTTGGTCTCTTATAGAAGCTAAATTACGGTATACTGTGCCAAAGGAAATTCTTCGCAGTTTCTTTTTAACTGCCTTGTACACTGTTTCAGCTGTTGGGTGGTCTTGTACTGTTAGCAGGTAACCCAGCACTAACTGGCGCTGATTGGACATTCTAGATTGCATATAATCCTAAATAGGAATTATTACTAATAATAGATTAAGAACTAAAAGAAGTAAAGAACCGCCTACTTACAAAGGTGGTTCTTTTTCCCGAATTCTCATTTGAATTGCAATGAAGTAAAAAGACAAAACCGTGAGAAATCTTATTCCCACGGTTTGCTGGTAAAATTTTCCAGCCCTACTAATTGCTAAATTCGATGTGTTGACAAAGACTGGTCCAATCCTCGTCAAACCAAGACATGTCTATGCAACTATCGTTGGCAATCTCGTTAAAACCAACATTGAATTTTCCGCACTGATCAAGATATTGAACCCCAATTGTCAATTCAGTTGGCATTGTATATTTCTCCTTATTTATGGCTTATCAATCCAGCGCGGCGCTAGAGAGGTTTACCTGTTTATACAACAAAATTAAAGTAAATCTATTACCTATATACTAGCACTTCCTACAAAGATTGTCAATAACACTTAATAAGTGCCAATTACCAAAGCAATTGGTATACTGTACATAACACTATGAAAAACACCATCCAATTATTAACCGTTGCTATTGCCGTAGCTTTGCTTATTACTGGCTGTGGCAGTGGATCATCTACGGAAACCAGCCTCCCTAGCCCTATTGACCAGCCGTCAGTCATTAACAAAACACCAACCGTTCCTCAACCGTCTGCTCCTCCTACTTCAGACGCTTTCTCTAATGCCAACCTCAACGCTCCTGTTGTCCCCCAGTCTTCCATACAGCCAGTGCCACCAGTAGTTACTCCTCCACCAGGCAATGCCAATCTGCCAGGAAGCAAATTGCCGGCTGTAGCAATCAAGATCAGTAAGAGCGGATACGTGCCATCCATGATCACTATTGAACGTGGACAAAGCGTAAACATCACCAATACTGACACCGCGCGCCACTGGCCAGCATCACTTCCCTACCCAAAGTTTGACGCTGGACGTCCCCTCGCTCAAAACCAATCCTATGGCTTTGTATTCCAAGAACCTGGCGTCTACCCGATCCAGGACAAGCTCTCCGACTTCCAAGCGACTATCTACGTCAAGTAATGGCTTTTAACCTCGCGCATCGTAGGCTCTTAGCAGCTTCCTTCGTAGTCGCCTTCCTGGTGTCAGGACCATTAGTCATTCTATACGCTTCTGGCTACAGATATGAAATTAAGAACGGGAAAGTGACTAAAACAGCGGCTCTTGAACTTATAAGCGATCCTAAAGACGTAATAGTCTTGGTGGACGGCAAACAGGTAAAAGATTCAACTCCGTGGTATGACTACAGCTTATCCGGCGGTACGTATGAAGTTGAATTAAAAAAAGAAGGGTATTTTCCATGGAAGAAAAAAATTTCTATACTGCCTGGAACTGCCAAACGGTTTAACAAGATCGTATTGCTCAAAGATCCAAAACAGAGCCCTGACTTAATGGCAATAACTGCCACTGTAAAAAAAGAGAGTGAACCGCAAAAGGAAATAACTATTAAAAGCTATCCTGGTTATAAGCATTTTGACGGACAGGGTAATGAAAAATACCAGCTATATATCAGCGCGAACAAAAACTGTTTGTTGTTATCCGCTTCTGACGGCAATAACCAACAGTTCTGCTGGCCAGAAATGATCAGAAAAGCAATTTGGTCTGATAAAGGCTTACTGCTGGTCATGAGCGACCACCGCGCTGGTACGTATGATCCTTCTGCCCAAAGCCTATCTGCTGTTTGGAGATCTGGAGATCTTTTAATAGACGGTGTGTGGTTGCCAGACAGCCCTTATGTTCTATTGCTGACCAAAGAAGCTCTATTAGCTGTTGAAACTCAAGATCCGTTAGGACAGCCTATGATCTACAGATTGCTGGACAATGATGGCCTTTACGCTTCTTTGTCCATTCATGATAACAAACAAATAACCCTTACAAATAAAAATAAGGATCTGATTATAAAAATAAGATAAAAACGATTAGTCTTTGCTGTAATCAACGTTATACAACTGCAGCTCCTTGTCGCTAACAAGCACTCCGCCACTTCCCTTCACTGGCTTTAAACGCAAGTCTCCAGCCACCTTGTACCAATTGCCGTCGCTATCCTTCACCACTGTCCCTACTGGATAGCCAACCATACTGCCAGTCTTGTAACTATCCAACTCTTTCTGGCTCACAACTTTCACTTCAGAGAACTTAAATCCATAGGCGGTAAACACTCCAGCTGACGGGAATCCACGCTTCACTCCGTCACTTACATAATACACTCCCATCTCTTTTGCTGTTTTGACTACTGTGCCATAACGTTTAGAGACTGGACGGGGAATAAGTTTGCCAGGTCCCAACGGATTGTACTGGTTCCTCACCTCCAAGCCATCCGTATAGCCATCTCCATCAGTGTCAGGGTTATCAGGATTAGTCTTCCAGACATACACTTCGTCGTAGTCAGATAAAGTATCTCCATCACGGTCGCTGTCCTTAGAAACTGTCTTACTGCCAGATAAAGACTGTAAGATCAAAGGAAGGCCCACAGGAACATTGCCTGACCCTACTGTCTCACTGCCAGGCAGAACGTAGATATCAGATTTGAGCTGGTCGCTTCCTTTATCTCCTTTTGCTTTCAACACAACTGTCCACTTCCCTGTTTGTTTAATCACTCCGCAATCCTTATAAAGAGACAACACTTGGCTGATACGAGAGATCATTCCTTTAGCCTCAATCGTAGGGTAAGCGCTTCCTTGGCAAAAAGATCCGCCTGCTGGACCCAGCAGATCAAAATCAAGAGTTATCTGCTGGCGTGTATCGCTCCCATTATACAAACCGCTCCTAAACTTCCCTTTCTGCGCATCCTCAAACAAAGGCTGGAAATCAAACCGTTGCGCGAAGTTAATACTCTCCCCAGTCCTAATAGGCTGTCGCGGAGGATTAACTGTCACTGATCCAAAGAATTTCAAATCATTGGCTGTAAAAGACGGACTGACAGTAATCGTTGTCTTAAACTCCTTGCTGAAGTCAGAAGACACGACAGTACTGGTCAATGTATAAGGTCCGCTGGCTGAAAATACAGGGCAGTTGGAAGCTAAAGGCCACCGCCTTCTTTCTCCACGTCCCAAAGCATCCAAGCGGTAACTGCCGCTGCAGAAGTATAAAGCGTCTACTGGCTCAAAATAAACATAAGCAGGACGGATAATAGCCCAATACCATGTAATATTCTGTATTGTAGATGAACTTGTATTTACAAGCTCCATATTGACTACTCCTTTATCCATTGGGTTCCATTGCTGTCCGATCTTGAAGCTGGACGAGCCTGTAAAGGAAACGGATAGAGGGCTATTAGCCGCTCTAACAGATGGAGCAAGCAAAAAAAGAACGAACATTAAAGAAACAAAACGAATCATGCTTTTATTATCTCACAATTAAGAGAGTAAACAAAACAGCTGGTAAAATTTATACCAGCTGTTAAAAATAAGAACCATTTCGTCCTTAAATATCAATCTTCATATTCCATCGTTATTGGCATCTTTTTGTATTAACTTTCCAATACTATATCCTTAACAGTAACACCTAACGCGATAATAACAACTATACATCCGATGATCATCACGAAAATTACTAGCAAACAACCCCAAATGATCCTGACGATTTTATTATTGGCAAAAGAATGCCAGCCACAAACAATGGCGTAAGACAATTTTTCCCATAAACTGTTAAATGGTTTCATAGCTATTCCTCCTTGGTTATTCCAGCAAAGACATTGCTTTGCTGTACTCTTGGCCTAACCCTAATCTGTCTAAAACGTATTGTCAACACTCACGCGCCGATCATTCAAGAACTAACAACTACTTAGAAACAGTACTTTCATCTTTAACTGCCTTAACGCAGCAATGGCAATCACAAGACTGGCCGGTTTGGCAAACGCAATGTTTACTGTGGCATGGCAGACAACCACGGCGGCAATGCCCAAAGTCAGGCAAAAACATTAAAAGAAACAAAGAGAATAAATAAAACAACGGCAATTTATTAGGAACCCAATATCCCCAAATTCCCAAAAAACCCAACAATCCTAAATAACCTAGTTTGTTTAATTTCATAAGGAAATTATACTACTATAATGAAACAAAATAAAATTAGAGAGACTGCGTAAAATTAGCAACCAAACGATCGCCACCCATCTGCCGCAACTCTTGCAGAATCTCAGACTGACACCGTAATTCATTATGGCGCGGAATCATAATAAACTTTGACTGTTGGCCGCTTAACCCACGACTAATCTCCAGTGACGGGTAATATTTATCATGACGACCATGACGAGCATGAGTAATCGTAAAGCCAAGCCTACGCAATGCCCGCAGACATTGCCGTCGGTTGAAATTAGTCTCTCCCATAGTGATGGAAGTTAAGTCGTGCGGGTCTGTAGTTTGCTCCGGTACTCTACCAGTTGCCCGTCTTCAGACAACAATTGGTCATAGACAACATCAGCTTCCCGTTTCGGCACGTCAAAATACGTCAATACGGCGTCATTGACCATTTCCAGCAATTCAACGCGATTCCGAGCTTGAGTGACCAATCCCGGAAGATCAGGAGCAGTAGCCACCAACCAACCATCGTTGGTCATCTTTATATGGATAGATAAACCATCTGGCAGCCCATACCGCCGTTTGATGTCTATTGGATTGCTGTGTGGAAACAGGAACCGAAATAATTTGTGAAATATTTCAAACATATGCTTTGTACAATTAACTTAGCGCTAAATTTATTTCCGGTCAAGAGGAAAAATACTAAAAACTTTTCTACTAAATAAAACTTATTAACAACAAACCCCGCCGTCGCTTTTGACAGAGGGGCCTTTACAAATTAATGACAATTACCACATACTTCCCCCCTCCTAAGCCCTGCACCACATCTTGGGCAGAGCATATAACTGAAGAAAAAATTCTGTTTAAATAAATTCTTTGGCTGACCCCTGAAGCCAGAATAATCTGGCGGGTCAATAATTTTACCACTAGAATCAATCATATCTAGTGGAAAAATTTCTTCCAATTTTCCCAAACTAATAGGCATAAAGCTACCTCCTAATGTTGTTAATTCCTTTCTTTGCAAAAAGTACGTTTTTGCTCTTTGCTAGAAAGGAGGGTTATTACAAGTTTCTATATTATTTACATCTTATCATACTATTAACAATAAGTCAATGCCTACAAAATATATCTACTATTTAGCCTTTAATTCCATACCTGGTTTTGGCAGGGTGACGATTATCCATCTTTTAGAGAGCTACGGAGATCTAGAAATAGCATGGCATGCTCCAGCAAACGACTGGCTTGCAAAAGGCTTTTCTCCACACGCCGTAAAACTCTTCCAAGAATGGAAACCAAGAATTAAGCTGGAACGGTTCAAATCAGCATTCATGCGCAAGCATCGTTTCATCCCTTATGACGATGGACGCTATCCTTTGCTCTTAAAACAATCTCCAGATCCACCTGCCTTTCTGTTCACTGAAGGAGACATTTCAGTTCTCTCCACTCCCATGGTGGCTGTAGTAGGCACTAGAGCTCCAAGCCGTTACGGCACCACAGTCACTGAAGAGCTGGTAACAGCTTTATCTAAACACAGCATCACAACAGTGTCTGGCTTAGCAATTGGTATTGATAGTACTGCCCACAGGACAGCCATTGCCAAGCAAGGAAAAACAATTGCCGTGCTTGGAAGCGGACTTTGCAGAATATACCCAAGAGCCAATGAGCAGTTAACCAAGGAGATTATAAAGAGCGGGGGGTTAATAATTAGCGAATATGTTCCTTTTGCCCATCCCACTGACTACACCTTCCCAGAACGCAACCGTATCATCGCAGGATTGTCACTGGCTACCATTGTGGTGGAAGCTGGATTAAAATCAGGGACCTTTATCACGGCAAATCTGGCATTGGAAGCTAACCGTGAAGTATTGGCTGTGCCTGGCTCCATTCTGTCTCCGCAATCAATGGGAACAAACAGATTATTGTCACAAGGAGCAGTCGTATGCTCCAGCATTGACGACGTTATTTCCATCCTCTATTCCTCTCCCCTATTTGACAAGACTTTTCACAATGCTGTAGCTTAAGAAACATTAGCGTCAATGGCAAAAACAAATCTAGTCATCGTGGAATCGCCAACTAAGGCGAAAACCATTTCAAAATTCTTAGGCAGCGGCTACGCGGTCGCTTCTTCCTTTGGGCATGTAAGGGATCTGCCGGAACGGAAGATGGGAGTGGATACTGCCAATCATTACGAGCCAAGCTATGTCATACCTCCAAAAGCCAAAGAGCATGTCAAAGAATTACAGTCGCTTGCCAAGAAAGCGGAAGATGTCTATTTAGCCACTGATGAAGACCGTGAAGGAGAAGCTATTGCCTGGCATTTACAGGAAGTGCTGGGAATAAAGGAAGCAAAGCGGATCACTTTCCACGAGATTACTAAGACTGCCATTGAACACGCGTTAACGCATCCACGCCAGATAGATGACAATTTGGTAGACGCCCAGCAAGCCAGACGCGTGCTTGACCGCCTTGTAGGCTACGAACTCTCTCCTTTCCTGTGGAAAAAGGTATACCGCGGATTGTCCGCGGGACGGGTGCAGTCAGTAACTGTAAGATTGGTTGTGGAGAGAGAACGGGAGATCAAGGAATTTAAGCCGGAAGAGTATTGGACTATTGAAGCTGATTTTGGAGATAAGGAAACGTTAAAAGCCAAACTCACTGCCTACCAAGAAAAAACATTAGAAAAGTTTTCCATTAAAGCCAAAGACCAAGCAGAACAGATTGTAAACACTCTCCAGCCGCTCTCCTACAACGTTGCTTCCATTGAATCCAAAGAAACCAAACGCTCTCCTTATCCTCCATTTACCACTTCCACATTGCAGCAGGAAGCTAACAGAAGGCTCGGAATGTCAGTCAAGCAGACAATGATGCACGCCCAGCATTTGTATGAGCGTGGCCACATCACTTACATGCGCACTGATTCAGTCAACCTGGCGGATAAATTCCTAGTGGAAGCTCAAGGATTTATTACAAAGGAATATGGAAAGAATTACCATGCTGGCTGGAGAAAATACGTTTCTAAGAATAAATTGGCGCAGGAAGCGCATGAAGCTATACGCCCTACTGATGTAACCAAACACGGCAGTGATCTCATGGACACTGAACCAGCGGCTAGAAAGCTGTATGACCTGATCTGGCAACGAGCAATGGCTTGCCAAATGGCTGACGCAGAGTTCATTAGCAAGTCAATTGTTATAAATGACGGGAAAGAAACAGGAGTCTTTAAAGCAACTGGATCAACAGTTAAATTCCAAGGCTGGCTGGCAGTCTATCCAGACAGCCGTGACGACGTGCTTTTGCCTGACGTCAAGGAAGGACAATCACTTCCTCTCCAAACCATCACTCCTCTCCAGCACTTTACGGAACCTCCTGCCCGTTATTCAGAAGCAGGACTTGTCAAAGTGTTAGAAGAACTTGGCATTGGGCGTCCTTCCACATACGCTCCTACCATTTCCACGATCATTGAGAGAGGGTACGTGGAGAAACGGCTGGAAGATAAACGTCTGCAGCCTACTGAAGTGGGAATGCTAGTCAATGATCTCTTGGTGGAGAATTTTCCAGAGATCGTGGACTACGGATTCACTGCTAAGCTGGAAGACGATCTGGATGAAATTGCTGAAGGGAAAAAAGAATGGGTGCCAGTCATTGACGGATTCTACAAGCCGTTTAAGAAAAACTTAACTGCAAAGTACGAAACAGTGGATAAGAAACAGTTGACTGAAGAGACTACTGACGAAAAGTGCCCTAAGTGCGGTAGCCCCATGGTGTTGAAACTGGGACGGTTTGGCAAATTCCTAGCGTGCACCAACTATCCTGAGTGCAAGACTACCAAGCCGTATGGCAAAGAAGCTGTAGCGCAAGCAGAAGCGTTAAAAGACGCTCCAGCTTGCGATAAATGCGGCAAGCCAATGGTAGTGAAACGAGGCAGGTTTGGAATATTCTTGGGGTGTTCTGGCTATCCAGAGTGCAAGAATATCAAGAAGGTGGAGAAAGGCACTGGAGTAAAGTGCCCTAAGTGCGAAAAGGGAGAATTAGTGCAAAGACGATCTAAGAAAGGCGGAAGGCTATTCTATTCATGCAATCGCTATCCAGACTGCGAATTCGCTTTGTGGTCAAAGCCTACTGGAGAAAAATGCAGTCTATGCCAAAGTTTAATGGTCTACGGGAAGAATGACACGACAGTGTGTTCTAATAAGGAATGTAAAAACAATTCTTAGTCTTTGTTTTACTTTCTTTCTACCGCGCTATTTCCACTGGGTCATGCTCCCAATTTTTTATAACTTAAAACGCCGGTAAACGGCGTATACTTGGT
>JAZDGP010000003.1:0-58462 GCA_043806935.1 bacterium | reverse complement strand
TCGCTCATTTGCTTAAGTACGATAGTATTTATGGCACTTATGCTGGAGAGATATCGGCTAAAGACACTATTTTGACTGTTGATGGAAAAGATTTGCCAGTGTTTTCTGAAAAAGAACCTAACTTTTTGCCATGGAAGAAATTAGGCGTGGACGTAGTTTTAGAGTGCACTGGGAAGTTTAGAACACTGGAACAAGCGGAAAGGCATATTACGGCTGGCGCGAAGCAGGTGATAATCTCCGCTCCAGCGGAAGATGGAGTTCCTACGGTGGTGAAGGGAGTGAATACTGACCATCCCACTGGTTCTAATGTTGTTTCTAACGCTTCATGCACTACTAACTGCATTAGTCCAATAGCAGCTGTCTTACAGGATGCGTTTGGGGTGGCTAAGGCTGTTATGACCACAATCCACGCTTATACAGCTGACCAGGCTTTGGTAGATGGTCCGCATAAGGATTTGCGTAGAGCTAGGGCGGCTGGGGAGAATCTGGTGCCTACGACTACTGGAGCCGCGTTAGCGACCACGGAAGTGATTCCTGAACTTAAGGGTTTGTTTGACGGTTTGTCCATACGGGTGCCAGTGTCCATTGTGTCTTTAGCTGATATCACGTTTGTAGTTAAGCGAAAGGTGACAAAGCAAGAAGTCGATGATACGTTTGTGAAAGCATCTCAATCTCCACGGTATAAGGGAATTTTAGAAGTAACGGATCTGCCGCTTGTATCCAGTGATTTTAAAGGGAATCCAGCTTCCGCTGTTGTTGATCTTTCCCTTACTCAAGTAGTGGACGGCGATTTAGTGAAAATTGTAGCTTGGTATGATAATGAATGGGGATATGCAAACAGGTTGGTTGAGTTAGCAGCGGTGATTACTGGCTGATATGGAATGGCCAGCAAGAATTTTACGTTGGCTTAGCGTGGTTGTCTTATTGGCAGCCATTGTAGGGGCAGTAATGGTGGCAGACGGCTGGTGGGCTAGGTTGGTAGTAGTAGTTGTTGGTGTTGCTGGAGCTGTGTTTCATTGGTTGGCAACGCGGCATATGGAACGGGTGGAGGGGATTGTCAGTTTGGTTGGAGCGGAAGCAGCCGCTTTATTTTTGGCTATTCAAGCGATTTTAGCTTTTCATTTGTATTCCCAATGGCCATGGTGGGTGCTGGCGCTTATTTGGCTATTAGCTCTTTTGGTTGTTACTTGGTCTTTGGCTGCTAACGCGTTTAGACTGGAAGCATTACAGCCAATGGCAGCTGGAGATTTACAACTACGTAGATCTTGGTTTTTGAGCATTGAGTGGTTAACGGTAGTGGTAATAGCTTTGGTGTTAGCAATAACAGTGTACTTTTTGCCAGTGAGTTTTACCACTGCTGCCATTACTATCACTGCTGGTTGGGCGTTGTCTGCTGGCGGAGTGCTGTTGTGGCCGGCAGTAGGAGCTGTTAATAGACGGTGGCTTGGTTGGATGGTGGTAATAAGCGGGGGAGCAGTGGCAGTTGCGTGGATTACCAGTCCGTGGTTATAATGCCTGCTTATGACTCAACCAACTATTTATAATCGCGATCCCAAAGCTTTTTTTGAAGACAAAGACAATACATTGTCATTGTCATGGTCGTTTATAGTGTTTAACGTCATTATTTCTTTGATAGCTGGAGCAGTAGCTGGCTGGTGGGCTTTGACTGAGTTTTTGCCAAAGATGAGCATAGATAACCAAAGAGGGCAGTGGACAGTTGGAACTGGCCTGACAGTGGGGAGAAGGCAGGCGGTTGGGCAAGGAACAGTTGGCAACATTGTAACCTTGGTGCCTGTTGGAACGACTATTAATAATTTATTACGAACAGAATCTATTGGCACTGGAGTGGTAGTGACTAGCGATGGTTGGGTGGCGGCAGTCGTTGCTGATGGTTATAAAGGTAAGAAAGTGGTAGCTGTGGTTAACAATAGGGTGGTAGTGGCTGTGGAAGAAGTAAGGTCTGGATCTGGGTTGTTGGCTATGATCCGTCTGCCATTGGATGATATGGCAGTGGTTAGTTTTAGGACAGAACCAATTGTCGCTGGGGAGGATTTATTGGTTGTGGACAGGCTTGGCAGTTCTGCTGTTTTGGCCAGCCAGTATGACCAGCCGGTCATGGCTGTTGTGGAAGCGACTGGACGGTTAGTGAATGGACGGTTGGAAATTATGCCGTATAGCTTGCGGCAGTTTGGTTTTGATAACGGACAGTTAGTTGTGGATAGCAATGGGCAGTTGGTGGGATTGACGAATGGGGAGAGTAATGGACAGACTACGGTTATACCAGCTAATGTGTTGGAAGAAGCGATAAAAGGAGTGGTTAAATAAAATACTGCTTAGGAAGCAGTATTGTTATCTTGGGTGTCAGAGAGCAGGGCAGGATTTGGGGAATATTTTTTGTTAGTCATCTTCCAGTGTCCTATGTATTGGCCAATTCCTTCTGTTTCCAGTTTATTCTTTCTGCGCATAGATTTTTGAGACCATTCAACCAGAGATGGAAAACTGATTTTGTACCTGCCTTGGACAACAAGGTATTTTATATCTCCATTTTTAATGGCATCACGAACTGTTTTGCCAGTTACGCCAAACAGTTTAGCTGCTTCTGATACTGTGAGTCTGACAGGGGATTTATCCATTGGTTTTAATATGAACTTCTACACTAGTGTACACTTTCGATTATGAACTTCTACACTAGTGTACACTTTCATTATAGACAACTAGGGTAGTTTGTCAACCATTTGACCATTGGTTGTGTATAACTAAAGGCTTAAGTTAGCCAAATTTTGCCTATGGATTTTTTTAAGAATATAAGGTAAGATAGGGGCTTAGTGCCTGTAAGGGTCTTTTTTAAAAATGTAACCTTTTTGTCTTATTCCCGTCTTATTACATGAACGCACCTAAACAAATATTGGGCCAAGCCATTCGTCCGATTGCGGATAAGTGGCTGGTAATCAAGCTTAACCGCGGTTTGCGGGTAGCCCAAGAAAGTGGAGATAGTGAACAACTTACCAGAACATATAGTGAAATATGGGATCGTTTTCACCAACCGATTTATCGTTTTCTCTATTATAGGGTTGGGAATATCCAGGTGGCTGAGGATTTGACGCACGATACGTTCTTGCGGGTTTGGGAAGCAGTAGTTAAAGGTACGGAGATCAAACACTTGATGGCTTTTATTTATCAGGTGGCTAGGAGGCTGATTGCCGATCATTTCCGTAAGTTGTCAGTCCAAACCGTATCGCTGGATGTAACGATTGAAGGAGAAGAAGGAATGATTGATTTGGAAGTGATTGATGAACGGCTGATAGTTGACGCTCCGACATTGTTGGTTGACGCTTTGGAACGTAAGGAAAGGGTGATGAAGATCAACCAAGCGTTCCGTACGCTTAAGGATGAATATCGGGAAGCATTGTTGTTACGGTATGGACATGATCTGAAAGTTAGTGAGATCGCGGAAGTGCTGGATAAGTCAAAGAACGCTGTTAAGGTATTGCTTCATCGGGCAGTACAAACGTTAAGAGAACAGATTAATTTATAAATAAATGCAATTCGCCAGTGAATTAAAGACCTATTTCAATGATCCGAGGATCCAGATGGATCCAACGGTTGCTTTGCGTTTGAAGCAGCGGTTGCTCGCTGAAGTAGTGTCATATCAGCCAAGGCCAGCAGCGGTTGTGGTTATCCGTGGTTTTCGTTTGGCAGTCAGTAGTATAGTCGCAATAATTCTTTTAGTTGGCGGTATTGGTACAGTCGCAGCTAGCAACCAGAGCCTTCCCGGCAGCCCGCTCTATGGATTGAAGATCGGCATTGAACGGACCATGTTGGCGTTTGCTTGGTCAACGGAAAGGGAAGCGGAGCTTCATTTACGGTTTGCTGATCGGCGGTTGGCCGAGCTTGGCGATTTAGCCGCTTATGACAAGATTAGCCGATTGCCGAGTTCTGTAGTGCAGGTGGCTGTACGCAGTTTGAAATCTGAGGTCGAGGCTGCTAAGAATAGTTTGGAGGTGGCAATAGCAGCTGGAGACGCGAATAACCATCTGTTAAAGTTGGCTGAAAAGTTAAACAGTCAGGCATTGGCTACTTCAACGGTTCTTGCCCAGTTAAGGAAGAGTCCAACAGCCGCGCCGGCAGTTGCAGTGGCAGTATCGGAAACTATTCAGGCAAGCTTAAATAGTTCCAGCAAGGCCTTGGGAATTATTGCCAGCGCTGGCACTGATAAGCAATCATTAAAGGATCAATTGACGGCTCGGATTGCCAACCAAAAGGAGCAAGTAGAATCCATTAAGTTGCGGATTGCGGCGTTAAGCAATCAAGTTAACGGGCAGTTATCAACAGCTAAGAGTGTTTCTAAGCAGGCGGACGCGGTATTAAACGAGGCTGAACGGCTGATTGCTAAAGATGATTTGTCAGGCGCGCTCGCTAAGGTAATTGAAGTGCAGGATTTAGCGGTTGTTTCTGAACAGCAGGTTAGCAAAGCTGAATCAGCGACGCCGGTAGTCCCTATTCTTCAAGTGGATGGAACTTCAGATCAAAGTAAAAATGAAGTAAAGAATCCGGTGGATCAGCCAGTGGCTCCAGCGCCACAAGAATAACTTCGGGTCGCGGGTTTGGTTCTTTGAAACATGAGGAACCAGGCCTGTCATCCGAAGCAGTCGTTAATGTAAACGACGAGCTGGGTGGCAGTTTGTACCTCTCCTTAATTGGAGAGGGGACAATCAGCGTAAGATTACGCAGATTGATCCTTGACAAGGCGAAAGTGCTTCTAGACAGAGCATGATTGCCCAATTTATTCGCTTGTTGGAGAAATGAGGGCGCAATTATTGTTGTCCAGGCGCCTGAACTCACGGTAGCCATAAAGGTCGGCAGACGGTTAGACCGTCCCGGGCGCGTGAGGTCAGGATTTATCGTTTGGCGGCATAAAGCGAGCACTCGCTTCAGCAACACAATTAACCAGAATAAAATGTCTACTTTACGCAAACTGTTTGTTTCAGCTCTGTCCGTTATGGTAGTCATGACCGTGGTTGGGGGTTTTACTCCTGCCAAGGCAGCTACTGACGGTTCACTGATCAAGCACGCGGGAGATTCTGCCCTTTACCTCCTTTCAGGAGGCAAGCGGTATGTTTTCCCGACTTCTTCAGTGTATTTCAGCTGGTACAAGGACTTCTCCAGCGTTCAGACCGTTTCTTTGAGCGAGCTCCAATCCTATCCGCTCGCAAAGAACGCGGTTGTGCGCCCTGGCACGAAGTTAGTGAAAGTTACCACTGATCCCAAGGTGTACGTGGTCGGAAAGACCGGCGTGCTCCACTGGGTTAAATCAGAAGATATTGCCCGCACCATGTACGGCAGCAATTGGGCTTCAATGGTCGTGGATTTGCCTGACGCTTTCTTTGTCAGCAACTACTCCATTGGCAGCGAGATTGCTTCCGCTGGCTACGTTGATGGCCAGTTGGTCACCTACGCTGGTGATCCGACAATCTACATGGTTGAAAATAGCGCGAAGCGCCCGGTTACCTCGGACGGCTTCACTGCTAACAATTTCAACCAAGCATACGTGGTGACCGCTCCGTCCAGCATTAGTTATTCTAACGGTTCTTCCGTTACCTCCAAATTAGCTGATTACAGCCTGGAGGTTAGCGCTGGCGGTAGCTCAGGCTCCGGTAGCACTTCTACCGAAGGGGCAGTAACCATTTCTTTGGACTCAACCAGTCCGGCATCCGCGGTCGTTCCATCCGGCGCTTCTAATGTGCCGTTCTTGAACATCCGCTTGGCCACTGGCGCCCAGAGCACCAAGATCAACTCGATCGTGCTTCACCGGATTGGCGCTGGCGCGACCACTGACTTCAACAACGTTTACCTGTATGACGGTAATCTGCGGTTGACTCTTGGTCGTACCATTAACTCCAGCTCCAATACTGCTACTTTCAGCGGGCTCAATTTGAGTATCGCCGCTAATAGCACCAAAGTGATCACCGTGTCAGCTGACATGGCTTCCACAGGCATCTCCGGCAACGTTGATTCCTTGGAAGTAGTGGCTGCTTCTGACGTTGTTGGTCCTGTTTCAGTCGCTGGTACCTTCCCGGTCCGTGGCAACATGATGAGTTACTCATCCGCTGCCGCGGGAACCGTCACTGTTACTAAGTCAGGTTCTTACACCTCGGCTAAGATCGGTGACTTGGACCGCGCGATCAGCGCCTTCCAATTAGGAGCTGGCTCCGCTGAAGACATCACTGTCAAGCGGATTACCTTGTATCAAGCTGGTTCCATTGAGAAAACTCAATTGATGAACCTTAAGCTTAAGCAAGGCGGCACGGTTGTAGCCTCTGCCACTGGCATTGACGCCAACAACTTAGTCAACTTCGTGTTCAGCACCCCGTTCACGCTGGCCAAAGGCGATACTCGCATTTTTGAGGTGTACGCTGACATTGGCTTGCAAGCTCGGGTGAGCACGACTATCAACCTGTACCTGGATCAGTCAACTGATCTGTACGCGGTTGGCAATACCTACGGTTTTGGCGTGTCTGTCACTAACAGCACGTACACATCGTCTGGCGTTGCTACATCCCATCTCATTACCTTAAGCGGCGCGCAGATCACGACCACCTTCACTGGCCCAACCTCGGCTGATTTGGCTAAGAACCAAACTGACGTAGTGTTGTGGACTGGTAAAATGGCTGCCCAGGCGAACATTGAAGTTCGTCAGGTATCTGTTACCTTGGATGGTGATGCCTCAACAGTAGATTTAGTGGATGGCTCTGGTTCCGCTAACTTCACTAACGTGAAGATCAGCAACGCGGATACAGGTGCTTTGCTCTTTGGTCCGACTGACCTGTCCGGTATAGGCATTAATTCAAGCCAGACCATTACCTTGTCTGGTCCGTACAGCTTTGTCGCTGGACAAGTGGCGAACCTTAAGATCACCGCGAATATCGCTAACACCATTACTGCTGATGCGACAATCAAAGCGACCTTAAGTGCTCTTTCAGCCACTTATGTCCGGAACTTGGACACTGGTCTTAACTTGACTGCCTCTGACATCGTGCCTGCTACCTCTTTGGTTGGCAACCAGCACACTGTCCGGGCAGCCGCTCTGACCGTGTCTCTGTCAGGCAACCCGACCAGCCAGTCCTATACTCGTGGTTCTTTGGCTAAGAATTTCCTTGGCATTAACCTGCGAGCCGGTTCTGGCGCTGATGCTACCATGACTAGTTTGAAGCTACATGGGTACATCGGAGGCGTCGGAATCGCTCTCTGTGCTAACGGTTCTTCAGCTGATTATGACAGCGGCGGTACTGATACTAACGTTGACTGTACTAGCGCTGATGACGCTGGCACTGCCACAGCAGTTGCGCTTTATGAGCGCATTGCGTCCATGCAGTTGTTTGACTCTGGCACTGGGTTAGCAATTGGAGATGTTGAGTCTGTCAATTCCAACGGTACTGTCATGTTTGACAACCTGTTATTCAACATTCCGTCTGGTTCTACCAAGACTTTGTTGGCGCGCGCTGACATCTCCAACACTGCGATTAACAACAACATCGGCACCTTCTACAGCTATCGGTTAGCCTTTGACTTACTGGCTGGTTCCGGCACCACTGGTTCTGGTACTAATTACTCAACCAACGTGGTTGCTCGGGATACCCAAGGCAATACCGCTTCCGTTTCCGGTCCGACCGCGAGCGTGAACGCGGAAACCAGCCCAACCGTGGCTGTGACTGTTGTTGGTTCCGGCTCCTTGACTGCTTCGGCCGCTCCTACTGACACTGAAAGCCAAGCAGCTGTTAAAGTCGCTGGTTCCACTGGCGTTGTGATGGCTAAGTACCGGTTCTTCGCTTCAAACGAGGATATCAAGGTTACTAAGCTGAAGTTCACTGCCGCTCCGGCTGCCAACTATCTTGGTTTGTGGCTTGTTGACGGCAGCGATGTCTATGGCCAAGGCGGCAAGGGTGCTACCCAGCCGCTCACCATTGACAGCTCCGGCGTGGCTCAGTTTGATGGGTTGACCATTACTGTTCCAAAGGATTCGTACAAGACGATTACCGTTAAGGCTGATCTCAAGTACGTGTCTGGCGGCGCGGTTTCTGGCGGTACCGGATTTGCCGTAACCTTGAACGCCGGCACTTCCACCACCGCTGAAGCCATTGGTGTTGGTTCTGGCACTCGGCTGACTGGCACTTCAGTGGTCGCTTCTGATACTGCTGGCGCGACCCATAAGCTGTACAAGTCCGCTCCGACCATCCAGACAACCACTAATGGTATTGGTTCTACCATCATCACTGGCGCGAACGCTCCGATCTACCGCTTCACGGTGACGGCTGACGCGAAGGGGGATGTGACTGTTAAGAAAGTCTCCTTCAACGTTTCGGCCAGCGATGTGGCAGTAACTACTGCCGCTGCTGACTACAGCTTGGTTGATGTTTCTTCCAGCCCGACCACCCAGTCCGCTACAGCCGATATCACGGCTCCGGTAGCGACTACTGGAGGCACGTTGATCATCAGCCTAGCGGCTGCTCGCGAAATAGAAGTGGCTGCTGGTAGTATGAAAGTGTTTGAAGTGCGCGCTAATGTCAGCGGAAGCTTGACTGGCGCAGCCTTGAGCACAAGTATTATCAACACCACTGCTACTAGCGCCGCGAATGCCGCTTCCGGTTCAGTCACTGGCGACTTCATCTTCTCCGACCAATCCGATACTACTGGCCACACGACCTCTAGCGCGGATTACAACAACGGATTCTTGGTGAAGAACCTGCCGACTGACACCTTCACTCGTCAAGGCCTCTAATCTTTAAGATTAGTTGCCATAACGTTGAAGGAAACCTAAGAATGTCTTAGGCAACCGGCCAACTACCCCGTCCTTTGCAGGGCGGGGTAGTTTTGTATTTGTGAAGTTATCCACAGGTGTATCTTTAAAGCATTTAGGTTTATAATAAAAGCAATTAAATAACTAACCCTAAGTTTAGGGATTAACATTATTAACATGCTAAGAAAAAAGTTTCTGCCGGTTATGACCATAGTGGCCACTATTTTTTGGTCCATGGGCATAACGGCTTTTTTGCCGTTGCCAGTTCAAGCAGCAATGAGTCTAGCAGTAAGCACATCTGGGCTTATTAATGGCAACTTCCCTGGTGCTCCAATTTCAGTCAATTCTTCACCAATCGCTTTGGTGAAACTGTCTGTTACTGCCAGCCAGGTTGGCCAAACATTGACCAGTGTTACAGCTAGTTTCAGCGGTGCTGGCTTTGCCACCTCTGATCTTGCCTCTTTGGCTACTAATGGCAGTTCAGGAGTAGCTTTATATAATGACGCTGGTCCTACTGCCGGCTCTTTTGATCCTTTTGACGAGCCAATTGCATTAGCTAGTGAACCAGCACCAGTATTTACAAGTAATGCCGTTACCTTAATTCCAGCCACGCCGGTTTCGTTGACTAATGGTTCGGCGGTTGTTTTTTATGTAACTGTTAGAACATCTGGTACAGCTTCTAATGACGATCGGATTATGGTTACAATTCCAAGTAATGGTGTAACCACCACGGATGGTAATGGTCCGTCAAGTAACTTCTCTGCTAATGAAGTCAGGGTGGATGCCACTTCGCCAGAAATTGTCAGTGTATCAGGTTCTGTTGGCAGCCCAACCTTGAATGTGCGATTTAATCGTCCAGTCCAAAAAGTTGGGGGAGGCAGTATTGTTTTTGTTAGCACGTCAGATCCATTTACTTATGTGGATGGTGGAGGCAGCGCGCAAACAATTAGCGTTATTAGCCACACTGCAGGGCAGGATTTCGCAATTTTGACAATGTCAGCGGCTTTGAGTGCGGAAGATTTTGACGGTACGCCAGCCACGATCGCGGCTGGGAGCAATAAGATAGCCGCTATGTCAGGAGAAGCGATTGGCACAGATACGGTTGGTATAAGTAGCCCATTGGGGATTACCACGCCGTCAATACCATCAACAACAGTTGGCACTGCGTATACAAGCGGTTCTCCGTTAGTTACTTTTGTTGCTTCCAATGGTACTGAACCATATACGTGGACAGCTACCAGTGAAGGGGATACTGGTCTTTTAACAACATTAGGATTGACTTTGACTAGCGCTGGCAAGCTGACTGGCACTATTGCCAATGTGCCGGGTAGCTATATGGTTGGTGTTACTGTTACGGATAGCACCATAGGCACGCCAAAGGTTGGCAATAGGATGTTTTCTATTAATATCGCTCCTTCAGGAGGCGGGGGAGTGCCAGGGATTACTGGTGTTATTCCAGCTGGTGGGGCTATCGGCGGTTCCAGTTTTTTGGTAACCATTACTGGCGTTAACACACATTTTAGTGTTTCTAGTACTGTACAATTTTTATCCAGCGGATCAAATGATACTAGTTTGGTTGTGTCTGGCGTGGCATCTTCCAGCGCTACAAACCTTACATTTACTTTGGCTGTTGGTGGAGGAGCGTCAGCTGGTAGTAGGGATGTGAGAGTTACTACTGGCAGTGAAACAGTTACTATTCCAAGCGGTTTTACGGTTTTTGGTGGAGGCAGCAGCGGTCTAACCTTGTTGGCTCCTAGCGATGGCGCTACCAGTATGCCTTTGCCGCCATTCTTTACTTTTAATCCAAGTTCCAGCGGTTCAGTTAATTCATACAGGATAACTATTAAATCAACATCTGATTTTTCAGGCACAGCTTTGTGGGATTATGCTTTTCCAAAGTATGTGTCAGGTAATGGCAGTCATTGCGATCCAGGTATGTGTAATATTGGGTATGGAGCCGGCAATTTCTTGATTCTTACCCAGCCAGCTCAGCTTGCTCCGAATACTACGTATTACTGGATGGTGAGAACATACGCGGAACAAACCACGTCTTCTTTGGGTTCAGCTACTGCTTTAGAAAGCACGCCAGTGAGAGGATTTACTACCACAGCGTCAGTGACAGACACTATTCCGCCGAACATTATGCATCGTCCGATTTTCAGAGCAGCTGAATCATCTGCACTTAACGTTTTCGCACGTGTTTTTGATAACGTAGCTACCTCCACAACCAGTCCAGCCTTAAGCGCTAAATTGTTATACTGCGCAGGCAGCGATTGCACTCCGACCACGGAAGTGACTGGTACGTCTATTGGAAGCGGTTATTATCGTTATACTATTCCGTCAGAGGCGGTTGGAGCGGTAGGATCGATTGTACGTTATTTCCTCCAAGCGTCTGATGGCAGCAATACAGCGATGTTTAAAGGACCAAGCAACACTCCGTTCGAATTAGCTACTGTAGCAGTTGGAGCTAGCTCTATTGCGGGCACTGTTAAAGATTCGTCTAATATTTGCAGTACTGGAGTGAGGCAAGCTACCGTATTTGCTGAAGGCACTAGTTTTTACACTACGTCGTCCAATGACAGCAACTGTACGTATACTTTGAGTGGTTTGACTGCTGGTACTTACGATATAGTTGCGATTAAAGACGGGTATGGTGATCGTCAGATTGGCGGTTTACCAGCTGGAGCGACAGGTATTGGATTCCAATTAAGCCAAGGATTTTCTGGCGGTTCTGGGGGAGATATTACTAAACCGAGAGTTAAGTTTAACGGCCCTATGGATGGTATGTCTGGCATCCCAGGCGGTGATTCCAACTTCAAAATATTCGTCGTGTTTGATAAGGCAATGAGCCAGTCAGCAGCAACAGCAATCGGCAACCTTAAAGTAAATGACGCGTCTACAGGCGAATTGGTTGATATCACCTCCAGTAAAGGCAGCTGGGCGTATTATTCAAGCAACCCGAATATTCCAGGCGTGCCACCTGAATCCAATATGGCTGTTTGGTCATTTAGCGGCACTAATACCTTTGGCGATAATAAAACCATAGCGGTGGTTGTGTCTTCCAATGTTACGGACACGGCAGGTAATTCCATACAAGGCAACCAACCTGACGGAAGTTATGCGTTTACGTTCACTACTAATTCAACAGCTAATTTTATTGGGTTTAATTCTACTACTGGTGGTTTTTCCGGAGGCGGTACTTTTGGCGCTGGCGCTTTTGTACCTCCGCATGTCAAAGGAACGACTCCGCCGCCAGGATCATTTGACGTCCCTCGTAACACTAAGTTGGTGATTGATTTTTCTGACGTCATGGCTGATGACGGAGGCATTTATTTGCTTAAAGATTATGTGAAACTCTACAGTGTTTCCGGCATAACCGAGACTGATGTAACCTCATTAGCAATTGACACTGTCACTTTAGGATCCAGTAAATTAACAGCGACTGTTACTTTAAAGAGCGGGTTTAACAGCGGGCAGTTTGCAGCGAGTACTAGCTATCGGTTGAAAGTCTTGGGCGGAGCTAAAGCAGCCAATGGCATTGCAATATCGCCGCCTGATCAGGCGTCTAACCCTATGTTTATGAGTGAATTCAAAGTAGGCACTTCTACTGACTCCACAGCTCCGATCGTACAAGGTTCTTTCCCTGATAGCGGAGCCACTGACGTGCCTGTAAATATTGGAGCGATTAACATTGGCTTTAGCCGTGATATCAACCCATCTACTATCACAAGTAGCACGTTCTACGTGTCAGTAGGTTCCACTGCCATTAACGGCAGTGTGGAGTACCGTCCATTGGAACGTCAGGCGTTCTTTATTCCAAAGAGCGCTTTAAATCCAAACACTACTTATACTATTAACATAACGACTGGAGCGCAGTCTTTGACTGGAGTGGCAGTGGCTACCGCGGTCAGTCGGATCTTTACCACTGGCGCTGCTGATTCTGCTGCTCCGGCAGTGTCATTTATGAACGGAGATGATTACGCGATAGCTCTTACTTTTAGTGAACCAATGAATGCCGCAAAGGTGACTGATAGTATTAATTGGCCGAACAGTGTTCTTAACCCAACGGTCTATGACGTGATTAAGTACGGAGACGTTGGATTTAATCCAGATAGTGCTGGCACGATTGTGGACATTTCTAACGCCCAATTCAATTACGACGGTTCTACCAATACGGTTACTATCCAAGGGTTGGGTTTAGCGGTGGCAGTTGGCAAAGATTTGTATCTGTCACTGGATGAGAGCGGTGATAACATAGCTAAAGATTTATCCGGCAATACTCTGCCGTCTACTGGCAAATCAGCCAGGTCAGTGATCCAAAACAGCGCTACTACCAAAGGAGCGCTTGGTCCAATGGCTGTATCAGATAGTGCTTTTGGCTCTGGCGGCGGATTTATTCCAACCAATTTCTCCAGTACCACTTTTGGTTTTGCTCCGCCGGTTGAAGTTCGTCCATTTAACATGATGGCTGGCCAGACCACTATTTACGGCGTTAGGTTGCCGATCTCTAGGCAAATTCCGTCTGGAGGCACAATAGTGCTGACTTTCCCGACTGGCTTTGACGTGTCTGGAGCAAAACAGGATATCAACAGCCCGATGCGGAGCGATCTTAACGGCCCTGGGTCTGGCACCGTGAAATTTAAGTGTTCTTCGTCAGTCAACAACGGCAAAACTTGCGCAGGCAGCGCTAACAGCGACGACACGGGAACCGCGCAAGGGGGACTCGCGGATGACGGTATTGTGGTTAATACAGCTTCCAGAACCGTGACCGTGTATCTTAATGGAGCTACTAATTCAGACGGACATGATTTTCTGACAATTGATATCGCTGGCATTAAAAATTCCACTGTGCCTAAAGATTTCAACACTTCCGGCTACACAGTTGATGTGAAGACAAAAGATAGTTCCACGGTCGTAGAGTCTTTATCTTCCACGCCGTTCTTTATACAAGCGTCAGGATCTAGCAGTTTGGGCGGCACTATTACAGCCACTAGTAATAACGGCACAGGCACCATGAAAGTGTACTTAATGTCTCCGATGACTGGCCCTTTGGAAACCACAAGCGCTAATTTTAGCGGTGGAGCGACAGCTAGTTACTCATTTACCAACCTGGTTAACGGCGAATATTACTTATTTACTGATCAAACTGTTTCCACAAGCAACGCTGATTTTAACGGCAAAGGCAGTCCGGAACGGGTGGTTGTGAACGGCGCCACGACGTTTAGTTTCAGCTTGAGCAACGCGTCTACTGGCGGTACGAATGTAACGGTGAGAATTAGTGGCCCGGCCAATGAACCGTTGGATATATTTGCAGGTTCCCCTAATGGCTTTAAGGTAAAACAAGTCACATTGGACGCTGACGCTGATAACCCAGAGAATTTCACTATTAATTTAGGGAACGGTCGGTGGTTTGTGGGAGTAGGGCCACAAATGCCTAAAGGTCCGGCTGGCGGTCCGCCACCAGCGCCTAATTATATAATGCCAAAACCTGTTGATATACAGGTGGACGGAGCGACGATTACAGAATCAAGCGCCACTGCCAATGATGGAATATTGGTGTTTACTTTAGCCACCACTTCCAAGACTATTAATGGCGTTGTGAAGGATAGCGGTAATAAAGTAATGGCTAACGCTGAAGTGTATGCTTATTCTCCGACTGGCGGATTTGGCACGCATGCCCAGACTGATACTGCTGGAGCTTTCACCTTGAATGTTGCTGATGGCAGCTACATTGTAGGCGCTTTCTTGCCAGGTATGCCTCCATCTAAAGAAGTGCCAGTTATGGTTACCTCTGATTCCTCTACTTATCTGTTGCTTGATGGAGCGACCACAGCCATTACGCCCGCAGCAGCTGCCACCGCTTTTGTCCTGAAAGTAGCTAAACCGGATTACACTATTAGCGGCAAGGTGACTGACGGCACTAATGTTATTCAAGGAGCGTCAGTCTACGCTTACCGCACTGACGGGCCTGGCAATGCTAACGCTAATGCCAATTCGTCTGGATCGTATACTTTGTACGTGTCAAACGGAACATGGAAAGTCGGTTCTTTCGTGCCACAGTATGGACAATTGAGCGAACAGACAGTAGTCATCAACGGCAGCAGCGCTTCCAACATTAACTTCACTCCGACTGCCACTGGCACTTTCTACAGTGTGTCAGGCACAGTAACTTCCGGAGGTTCTCCGGCAAGCGGAGTATTTGTCAGGGTGATGGGCAATAATAATTTTAACGAGGCAATCACCGGCGTTGATGGCACGTATTCAGTAAGAGTACCAGCTGGCAATGGCTATATTGCTCGGGCGTTTATCCCAAGTGTTGGAGAACTTCCGCCACTAGCTGCTTTTGATGTCGCGAATGATGTGAGCAATAAAGATTTCACTGTCGCTAACGTTAGGACAGTTGCGATCACTGTTTCCTCTTCTGTTGATAAAATGTTTGTTGACTTAGTGTCTGTTAATGGACAACGGTCTCACGCTGAAGTGACTAATGGGACAGTATCATCATTGTCCACGCAAGACGGCGGTTACAAAGTGCAAGTCGGCATGCCTGGTATGTTTTTGACTCCAGGAAACATTGCTGGAGGAGATGGCACTACATATAACTCCACCACAGGCATCGTGACAGTTGATGGCAATGAGAGCTTGACTATTACTTTGCCGACACTGCGTACTGTTTCCGGAACTGTAACTGACGGCACTAATCCAATACGTGACGCTTGGGTGGAAATGGTTAACCCGACATCCGGCATTCACATTGGCCAAAAAACAGCCAGCAACGGCACTGTTACGTTAAAAGTTCCGAATGCAAGTAGCGCGTATTTGGTTAACGCTATGAAGCCTGGGTACTTCCGTGAAGCCAGTTCGTTTTCTGTCAACGCTTCAGTTATTGACGCTGATCTGATTGGACAGACATTGACAATGGGAGCTGCCTCAACAACTATTTCCGGCCAAGTGAAAATTGGAGAAGCTGGAGCGGCTAGCGCTTTTGTGAGGGCTGAGAAGCAAGGAGGAGGTTACTCAGGCACGCAGGCTGACGCTAACGGCAATTACGTTCTTCCTGTGTCCAGCGGTGTTTGGCGGGTATTCGCGGTAGCGGAAGGATACGCGGAAACTCCTTTTGCCAGCAACCCAATTGACGTGACTGGCGGTTCAGTGATTAGCAAGAATATCGGTCTGAACGCCACGTTCGCTCTTAATCCGCCTAAGAGCAAACCAATCACTCCGGCTAATGGCGGTACCCTAGAAGATTTAACATCTGGTATTAGATTAAACATTCCAGCTAACGCGTTAGGAACTTCCACTTCAGCCAGCAACCTGTCGGCAAAAGAGACTAATAACGTGCGTGAGACTGGATCAGCGAGGCCGGTTGGAGGAAAAGCCTCTGAAATTAAAGCTACTGACGCGTCAGGCAATCCCATTACTAATCTTAACGATTCAGTGACTGTGGAGAAAGAATTTACAGTAGCTGAATTGGCGGCAGTCGCGTCAGCTAGCGACAGTTCCATTAACACTGAAGCGGAAGTTAATAAATTAACAATGGCGTACTGGGATGAATCATCCGCTAACTGGTCCACTTTAGCCAGCAGTATTACTTATAAAGATAGCGATGGCGATGTAGTGACTGATCCCGCGGAAGATTTGTCTGGCGTGGCCAGTGTGGTCATCTCCGCTCCAACAGACCACTTCTCCCTATACGCTCCTATTGTTTCCACTGACGCTTCGGCGCCTTCCACTCCAAGCGGTTTGGCAGGCAGCGCTGCCAGTAGCAGCCAGATTACCTTAAGCTGGACACAAGTGAGCGGAGCAACTAGTTATGATCTTTACCGCAGCACTTCCTCTAACGGCACCTTTAGCCGTGTTGGAACAGAGCCTACAGTGTCATCCGGTTCCACCACCTCTTACACTGATAGCAGCTTAAGCGCCAGCACAGCTTATTACTACAAGATCACAGCTATTAACAGCAATGGCGAGTCAGCGGCGTCTAGCGCTGTGTCAGCGACTACAAGCGCTACTGTAGTAACAGGTGGAGGCGGAGGAGCGTTTATCACTGGAGGACAGACAGCAGGGCAGTCAGGTAGCCAACAGACGACTGTTACCACGACACCGGCTGTGAGTACGCCATCATCAGTATCGGCGGCGCCAAGCAGTGTGGCGGAATTGGCAGTGGAAGCAGGATTTATAATGGACAAGAGCGCTTACGTCAGTTCAGTATCATCGTTAACAAAGAAGATCGTAGGCAAAACCAGTGTTTCTTCTTCCGTACAGAACGCTATTGAACAATTTGTAACAAGTGGCACGTCAACCACTAAAGTGCTAGGAGCTGGAGAGCGCGCAGGCGTGGTTAACAGCTATAAGGCAGTGTACGGCAAATGGCCGTCTAATACTGACGATTGGCTGGATGTGGTGAAGATTTCCAATGGACGGTGGCCGAGCGTAAAAGCGACGACTGCTGAAAAACAAGCTGAAGGCACGTTTAAGAAGATTTATAAGCGTGTTCCAAGCCGTACCAATGCCAAGGACGACGCGGCCGTGGTGGTGATGACTTATGGTTTGCGCCCTAGCCAGCGGAATCTTAATTCAGAAAAGGCAGCTGCTAAATCATTTAAGGCGATATTCGGTTACGCGCCTACATCAGCTAACCATTGGGATATTGTACGAGCTGTTGCTTATAGCGGAGCAAAACGGTAGACATTGTAGACACAAAACAAGGCGGAGTAATCCGCCTTGTGTGTTGTTTGGTAGCCCCACGGGGAATCGGACCCCGATTTGATGGCTGAGAACCATCCGTCCTAACCATTAGACGATGAGGCCGTGAAACACTTGTCTATCTTACCAGAAATGCTATAAAATCCAATAGTATGACTAATATTGAATGGAAACGGTTAGTGGAGCGGGTAAAAGCTAAGGGCAATGTGGTGGAAGAGAATATTGAGACAACTGAAAATGGCATTATCAAAGACGTGCTTGTGGTGGAAGGTGAGCGTGGCCAGACTCGTTTTGAACGCTACCAGAGGCCAGATATTTCAGAGAATCCCACGGACTTGTTTCGGGAGGATGAGTTTCTTTATAACACTCAAGCATTGGGAACGTACGTAAGAGTGTTCCGTCGTACTACAGTCAATGATCCTTGGCAAGAACTGTCTCTTGGTGAAGTTCTTGGTTTCAAGTATGCTGTCGGCGAAGTTGTCCCTCCAGCGACCATAGAGCCGTATCGCAGAAAGAAACCAGACCGCCGTTATCGTTATTAGTTTGTTTTGTTTTTGATTTGGGGGTATACTATAACCATTATTAACCTTTAATAAAATGGCAAAAACAAAAGAAATAAAACCAACCAAGCCTTTTTGGCAGTTGTTGGTTGCTTTAACAGTGCTGGCTTTGACTGCTATCGTGCTAGTAGCGATTTTAAGAGATAGGATCGTTAATTATCCACAGTACCAAGTGAATGTGATTGGACGTGGTGAAGCGCAGTTATCGTCGGATATGGCGACTGTTGTTTTGGCGATTAACACTAAGGACGAAAAAGGAGCGGCTGAAGCGTATAAAGCTCATACAGTAAAAGCTTTGGCTGTTATGAATAAACTACAAAGTTTAGGCGTTGCTAAGGAAGATACCGCGGTGACGGCATATAATTTGTCTCCGCAGTACAACTATGATAAGAACAACAATCCTGTTATTGACGGTTATTTGGTATTCCAGCAGATATCAGTAAATGTTTATGGCATAGATAAAAATGCGTTAATGGTCAGCAAAGTGATTGAAGAAACAACTAAAGTTGGAGTTGACCAAGTGTCAGGCATTACTTTTTCTGTGAAAGATTTGGAAAAAGTGAAACAGGAAGCAAGGCTTAAGGCAGTGGCTGACGCAAAGGTTAAAGCCAAGGAAATGGCGCGTGCAACTGGCGTACGGTTGGGAGAGATTGTAGGCTGGTGGGAGAATATCGTTTCCACGCCAGAGCAGCCGTTGTTTATGGATGGCAAGGGCGGAGCAGGCCCTGTTGGTCCAATGAGCATTACGCCTGGCCAGCTCAAGGTAGTGATTGAAATGAATATCAACTACAAGTTGAAGTAAAAGATAGACAGCGTCTGTGCTACAATAATGGCATGTTAGCGGATAGCCTGGCAGTATTGCGGAAAGCGCAGAAAGAATGGTACGCGGTACCTGCTCTTAACGTGCAGAATTTAGAGACCGTGTTGGCAGTGCTTCAGGCTGCTGAAGATTCGCGTTCCCCAGTCTTTGTACAGACATCCGCTGGAGCGATATCATACGCTGGGTTGGATAACTTACTGGCGATGATTACCGTGGCCGCGGAGCAAGTTTCAGTGCCGGTTGTTTTGCATTTGGATCATGGAAAGGAATTGTCTTTAGTGGAACAGGCGATTAAAGCGGGATATTGTTCCGTTATGTATGACGGTTCCTCTTTGCCATACCAGCAGAATGTAAAAAACACTAAAAAGATTGTAAGCCTTGCTCATCGTCATGGGATAGCGGTGGAAGCGGAGTTGGGCACTATTCGCGGCATGGAGGATTTTGTTTCAGCTGACGATTATTTAACTGATCCCCATCAAGCCAGAGAGTTTGTTAAAGCCACTGGCTGTGATAGTCTTGCTGTAGCGATTGGCACTGCCCATGGGGCGTATAAGTTCAAAGGAAAGCCAAAGCTGGATTTTAAACGATTAGAACGGATTGCCCAGGTTGTTAAGATTCCGTTAGTGCTTCATGGAGCTTCTGGAGTCAGACGTAGTGACGTGACATTAGCGGAACGGTGGGGTGCAAAGCTGGGGAATGCTCAAGGAGTGCCAGACAGCGCTATTAGGAAGGCGATTAAATTAGGAGTAGCTAAAATTAACATAGACTCTGATTTAAGGCTGGCGTTTATGACGGGATTAAGAAAAGCTTTACAAAAAAATCCTTCCTCTCTTGACCCGCGGGAAGCCTTAGGGGAAGCAAAACAATTAACGTATGAAACAGCTAAAAAGAAAATTAAGTTGTTTGGCAGTGTTGGTAAAGGCAAGTAAATACCATGAGAGAACAGTCTAGAGTGGTATTTATTACTCGTAATATTCCTGAAGCAGGAATGCGCTTGTTGCGTAGTTTTGATGTGCGGATTAATTCCCATGATCGGCAGTTAAATAGGCGGGAGCTGTTTGCTGGCGTTAAAGGAGCTGACGCTGTGATTACACAATTAGTAGATAAAGTGGACGCTGATTTTTTTGCTGTCAATCCAAACTTAAAGATTGTTTCCAACTACGCGGTTGGTTATGACAATATTGACATTCCGTTAGCCACGAAGTTAGGCATTCCAGTTACTAATACCCCTGGTGTCTTAGTTGAAACAGTCGCTGATTACGCGGTCGCGCTTATTCTTACGTGCGCGCGTAGGATCGTGGAAGCTGACCGTTACATCGTCTCTGGCAAGTACAAAGGCTGGGATCCTGGTTTAATGATCGGTATGGAATTAAAAGGGAAAACAGTGGCGATTATAGGGATGGGAAGGATTGGGTTTCAGACAGCTAAACGTTTGAAAAATGGATTTGATATGAAGATCGTGTATGTGGACGAACGAATAAATGAGGAAGCGGAAAGAGAATTAGGCGCACGACGGATGCCTTTGGATGAAGCTTTGCGTACAGCTGATATAGTGTCTCTCCATGTGCCGCTTTTAACATCATCCCGCCATCTGATCGGAGCCAAGCAATTGGCGATGATGAAACCAACAGCTATTTTAATTAACACGGCTAGAGGAGCGGTTGTGGATGAGGAAGCGTTGGCAAAAGCTTTATTAAAGAAAAAATTGTTTGCCGCTGGCATTGACGTGTTTGAACACGAGTCAAAGATTCATCCGCTTCTGAAACGTCTGCCCAACGCGGTGGTAACGCCGCATATCGCGTCAGCCACAAAGGAAGCCAGAGAAGAGATGGCTAGATTGGCCTGTCAGGCTGTAGTGGATGTATTCCGTGGACGCCAGCCAGATAATATAGTTAATCCGGAAGCATGGGAAAAGAAGAGGAAAGGAGGTGGCCGTCTATGATGAAATGTCCTCACTGCGAATCAGAGGGGCAGGGACCAATGTGCGATCAATGCAATGCCGCTATGGAAGAACAATGCTTTGATTGCAAAGAAGTATTGTCTAAATGTTCTTGCGGCCAGTAGTTTTTTAACCCGCCACTTTGCAAAGGAGCGTGTTCTTGCTAAGATATACCAGTCTTATTTATTAATTAATTTATCTAATGGAAAAATCTTTTTTTGATAACTTTTCCTCCAAACAGAGTTTTACTCTTGGTATAGTGGCGGCAGTGCTGGTGTTGTGCACTGTAGGCTTCGTGGTCATGCTAGGGGTGTTTCTAGGACGCCAGGCTCCCCCTAGCGCCGTGGCAGGTGCTAAACCTAACCAGCCAGAGGCGCAGCTGCCAGAGGAGCAAGCGCCGGTCAATGCTAAGTTTGACATTGTTAAGTCAGACCACTGGCAAGGGACGTGGAACGCTCCTATTACCATGGTGGAGTTTTCTGATTTCCAATGCCCGTTCTGCTCTCGTTTCGCGCCTACTATCACGCAGTTGTTAAAAGAATATGAAGGCAAGATCAGGTTTGTGTATAAGCATTTCCCTTTGGACAGCCTCCATGCTCAGGCACGGCCGGCAGCTATTGCCAGCGAGTGCGCCGCCCAGCAGAAGGCTGATACTTTTTGGAAGTTTTATGATTCCTTTTTTGCCAACCAGGACAAGTTAGGACAACCGTATTTTGAACAGCTTGCCAAAGAGAACAACTTAAACATTACTAAGTTCCAGAGCTGTCTAGTTGACCAGAAGATCGCGGCCAAAGTAGAAGCTGATTTCCAGGAAGGATCTCAAAAAGGAGTAAGAGGGACTCCAGGCACGTTTATTAACGGCCAACTGGTGTCTGGCGCTTTGCCATATGAGCAATTTAAGGGTTTGGTGGACGCTCTTTTGAAGAAATAATGAAGCATTGGATTATTGCCGCGGTTATTGTAATTGCTGGGTTGGTAATCTGGAAGTTTAATACTGTTCCTGATTATCCAGAGATTGTCTCTCCACGGCCAGTCACTAATCCGGAAGCGTCAATCAAGGTGGAGGAGTTTTCTGACTTCCAATGTCCTGCTTGCGGAGCGGCTTTCCGTGCGCTTAAGCCGGAATTGGATAAGTTTGGGGATAAAGTTAGCGTTTGGTATAGACATTTCCCCTTGACGTCTGTGCATCAGAACGCTTTTAACGCCGCCTTAGCAAGCGAGTGCGCTAATGACCAAGGGAAGTTCTGGCAGTATCATGATATGTTGTTTGATAATCAAACCGTTTTGTTTAACCCTGATCTTAAACGTTACGCAATCGCGGTTGGTTTAGACCAGCAGAAGTTTGATAACTGCCTTGATTCCAAAGCTAAGAAGAAAGTAGTGAAAGAAGATATGAAAGAAGGGGAAGATCGCGGAGTTAATTCCACGCCCACTTTCTTTGTCAATGGAAAAGAGGTTAGTAATTGGCAGGAGTTGCCTAAGATTGTCCAGGGGTTGCTAGGCGGTCCAAGGTAATGGGAAACTTCTTGCGAGATTATATCCCCAATGCCACTCTCTGGCAGTGGGGATCTTTGTCTATTCATTGGTACGGCATTATGTACTTAGTGGCTCTGACTGCTGCTCTGGCAGTGATTGCTTTCAGGAAACGTAAATTTCTTGAAGTTAATTGGACATGGGACCAGACGATTGACTTTGTTCTCATTGTCTTTGTGGCTGGACTTGCTGGAGCTAGAATCTACGAAGTGCTGTTTGTTAATCCAGTGTTTTATTTTTCAAATCCAGGAGAGATTATTAAAGTGTGGGAAGGGGGATTAGCAATCCATGGCGGTATCTTGGCTGGAGCGCTGGCTGCTTGGTGGAAGGCAGGAAAAGACAAGTTTTTGGCAGTAGCGGATTGGTTCAGTCCTGCTTTGCTGTTGGGGCAAGCAATCGGGCGCTGGGGCAATTGGTTTAACCAGGAGCTGTTTGGGTTGTCTACTAACAAGCAATGGGGTATTCCCATTGATCTACAGCATCGTCCCTTTGGCTATGAAGGCTTTTCCTACTTCCATCCAGCCTTTTTGTATGAATTCCTCTGGAATGTTATTGGAGTGGCTTTATTAGCCATTATAGAGCCTCTGTTGGCTCGTAAGGGCAAGGGAGCTGTGTTTGCCTATTATTTGGCTTGGTACAGTGTAGGAAGGTTCTGTATTGAGTTTATACGAATAGACAACACTCCTGCTTGGTTGGGATTACGTCTACCGCAATGGGTCAGTCTTGTGGTAATTGTATTAGCAATTGGGTGGCTGTGGAGGATGAAAAATACAAAACCCTCACTTTATAGCGAGGGGTAAGTAGAACGTTAATAGTTTAATTTAATTTACAAAATCATTGTAAATAATTTTGTATTTTGGCGGTAAATTGTCGGAAAAAAGAAAAATGCCAGTTTTATGGAGAACTGGCAAACTCGAAATGATTAAGCTAGGGACGTGCGATTTGTGATATCTCGTTCCCATTGAACTGATGAACAAGATCACCCCAAGAACCGTCCCCACCATTACAATTCACATAAATTTTTGCGGTTTCGTGTCCGGTGGGGCATATACCGAAATTTAGCTTTCCAAGTGGCTCTATCATTCCCGGAAAGAATCCACTCTTGGTGTAATGCGGCAATATTTGTTGTTTACCGATTGGATTCCCATCGGCATCTTTTGCCTGGCAGAGAATCATGTAGTAATGAGTATTCATTTGGCACAGAGGACATTTATGTGCCAGTAGTCCAAGCAAGCGTTTTGTTTCACTAAGTCCGGTCATCACCCACTTGTCGCTGACGAAATTCCATGTGTTCAACCACTGGAGATAAATTTTCCCGAGCTCAAAAATTCGATTTTGATTAAGTGATTTGTCCATTTGTTACCTCCTTTACTTGAGACTGTAGAAAAATAGTAGGATTCAAGAGAATTTATGGCTAGGATTAGCCAATTATTCTGAAGCCGTCTGCATTTTTCTGCACTCTCTTATGTCAAGGTATGATTTAAGTGTATATTGTATTTAAATAATAACATAGTTTATTTAACACGTCAATAGCTGTAGTATTAAACTGCTTCTTTTGTCCTTATTGATAAATTATTTTCGTTTTCTTCCTAAAAACAATACAAATTGACTACCGAGCGAGACAATTTTTTCTGGTTTGCAAGATTTTAACTGGCGGACCGGACGGGATTCGAACCCGCGACCTCTCCCGTGACAGGGGAGCATTCTAACCAACTGAACTACCGGTCCAAGGACGGAATCAGTATAGCGGAATTCTTAGGAAAGACAAGTGTGTTTTTATTATAATTTCAGTTATACTTTGTTCATGTCTTTTCAAGTACGGTTGAGTTCATTTAAGGCTTCTTGGGGTTGGTTGTCTAATGTCCATTGGCCGTTAGCGGCAGTGGTGATGAGCGGAGTGGCAGCGTACGCCATGCATTTAGTGCTTGCTAAATATATGGCGGTTGGCGAGTTTGGGGATTTTGAAACGCTCTGGGCCATCTATTCTACCTTGTTGGTTTTGCCAGCTGGATTGAGCATAACAGCTACTCATTTTGCCGCTGACTATAAAAAAAATAATCCTGTTAAATTACGTTCTTTTTTAAACGCTTTAAAAATCGTTTCACTCCAGACTGGATTGGCAATCGTGGCAACAGTTATTGCCGTTTCATTGGTTGCGCAGCATTGGTTTATATTGGGCGGTCCAATTGTTTTTACCATTATGGCGTTTGTTGTAGTCACAGCTGGCTGGGTGGCGATTTTGCGCGCAATTGCCCAAGGGTTGGGACGTTGGAGATTATATGCGATGGTTGGCGTTGGCGATGCGCTAGTAAAGGTAGTGATCGCTTATATCGTAGTTGGACTAAAGGGATTAGGAACGCAAGAACTGTTTTTTGCTTTGCTGATTGAGAATATTATAATACTGCCGTTGCTTTGGCAGATAGTATCTAATGATTTACCTAAGGCAGAAGACGTTTCAGTCAAATGTCCGCGTTTGTGGAAACATTCCGGTTTAGCAACATGTTCATTAGTGGCAATCACATGGTTGACGAGCAATGATGTTTTTCTGGCTAGGTTAGCTATACCGTCTGATGTTGGCGCTTATGCCGTTATTTCTTTGTTTGGCAAAGCCGTGTTGTACATCAGCGCGGCGTTCGGTGTGGTGCTTTATCCAATGTTTAGCGTTGCCGGACCGGCGGAAGAACGTTGGATCGCTAGGCGTGGATTACTGGCAGTCGGGGCATTGGTGTTATTAGGCGTGGTTGGCACATGGTTGTTTGGACAGCAATTATTGCATTATTTATATGGCGACAAATTTTCTTTAGCAGCCAGCGTGATGACTGAAGTAGCTTTTTTTATGGGTTTGTTGGCAGTAGCGACTGTTACCGCTTCGCTGTATGTAGCTCGTCACGTCTGGTGGGGAGTTGCAGCAATTGCGACCATTGCTGTTCTGCAGTTATTTTTGTTTATTGTTCCATCTGCGTATCATCCAACAACCATTGCTGATTTTGTTTCTATGTTGACAATAACATCTATAATCACCGTGCTGTTGTTGATCATAGGGATGCGTACACTCTGGCAACGAACAGGGGTTGAACAAAAAGTTGATTTAGATTAAGGTAGAGAGCATGAAATTGATTTCGATTATCGTGCCGGTTTATAACGAGGAAGTAAACCTTCCAGCGCTTTACCAACAGTTAAAACAGGTGTTAGGACAGTTGTTAAATTACGACCACGAGATTATTTTTGTGGATGACGGCAGTGTTGATAACAGCTTAATAATGATAGAACAATTGGCTAAACAGGATGATAAAGTGAAATATCTACAATTCTCTAGGAATTTTAGCAAAGAGATCGCTACGACCGCTGGATTGCAGTACGCTCAGGGAGACGCTGTGGTGATGATTGACGCTGATCTCCAACATCCTGTGGAACTACTAACTGAATTCATCAGGAAGTGGGAAGAAGGCCATAAGGTGGTAGTGGGAGTGAGAGAAAAGAACCAGGGGGAGGGATATATTAAACGAACAGGGTCATGGCTGTTTTATAAGATTATGGAAGCGATTGGAGAGACCCATATGATTCCTAGAGGAACTGATTATCGTCTTTTGGACCGTACGGTAGTTAATGTGTTTAACAGATTTACTGAACGTGAGCGTATGACTAGGGGATTATTAGATTGGTTGGGGTTCCCTCAAGCTTTTGTACGTTTTAAAGCTTGCAAACGGTTAGATGGAGAAGCTGGATATAGCTTTGTTAAGCTGGTGAGATTAGCGAGCTCTAGTTTTGTAAGCCATAGTTTATTTCCATTGCGGTTAGCTGGTTATTTAGGGATTATAATCACTGTTATTTCCGGGTTTATGGGTTTATTTATGCTCATAGAGCGGTTTATTCTGGATGATATGTTAAATTTAAAGATTACTGGCACTGCTTTTCTCGCTGTTTTTAATCTGTTTCTAATTGGTATCGTGCTTATCTGTCTTGGTCTGATAGCTCTTTATATCGGAAACATCCATCGGGAAGTGATGAATCGTCCTTTGTTTGTAGTGCGTAAACAAAGCCACCATTTTGATAACCAATCTTGTTTTTCCAAGAAGGATGATTTAGGATAGTTATTAGCTGAAAGACCATTTATCATTTTAACGAAAGAATAAGCATAATTAATGCGATCATGTTGAAATTTATTATTCGTTCTCTCCGACTCGATTACAGCTTTTTAAAACTTTCTTTGCCGCTATGGCAAAAATTGTCTTTCATTTGTAAGAAATATTTTTTGCTTTGCAAAAACGTTCTCTTTGGCATACAACCTGGAATTACCAATGTAAAAATATTTGGCGTTAATTACTATTATGATGAAATTTTTGGATTGGCTTTTCTCCAGAGTGTCTTTGTTGATAATTCTTTTTTACACAAGTGCATTGCTCCTAATAGTGTTATTGTTGATATCGGCGCTAACATCGGGCAATTCAATTTATTCGCCAAAATTTATCTGCATGCCAAGACAGTATATAGCATAGAACCAATGTCAAAGTCGTTCTCTCTATTACAATTAAACGCCAAAAAAGATATTTTTAATTGCGCCGTAGCCACCAAACAGTCTTTTGAAATGTATTTACCAAAAGAAACTAGCTTGGTTGCTAGCGTTTTTCTCCATCCAAGAAACGACTCATCAGGCGCGGTTGCCTACAATGTCAGCGGTCGTCGCCTGTCTCAAATATCAGAAATTAACAACGAACCACATATTGATTTGCTCAAAATTGACGTAGAAGGTACTGAATACGATGTTTTTGTTGCAAGTTCAGAGATCATTGCAAAGTCACGATACCTGATTTTAGAGATAAGTGTCGACCGGCCATCAGATGGCAACTTTTTGTCAGTCATGGGTCTGCTTCAACAAATAGCTCCTCAATTAAAACTAATTTCAGTCGGCCGTATTTTCAAAGAAACTGAAATTATAGAAGCTGTTGATCTATTGTTTGTTAATCAGGCTGTTGATTAATTACCCGGCTGTTATTGGTCTTCCATCTTTTGTTTTCGTAGAGAGAAATTTCTTTAGAGTCAAACACTTTTTCCAAACCATCCGCTTTGTCAAGCCAGAGATAGGTATTCCAGTCGACTTCTTTGGTAAGGATTATGTACTTTACGTTGAGATTATAAGCCATGGTGGTTGCCATTTTTTCTTTCTTGTCGTTAGGGAGAACTAGAAACAAGTCAGTTATCTTTGATTCTTTACGTCTGGAAGTGGAGTACACCCCAAATTCCACATTGTCGCCTACGATAAGATTATTGTTAAAGAAGACGGTAGCTAAGTTGGCTACTTTTTTGTTGTTGAGAAAAGCGTAGCTTTGGTATTGATGCCATGGAAATACAAGCACGCGGTAATCCGTTTGGTCATTATTAAGAAATGTTTGCACTGTTGCCCAGCTTTGCGGGAATACCGCTGGCTGGACCACGCCGTGGAAGTTTCCAAAGACTCCTGGAGTGTATAGGAACGGTATAAGGATACCGATTCCCAATACCGCCCCTGATAATTTCCATCTGTTGATAATTTCTGTTTTTTTTGCCAGATATTCCAATCCGGCAGCGTAGAAATATCCGTAGCCAATAATGGTGATAACTAAAAATTTATGAGAGTCTCTAAAACCTTGGAGCGGGACAAAGTGCCTGTAAAGCCATTCCATAGGGGATTTGGTGAGCGGCGAGGCTATTCCTAAGGACAAAAAGAAGCCGAGGAGAGCGGCAGAACTTAATACTACGATTAAGGTTTTACGCGAGGAGGAAAATTCACGGTACTGTTTCCATGTGGATAGTGCTCCAAGAATAATAACGAATAGTATGATGGGCAATAGATATGGCCACCAAGGAGCGAACGATTTATTGCTTAAGTTGAAAAAGTTGTTTTCAGCCCAGAATCCGTATAGTCCCAGTACGTTGTAGCCCAATCCCCAGTTTGAGTCCGTAATCGTTTGGTAGATAGTGTTTTGGATTGGGTGGGAGATATCGGTCAAATATTCCCCCACGTATCCCTTTCCTTGGATCGCGGGAATGATCCAAAAGCTGTTTACCATTAAGACAGCCGCTAATATGATTAAAAGGTAAGGAAGGGAGAATAATTTTTTTTGCCATGTTGGCGTTTTCCATAAATAGGCAATAAAAGCGATCGCGTAGATAATTGCTAGTATAAGCAGCCCATGTGGAGCGAATAGCCCCATGGCGGCAGTGATGACTCCGACACGCAAACAATTTTTTGTGTTTGATGTCTCCAACAGAGCAATAATGTAACGTAATGCCCATGGTAGGAGAGCTAGAATGATTATCACATTGATCTGCCCTGTGATCATCCTGTAATAGACGAATGGATTGATGATGTAGAGCAGGGAACCGCTGATTTTAGTCCAGCTTGGGTATTTATCAAGGAGACGGTAGCAGCCTAGGGTGGCAAGCCAGAGCACAACAACGAGTATGACTTTTTGGCCTGTTTCTAAAACACCAGCCATTGCCAGCCAGTGGAGCAGATAATCAAAGCCTGTGAATCCTTGTGCCTTAGAAGCAAGAGCAGGACCCACGGTTAGATCTAGCAGTTGTATATAACCAGGGATAAACCAGAAACCGCTTAGGAGAAACAGAGCTGGTAAAATAGAAAGATAATTTGCAGGATGGGTTTGAAAGTGTTCTACTAGCTTTTTGAATGGATTCATAAGTATGGATATTGTAGTGGAAAAAGAAATATAGTCAACCAGAATTTTTTTTCTTGTTTTTATTTGTTTTTTATTGTAACCTAGGGAATATAATAATAATTAAATTGCATATTTAGCAATGAAAGTGTTGATTGTAAAATTAGGAGCATTGGGCGATGTAGTAAGGACAACGGCTTTATTGCCGGCTATTAAAGGTGATGCTCATTGGCTGACTTCCCCAAGCAGTTATGAATTGTTATGCCTTAATCCCTATCTTAAATGTGTTTACCGGTTTGGTGATGATTATGACCACCAACGGCTTTTAGGTCAGTATTTTGATTTAGTAATATCTCTTGATGAAGAATTACCAGTTTTACAATTGGTGCAGAAAGTTAAACGGCATTCATTGGTAGGGGTGTATGTTGATGAAATTACCAATGAAGTGAAATATACCGATCATGGTAAAGGATGGTTTGATATGAGTTTGATTTCAAGACATGGCAAAGAGAAAGCTGATGAGTTAAAAAAACAAAACAATAGAACGTTCCAAGAATATTTGTACGAAATGTTTAGTTTACCGTTTACTGATCAGGAGTACCAGTTGGGAGTTAATTTGAGCAGGGAAACCAAGTATGCGGTTGGGGTAGAGAGATGGGCTGGAGGAGAGCGGTGGCCGACAAAAAGATGGTCCGGTTATGACCAGTTGTATGATAAATTGAAAGAACGTGGCATACCGGTTGTTGTTTTTACTAAACGGGCCGGGTTGTTGGAATATCTAAGCGATATTAATGATAGCCGGGTGATTGTCTGCGGAGACACTTTGGCAATGCATTTAGCGTTGGCTTTACAAAAAAAAGTAGTGGCGATTTTTGGGCCGACCTCTCCAATGGAAATTCATGATTATGGGCGAATGGTAAAATTATATGATAAAGAAGCTCCTTGTTTCTGTTCATATAAACCAAATTGTTATCATCAACCGCAATGCATTGACAGAGTGCTAGTGGATACCGTGTATGAGCATACGTTAAAGATGTTGGAACGATTATGAAATTAGTGTTTATTTCCTGCATTTTTCCACCTGATCAAAATATTCCACGCACTGGAGGCCCAGATTTGTATTCCAAGAACATGATATCGAATGTTCCTTTCCAATCAAATGACCAAGTTTACTTTTTGGCGAATATGTACCGTGGAGAAGAAACATATCGTCTGAAAGATAATGTTGAAGTGCGCCATTGCTGGCAAAAAGGCTGGAAATTTCCTTTTCAGCTGATAAACCAGTTGCGTCAATTACGTCCAGATTTGGTCCATATCCAACATGAATTAAGATTGTATGGAGGGCAGATCAGTTCGGTATTTTTGTTTTTAGTTTACGTTTATTTGAGATTGAAAAAGATACCGGTTATTACAACGGTTCATGGGGTTGTGTCTTTGAATTTTATTGACGACGAGTTTGTACGCAGTAATAACACCAGATTGCCAATTTGGATGATTAAGTCAGCTTTTTACGTCATTTATAAATTAGTAACTGTTTTATCGCAAAAGGTGGTGGTGCACGAAACCAGTTTCCGCAGGACAATGGTGGAGGATTACGGAGTGCCTGCGGAGCGAGTGGAGGTTATCAATCACTACGTTGAGCAGACAATTAAAATGGCTCCGCGAGAGGAAGCGCGACAGCAACTGAAATTGCCGTTAGACGGCCATATCTGTTTATTTTTTGGCTTTATCTCAGGTTATAAAGGTTTGCCGCTCTTAATTGATGGATTTGCCAAATATACTGTTAACAACCCCAAAGCTTTTTTGATCATAGCTGGCGGTATGAATCCTAATTTAAAGAATGACAAACCCTATCAGTCGTTTTATAATACGTTGCAGGAACGCGCGGTTGCTGTTATTCCTAATGGCCAATATCGGTGGGTTGGGTTTGTAGGAGAAGAAGAAATATCGGTGTATTATGGAGCCAGTGATGTGTGTGTTATACCTTATTCAGTGTATATGGGTACCAGCGGTCCGCTGGCCTTTTCCTTGGCGTATGGAGCTGATTTCTTGGTGAGTGACGCTTTAGCTGAGGATATTCAGATACCGGAGATCGTGTTCCGACAAACCGCTGATAGCTTAGCAACAAAACTAGGCCAGTATTTCAAAGGAGAAATAGCATCTGCTCAAAGTAAAATGAAAGCATTGGCTGAATATCGATCAATGCCAAAAGTTACAGAAAAGACGTATCAATTATATAAACAATTATATGGCTCTCGCTGATTTTTACAAAGAAGGATACCGCAAACCGTTGGAGGAATATGATGTCGACCGTGTTAAAAAAATTAAAAGCTTATTAAATCGGTATAGCCATTCTGGCCAGAGAGTGTTGGAGATTGGTTGCGGAAGTGGTGAATTGCTTCAGCACTACGTTCAACATTTTCCAGGAGTGCTGTTTGAAGGGATGGACATTTCTAATGAAGCGATTCAATTAGCTAAGAACCAATATTCCTACGAATTTAGAGTGGAGGATATTAATAATCGGCTGAGTTATGATGATAACCGATTTAATATAGTGCTTGCTGGAGAAGTAATTGAACATTTGTACGACGTGGATAATTTTTTTCTTGAATGCCGGAGAGTTTTGAAGCCAGGAGGATCGTTAATTATTACCACTCCTAACCTTGTCTCTTGGTACAATCGGCTTTTTGTTTTGTTTGGCTGGTTGCCGTTTCCAATGGAAGTGTCTTTTCGGGAACGTATGTTTGGACGCAAAGAGTTTTATCGTTTATTTGGCATCAGTTCCAGTTTAGCGGTTGGCCATTTGAGGATATTTACCGAGGATGCTTTAACAGAAATGGCTGCCCACTATGGATTCAAAATTATTGAACGTAGCAGCTACTGCCATTTTGAAAAGTTTTTGATCAATAGGTTGGTATCACGCTATTGGCGGAGAATGGCGGAGGGGATGATTATGGTGTTTCAAAATGATAAGTGAGGTTGCGCGGGAGACATCTGCTTGCAGGATTTGCGGTGGTAGACAGTGGATTGATTGGATAGTTGCTCCTGATTACAGGTCAAAGCAAGGTGGGAGTTATCAGTACACGCGCTGTCAGCAGTGCGGTGTTGGCGTTATTGAACCATTACCAACACCTGAAGCAATCTCCGCTTTTTACCAGGATGATTATTACTCCTATTCCGGGTCGTTAAACGTTTTTTATAAGGTTCGGTTGTTAATCTACAGATTATTGTCTTGGTTAAATATCGGGTTTCAAGACGGCGTCAGCGGTTGGAGCACAATCGGTGGTTATCCTAGAGGAAATGTTCAGTTTTTGGATTTTGGATGTGGAGCCGGAACAGTGCTTAGAATTGTTGGTTCAGACAAAGTTGAAGCATGCGGAGTGGAGTTTTCCGAGCTGGCTGTAGCAAGAGGGAAAACTAATAGCTTGAAGATGTTTTGTTCGTTAGAGGAGCTGGAAACAGGATCTTTTGATATTGTTAGGGCTTGGCATGTCTTTGAACACCTGGATGATCCATTACGGTATTTGAGGGGGATCAATAGAGTGTTAAAAGATGGCGGTGTGTTGGCATTAGCCGTGCCGTCCAGCGATTCTTGGCTGTTACGGGTGTTTCATGAGCATTGGTCGTCTTTAGACGCTCCTAGGCATTTGTACCTTTTTAACCAGCGGTCTTTATGTTTCTTGTTGGAAAAAGCAGGTTACCAGATTGTGAAAAGTAAGTTGTATAATTCCGGCAGTTTGTCCAGCAGCGTTTATTTGTATTTGTCCGGAAGGTACGGCTTGAAGTTAAATTTTCTTTTAAGTAATATGTGTATTGCTTTGTTGACTGTGGTGGAGATGATCACTCGCGGCCATGACAGCTGTTTTATTATCGCCAAGAAGAATAAACATGATACGAGCATTAATTAATTATATTCGTCCATTCTGGTCGCGGCCGTGGGCTCCAGTCGTGGCGTTGTTGCTTTTAGACATCGCCGGGTATCTTTATTTTTTCCAGAATTTGGTGTTTGGCGGAGGGCTGTTGGAGTTTGAGGATTTTCGGATGCATAGCAATGTCGCGTTGCTTGGTAATAATACAGATAGTTTATTTAACTACCAATTTGGCAACAATAATTACTATTATATATCGTTGATGCCCGTCATTAACTTGTTGAAGCTGTTTCCGTCAACGCGGATAGCCCAGCTTGTTTTTTTCTTTGCGTTGATTGTTTTGAGTTCATACGGGATTTACCGGCTGGTTAAGATATTATCAAAAGAGGAAAATGGCGATTATCCTTATTGGGGGGCGATTGCTGGTGGAGTAGGGTACGCTTTTTCATTCTATTTTTTTCTTAAGATCGTACATTGGTCAATCTTGGTTGGGTACGCGCTGCTACCATGGGTAGTTATTTGCGTTTACCAGATGATTAACCAAAGCCGTATTTGGAGGAAATTGCTTTATTCTATTCTTTTGGCGGTAGTGCTGTTTTTTTCCAATATTTCACCACATTACATTTTGATTAACACTTTGGTGATCGGTTGGCTGCTTTTGTATTGGCTATGGGTTAGGTATAAGAAGTTTCTGGCTGTATGGTGGAGATTTTTCGTATACGTGTTAGCAATGGTTGTGGTTTATCTTCCGTTAGCTGTTTATTTGTTAGTGGCGATGTTCGGGCAAGAAGTGGAATTGCGCGCCGGATGGGAGACGGCTACCACTGCTAGCGTGTTGCGATTTTTGGCCAAACGGGCAAGTTTTCTTAATAATTTACTTGGAACTAGTTATTATAATTTTGACCAGTTGTTTGAAAGTTCTTACCCGTTGCTTTATGTGTTTGTGGCTTTGGGTGTAGGAGCTGTAATAGTGGTTATGGCATTAAAGACACGGGCTGATAGCTGGAAAAGAATTTTTGGCTTCGCTATTTTATTTACCATTGGGTTGCTTTTTGTTTCTTCAGTCCACGAGTTTGGATTGGAAACAGCTTTGGCTAATAATGCAGTGTTCGCCAAAGCAGGATGGGTAGTGAAAGATTCTTATTTTTACATGTCGATTATTACATTTAGCGCCATGGTTTGCTATGGATACGTCGTTCAACGTCTGGCTAGGAGATCTGATGTTCGTGTTGCTACTAGCAGATTTTATAATTTTGTGACAAAACGATCTACCATCATGGCGGTGTTAATTTTATTGCCATTGGTCTCCACTACGATTTTAGCTAATAAAGAATTTTTTAATCTAATAAATGGTAGGCGTATTCCTCAGGAATATGAAACAGCGGTCGCTTACATGAATGGACGCAGATCAGAAATTGATCAAGGAGCAAGGGTGCTCTGGCTGCCGTCGTGGGATTACTCGTATTATCTTGATGCCCAATGGAGCCCTGCTGGAGGAGATGATAACCAATTATTGCCACACCCAAGCGTCTGGATCGCTGAAGGAAAGGTTTTTATTCCCATGACCGCCACGCATGGTTTTCTGTATCACTATCTTAAAGCACAAATTGAAACTGGCCATGCTGATCCCGCAGAGACAGCTTACTTGCTGCGTAATTTAAATATTAGGTTCATTGTAATTGACGGCAATGAGGTGGACAGACAGAGATATGACCAACATGTTCTGTTTTTTGCCAATAACGACCGTTTCCAGCCAGTAGCTCGGTTTGGACAGCTGACTGTGTATGAAAATAAGGAGGCAGACGGCTATGTTAATAAACTTTCTAAGGTTGGCGTGTATTTTGGATCGTTTGGCAGTGAATTTCGTAAAGTGATTCCGACTACAGGCACTGTGTTGTTCCCAGAATATTTTACTATCCCTGAACACATGATAACTTCTTTTAAAAGTTATTTCAACGCTGTTTATTATGCTAACGGCAAAGGTAATGATGATTTTATTTTAGCGCTAGACACAATGCGGCCTTATATGATACGTCCACGTCGAACAACAGACGGACTGGTGTCGCAATGGTTAGAGGATTTTCTTTCTTCCCATCTCTGGATTCCTTATTATATGCGTTTTTACGGTTTTGATCCTGGGTTTGCAAGCGGCAGATTCCTAAGAACAGATGAGAAAAAAGCCATTCAGCAATTTATGGTTTCTGAAATGCCAACGGTTAACGGGAGGGCAAGGGTGTACCTTAAGACGTTCCGGCAGCCTGGCAAACAAGCGATTACGTTACGTGGCGGTGTGTTTGGCGAAGGTGTGCTGATTTCAACAGAGAGCAAGCAGAGCGATTTTTATTGGACGTACCTTGGCTCGTATGACGCAAAGAATATTGCAGGGCAAAAACTGGAGCTGATCAATTCAAACGGTTTTAACGCAATAACTGATTTTGCTGTTGTCCCTGAAGGACTATACCAGCAGAAACAAAAAATTGTGGATGAATTTTTGGCTAGTTTAAAAAAAGAAAAAGTAGCGCCAGTGTCGGAGTCAAAGATTGATTACAGGATTCTAATGCCGGATAACATTGTTGAATTGAAATTAGGTGGAACTGATCAAAAACAAGGCTTGTTGAAGTTAGCGGAACCGCCTGACTCTAATTGGCGGTTGAAAGGACAGACAGACCAGTTACCAGTCTTGATGGATTTTGGCAATAATTATTTTTTGGTAGACGGGGAGACAACTGAAGAGGTTTCGCGTTTGGTGTTCGCGCCTGTAGAGATTCACAGTTGGTGGCGGCGTTTCACTTATTATTTCCTCTTTTATTATTTGGCCGTTATACTGCTAGTATCATTAAGAGAATATTTGTATGGAAAGTACTCAACGCCGTCACATCCTGTTGTTTAACGAGACAGCTGTCCCGTCGTATGATCGTCCGTATCGCTGTCAGGTGTACATCAGCCACCTTTACCAGCATTACGACCGGATTGATATTGTCGCTCCTCAAAACAAGGATCATTTCCCAGCGGAGATAGAAACAAAGATTCACTACTTCACATACAAGTATAGATTTAAAAAGCAATATTCTTTGTTTCAGCGGTTGTTGGGTTTGGCTAATCTGTATGTGGCGTTATGGCGATATGTAAGCAGGGAAAATCCAGGATATATCCGTGGAGAACAAACGCACATGGGTTTGTTGCTGCAATTGATACCATGGAAGCGGCATATTCCTTTTATTTCTTCCATTTACGACATTTATTATGATTTGTATAAGAGTTTTGGTTATCCATTCGCTTGGTTTGTCTGTCCAATCATTAAGTTTTTGGAAAGGATCGGATTGCGGAGAGTGGATTTACTGTTCGTTGATACTCCAGTTCAGCGGGATTTGATGGCTGGGCTTGGAGTGAGTGCGGAACAGTGTGTTACCATTCCTAATGGGATTTATATTAATAGGTTTCCAGTGTCAGAGATGAAGGACCAGAAATTGTTAGAGCAATACGGTTTGGAAGGCAAGAAGGTGGTGATGTACGCTGGAGACATCTCAATGATTGACGGTCTGGAGACTTTGATTGACGCTTCTCCTCGGATCGTAGGAGAGATACCGAACGTCCAGTTCGTGGTGATTGGCAAGGGATTGCCACATTACGTAGAGTCGTTGAAACAAAGGATACAGAAGATTGGACTAATGGAACGGTTTACGTTTATTGGGTGGTTGCCATATGAAGATTTATACAAGTATATTAATTTAGCTGATGTCGGTGTCGCTCCTTTTTTGCTTACTCCAACCGCTGACACCGCTGAATGCGGAAAAATAATCATTTACCTTTCCCAACGGAAGCCTGTTGTAGCGACCAAAAGCAGGGGAGTGCATGCTCTTTACGGTGATTATTTAAAATATAGTGAACCAGGAGATGCTAATCTATTAGTTGCGCAAGTGGTGGACGCATTAAGACACGAACCAACAGAGGAACAGAAAAATAAATATCGTCAGTTGGCTGAGCTGTTTGACAATCCGTTAGTTACGGAATATGAGCATAATGTAATTACAGCGTTCTTGGATGATCCAAAACAGGATATGCGCAAGTATGATTATTTACCAGCTCGTTTAGCAAATGGATAAGAAGGATTCTTCACTACAGGCAGGCACGATGGTTTTGGGAACCGTGGTGCTGTTGGTATTGGGGTCCACTTTTGTTTTAGACGAGTCCCGGCTTGTCCGTTGGCTGTGGTTGGACGTGGCAGTTGTGTTTGGGCTGTGGCTGTTGGCGCGCTATGGCCGTGATTGCCAATTTGGCTTGGTTCGTTTTTTGCAAACAGTAGGCCTGATTTGCCATGGTTTTAAACTGTATGCCGGTGGATGGATAGAATGGTTAAGAAATAATAAAGGTGAATTGTTAAGACAGTTAATAAATCCGCGTTTTGCATGGCCAAAATGGTCTATGTTGCGTGAATGGTTTTATAGAATGATTAAGGCGGTTAGGTTTGATTTTGTGTCTGTTTTAAAACGGTTCTTAGTACGAACAGTAATCACGATTATAATTTTTGTTGGTTTTGTATGGAGGATTGGAAGATTATCAGCGGAGATTATTAAAATAATTATTGTTCAGGTAAAAAGAGGCGCTACGCGCTTCATTCGATGGTTTTTGCCGATTGGCCGGCGGTATGGTCTTGTCTGGTTAGTGATACTGCTAATGTACTGGTGGTCGCGATCTGTGTGGCAGACGTTGGTCATAGGCGCTATTATTGGTTACCGTGTTTATCCTTGGTTTGATCGGTTGGTGGCACGATTGTTGATTCTGGCGCTGATTTCACTGGCTGTTCTTGTGGCTGTTGGAGAATTGAAAGCAGCTGAGACAGTGGCTAGAGTGTTGTTCTACTTAATAGTTGTGCGGATTACCCATGTCTTATGGTCAATGCATGATGAAGATTTGCGGCTAACTAAACAAATAAATAAAGACAGTTATGGAATATAAACAAACATCTGATTGGTATCACGGATTTGGATTTTACAATAGATTGACAATCTTAGTTTGGGGTGTTGCGACTTTATTTTTTGCATTAGCTGTAAAATATTGGGGATTAGATGCTATTTTCTTTAAATTCACAGTGGTTTTAGCACGAACATTGTTTTTAATGATTATTTTTGACCTGTGGATAACTCATCTTGTTGTAGAACAGAACAATATAGTTTATAATGAACATAATAAAAACTAACTAAAAAACTTAACATCATGGGAAGTTCATTAAATGGGTTCATTCAAGAAAAAGGTTACTTTGCTTACGTTTCATTATTGCTGATCGTTTCTCTATTTATGGGCGGTGGTAAGGTATTGGCTGAATTTAGCAGAAATACAGGTGACGAGGGGTGGGGTTATGGCTATGGTTATGGTTACGGCTATGGTTATGGAGTTGCCGCTTTAAGCTACCGGATGGATACCGCCTCATTTGATGGAGAATATGGCTATGGTTACGGTTATGGTTTCCTGTTAACGACTTCTGGTGATGGTGGTTATACGACTACCACAGTTACGGTAACAGATTCGACTGGGGACACCATCGCTTCAATTTTTGCTGCTGGATTAGCAAGCATCACTGGATCAGTTGATGCCGCCACTGCCGCCACATTCAATATCCCGATTACTTTCTCGGCTACCACTAGCACAGGAACTTATTCAGTGGCAATTCCGTCAGGTACCACGATTACCAGGACAGGAGGCGGAACAATGAACTTAAATCAATTACGGCAAACAGCTAGCGGTACCTTGACTACTCTGCCAAGCGGCCAGAATCAGATTGGTGAGGCTTTAGAGTATGGCCTATCAAATATAGGATTGACGTTTAGCCAGCCAATTACTCTCACTATGACGGTAGGTAGTTCCTTTAATGGCCAAACACTTAATGTTTATAAGTATTCCGCAGTTGATAGTTCCACTGTATTATTGACAACCTGTACGGTTTCTAGCAGTATCTGTTCATTTACAACGACCAGCGCATCAACATTTGCTGCTTCCAGAGCAGGATCTTCTGGCTCAAGTAGTGGTGGTGGCGGTGGGGCTTACATAAGCGGTGGGCAGAGCGGTACTCCAGCTGTAGGAGAAACAGCCATTACTTCCAGCCCATTAGCTATCTATGATCCAGCATTTGATCAAGCAAGAATCAGCACTCCAGCAGGCGGTTTGAGCCTTAAATCAGGAACATTCGCTTTTGGCAAAGCTAGACTAAAGTCCTTGGCTCAAGAGAAACAGATGGCAGTTGAACTAAAAACAGCATTAGAGAAGGTGTATGGAAAGGGAAAGATAAAGATTTCAGCAAAGAATTGGAGCACTGTAGTCAATTCCTACATCTATGGCGGTTATCCGGTTGAAGCAGTTGTTAAAGCATTAAAATGGGGAGGCAAGACTGTACATCCTAAATTACCATGGTCAGCTTGGAAGAACAGCAAGGATTACCAGCTATACATTAACCGTTAATATCTTTAATAGTAAGAAGACAAACCACCCCAAGTCGGGGTGGTTTGCTTTTTCCTCTTGGTTTGTTATGATGATTTTATGTTAGAAAAACCAAAGGAATTTTTGTCTAATTTACGCATTCGCTCCTTGCGCACCCCATTAGTTATTATAGTTTTATTTATAGGACTGTTTGTTTATTTCAGGATCAACGGCCTGTCTCGGCAAATTCAGTCACTAAATATACCACTGTTACCGTCTTTGATTGACAGTTATTTAGACGCCCAAGTGTTGCCTGAGTGGGGCTGTGGCACAGGCGCTTTTGATTGGATTGATTATTATGATATACAAAGCAAAGGGAAGGTTAGCGTAAAGTTGTCTGGGCGATGTTCTCCTCATTTCCACGCACTTGGTTCAAGATCATTACGAATGGAATACAATGGCCATAATCTTCGTTTAAAATCTCTTGGCTCGGAAGTTTACCCATTATTACCATATGTCACTGGTTTTGCTCAGGTGTTTACTGAACATGCTATATACACTATTGCCAGACAGTTTACTGATTACGTTCCATCGTCAAGATTAGTTTACATTAATGGAAAACGGGACGATATTATGATTTCTTGGGAAGATAGATTGTTTAATACTGTCCGGGAAGAGGACAATGTGGAATGGCGGGACCTAGCTTTGGCTCAGCGTTATGCCCCAGATCGCCAGGAACGGTTTTTTACCAGTGTATGGAAGACAAGGAATAAATCAATAAAAGATCTGAAAGGAGAATTTATAAAGCTCTTGCAGCCATTTTTGATGGCTGTGGATAAAGATATTCAATCCATTCCAGATCGTTTAAATACAAAGTTTGTCTTGCCTGATTATTTACGGTATTTGACTCTTAATACAGTTTTTGGTTCAAGCCATATGGATACTCATAATTTAGTATTTGCCGCCACTCAAGACAAAGAGAAAAACGTCCGTTGGCATCCTGTTCTGTATGATTTAAGCGGCCTTATTGACATGGATAATTCTCCGTTTGTCAATTTAAATTACATATCTGGATATTTTTTCCGCAATCCTACGTTTGTACATGAGTATTTGCTGGAATTAAATAAAATGCGGAAACAGATATTGGAACCAAATATCATTTCAAATCTTTTTGATAATTACAGTTGCGGCCAAGCCAGGCGTTATCCTAACTTTGGAAAAGCTTTGCTGCAAGCGACTCATATGTGGAATATTCCGGGAGACATTAACGGATATTGCGCTTCAGTGGAACGAATTCGCGGTTGGGCTGAAGTGAGAAATTGGTACTTAGAAAATCAGTTAAGATTAGCGTCGATCCATTGGAACTATTTTTTTGATCAAGACAGAAATCCATATTTAGGAATGTGGAATCCTACTTATGTTCCGGTTAAGCTGCAGGCGATTTATTGCGGTACGGTCAATTGTACTGACCAGTGGGTGAATGTTAATCCTCCGTGGTGGCAGGATAAAGAACGGATCATATCTGCCCAAATGGTCCGTGTTAGCGAACCAGGAGATTATAGTTTGACTAAGAATGGTATTAGAGTGATTCCTGAGCCATATCTCTACCATTACGTTTGGAAAGGCAAGGGAGAGATGCCTTCTGCTGATAAACTTATGTTCATCGTGGAGAATGCTGTTACCGGCGATAATCTTGAAGCGGTGAAAGATCCTTATCCGCGGGTTATAGTTACAACTCAACCATTAATTAATGAGCCATATAAGCAGAAATTAACAGTTGATTTTCTCTATCCGATGGATAGCGAGCATGAACCAATCACACTTGATCCTAACGGATGGAATGTACAAGTGATTTCTAGTAAGTGCGTGCAGACAAATAATTTGTATCCAGTTTTTGATTTTACCTGTTCTATTGATCCAACTCTTTGGCCATATCCGTTAGATTACATGGTATCTTTGTTTTATAAAGGAGCGAAGTTGAGTGAAACAAGAGGGGAGTTTTTTCAAGAATATACTCCGCCAATAATTGGTAATGAATTGAATCAAAAGACAATAAGCCGTTACCAGGCAGGGAGAGGAGTAGATGTTCTTAATCATCCAGCTTATCTCCAAGCCGTTAGTTTAACTGGCAGTCGCCAGTCATTGGTAGACAAATTAGTTAAAGAACGCCCTAAAGCGTATATACTGCCAGCAGGGCAGCGGTTTGAAGTAACTGAGGATTTAGTGCTAGACAATGCGGTGTTGTTGCTAGAGCCTGGTGTGGAGCTACGGATCTGGCCTTTAGCCAAGATTACTACTGATGTCGTGATTGCGGCTGGGACATCCGTTCGCCCTGTAGTATTTTCTAATAAAGAAGATCTGCCAGCTTGGTTTGGAATGTGGATTAAGGCTGGTGGCGTTGTGGCATTTGCAAATATCAGCGGAACAGTTAATGATAAGCAAGGAGCCGTGTCTGGAGAGAATCTAGTGTTTCTCGGCGTGTATGACAGCCACTTTTCTAAGAATTTAGACAATATTAGTTGTGATAACTGCATGTTGGAAGTCATTAATACTGATTTCAGCGGCGGCAAAACTGGAGTAACAATGAGTGATAGTTATGCTGTTATGAGTGGTATTACCTGCCGTGATTATTTGGATAATTGTTACAGGTTATTGGAGACCAAGGCTAGGATTGAAGGCGGACAGATTGAAAATATTAGAGGGACGGTGGTGTTGGCTGAAGGTCCGTTTACTGAAGTGGCGATAAAAGGGACGGTTGTGAAGAATGCTTCAACGTTTGTGGTCAAGAAATTACATCCTAACGTTACTGTTGATCCTACAGTGCAATTAACTGATGTACGTTTGGAGAGCGTGGATTTGGATGACGAACAGCTGTATGACGCATTGCGTAAACAAACGCCAGAAAAGTTCGCTAAAGAATATAAATCTTTTGTTAAAAGAGACAAAAGCGATCCAACGTTGTTTACATTCCGTAACAATCCACCAGTCATGACTGAAGATATTCTTATCCCAGCCGGTGTGACAGTGCGGATTCCGGCTGGCACTGTCATTCGGTTTAAGCCAGCCGTTAGCATGGTTTCCTATGGGTCGATTATAGCGAAAGGGACTAGTGACAAACAGATACGGTTTACAACGGAGAAAGATGATAAGGAACCGTGGGGAGTAGTGCTGTTGCGGGGGACTGAATCCTCTGGCGTGTTTGAATATACAGTCTTTGAAAAAGGCGGGAGCGCTTATTTGATGGGACAAGAATACACAGGATCCTTGACCGCGCATATGGCCAAGGAATTGACTGTGACAAATTCAATTTTTCGAATGAACACAGGAGATGACAGTTTGAACTGCAAGAATACTATTTGTAATATATCCAAATCTTTGTTTCAGAAAAATAGCTTCGACGCTATTGATTTTGATTTTGCCAAGCCAGGAAGCCTGATTTTCTCCAACCAGTTTGAAGACAATGGCAATGATTCAATTGACGTGTCATCAGATAACTCTAAGATTTACGGGAATACCGTGAATAAATCTGGAGACAAATGCGTGAGCGTGGGGGAATCTTCTCATATTTATATTTTTGACAACGTTTTTGAAGGTTGTGATATTGGCATTCAGTCAAAGGACGGATCAACAGCTGTGTCCGTGAATAATGTTTTTAAAAACAATCGTATGGCTTTGCACGCGTATTTGAAGAAACGCAGATTTGTGAGCGGCGGTATTCTTACTGACATTAATTCAACAATGGAGCAAAATAAGGCTGTTTCTGACCATGATAGCGATTCATCCGTTATTTTGCTAACTATTCCCACTAATGAATTGATTCGTAGGTATCCTCAAATTAACGTAAGCAGATAATATTTATGAAACATTTAAAATTTTCAAGGTTTGAATATAAATACTTATTGCCTTCACATGTCGCTTTTGAGCTGATGTCTTATTTTTCTAAATTTTGCGTCTTAGACGCTCCTAACGTGGGTAGCAAACCTTACACTGTCCGTTCTCTTTATTTTGATTCCCCAACATTGACTTTCTACCACGAGAAGGTAGCTGGTACTGCTGATCGGCAAAAAGTTCGATTGCGGACTTATGGGGACGAGCCTGGCAAGGATGTTTATATGGAATTAAAACTCAAACCGTTTGATAAGATTTACAAAGAACGAGAAATACTGCCAACAGCCATGATATCAAATGTTATTAACCATTTTTCCAATCCCTCTCCTTCCACCTTTACTGATAAATTTTTCCGCAAGCTTTGGTTTATGTTCCGGTGGTACCGTCTGACTCCGCAAACAGTCGTCCGTTATAGCCGTATATCGCTACTGGACAAATTTATTAAGTTTAAGGTATCCTTTGATTCTAATATTAGGGCCTCCGCGGATCATGACTTGTACACTAAAGGGTTATTGGTCAGACCGGTGGGTGACCAAGTGATCATGGAAATAAAGTGCGAGCATTTGCTGCCAGTTTATTTCCTTGACGCTATTAGAACATATAATTTGGAACGGCGAGCCTTAAGCAAATACACACTTGCCATGTCTAAGCTTATTTTTAACTCACAGAAATAATATGAATGATTATCTGCAGGCTATTGGACAAAAAGTTTTTCAAGAAATGACGACTTCCAGTATTTCGGTTGAAGCTGTCGTATTGGTGGTGGTTTTGACATTTGGACTTGGTCTGCTGCTGTCTTGGGTGTACCAGAAGACCTTTAGCGGCACCTCGTATTCTTCTTCATTCGTCGTGTCGTTAGTTGTGTTGGCGATTATTACCGCTTTGGTGATGCTGACCATTGGAAGCAATTTAGCTAGAGCCTTTGGATTGGTAGGCGCTTTGTCTATTATCCGTTTTCGCACCGCTATTAAAGATCCGAAGGATATTATGTTCCTTTTTCTGTCTTTAGCCGTCGGCATGATGGTAGGCACCCAGAATTACCATATTGCCATTGTGGGCACTTTATTGAGCCTTCTGGCCGTTTACTATTTAAACAGAGCTAATTACGGTTTGTTCACCAATAGCCAGTATTTTTTGACTATTAGGGTTAAGAAAGACTCTTTTGATAAAAGCGATCTGGATTCTTTGCTGAACGCGGTTGCCAAAGAGTATAGTTTAAATAATTTCACCACTGTTTATGAAGACCAGAATTTATTGGAAGTGGTCTATAGAGTGAAGTTGACAGGTAAGGGGAGTGAGAAGAAATTATTGGATGCTTTGGCTGCTCAAGGATCATATGACCGCGTATCCTTGGTGTCCACGGAAAATTACGTGGAGTATTAATTTAGACAAAGTAAAACAGAGACTAAAGCCTCTGTTTTTTTACTTCACCTGCTCTGCCAGCTTCTTTATCACTTCAGGATGCTCTACTGCCAGACTGGCAAGCACTTTCCTGTCCAAGCTGATCCCAGCTTTCTTTAAGCTTCCCATGAACTTGGAATAAGACATTCCGAGTGGCCGTAAGGAAGCGTTAATCCTTACTTGCCAAAGGCCTCTGGCAATCCGTTTCTTAAGCCTTCTATCCACATAGGCATGCACACCAGCTTTGGTGGCAGCGGTCTTAGCCAGCTTGATCTTGCTCTTCCTGCCCCACTTGAAGCCCTTGGTGGCCTTCAGGATGTTCTTACGGTGCTTTAGATGGGTTTTACCCCGCTTTACTCTTGGCATATGTTAAATATAAGGTAAATACATTTTAGCCAGCTTAGAGTCTGGCTTAGCCAGCTCCGTTAGTCGCCGTTTGTTCCTAGTGGTATTACCACGCTCTCTAGCGTTAAAATGATCCTGTCCAGCTGTCTTGGTCAGGAGTTTCTTTCCTTTGGTCACTTTGACCCGTTTGGAAATGACTTTAGCTGTCTTTAATTTAGGCATACCGTACCAGACTACCAAAAGACTTATTATTTTGCAAGCCTACCGTTTAGGTGTGACAGAAAATGACACCACGCTCATCTGCAACACCACAGGACTGTCCAGCCTCCCTAAATCAGATAATTGGCCTACAATAGCTTGCATTCGTTGTTTAGCCAGTTCTGGCTTGCTCTTTTCCCTTCCCTTTAGTCTCATTTCAAATCGTACCTTATGGCCTTCCTGTAAGAATTCTCTGGCTTTGTCTGCCTGCCGCTGGAGATCTCCTTGTGCTATTCCCAACGATACCTTCAGTACCTTGATATCAGTCTTTTTCTGTTTTGCTTTAGCTTTCTGCATCTCTCTTTGCTTCTGGTACAGGAATTGGCCGTAGTCAGCGATCTTGCAGACAGGCGGGGTAGCGGTGGGGGAGATTTCTATTAGGTCTAGTTCAGCTGTCCTTGCTCTTTGCAGAGCTTCTTGGATGGAAACTATGCCAGTGTGCTCTCCGGTTTCCCCAACCAACCGTACCTGGGGAGACCTAACCTGTTCGTTCTTGCGAAATGATAATGAAATGGAAGTAAAGGATTAATGATTAATTAATGATGTTAGTATAGAGATTACTTTGTAAAAGATAAAGGCTATATTGACAAATAGTTATTAACAGGTATAATGAATGCCTGCTTGGGGATGTCCTAGATTGATTACGCTGTTCTTTGACAACTAGCTGCCAACCGAGCCGGTTAACTCGTAAAACTTACTAAACCAAAAAACGTCAAAAACGTTTTCGCCAGCTTGAAGAACGCCTTGCGTGTTCTCCAGCCGGTTTCCGTCTTCGCTTAACGTGAAGACCATCCGTCCGGTGGATACTCGCTATGCCGGAGCCGGGTGCCATTCAGCGAGCCGTTTCCAGCCATGTCCGGCAACTGGGAACGTATTATCCGGATTGCGCTGCCAGACGGTTGTCCGTTTCTTTGTCTGAACAGTAAGAATATAAGACGGACTATGTTGGTAGAAGCTGTTGTCAGACAGGTAAGACGGGGGTGTAAGTCCCCCCATCTCCACCAAACACCTTGTAAGAGGTGTTTTTTGTTTATTAATTACTTGTTGACAGATATTTTTAGATATGGTAGACATGTACTATTCACAACACAGTGTTGTGGACAAAACAATAAAGAATAAGGGAGGAAATCATGAACAAATTTTTTAAACTCATCGTCGTCTTAGGCCCTAACCATTCCAACTTTGTTGATTTAAAGATCCAAGATTCAGATGAAGAAATATCAAGTCCCGTTCAAGGGATAGTAGTGATGAAGGTGGCGCAAGGACAATTGGAGAAAGGGTTAGAAATAGTTTCTAAGTTAATTTGTGAAGTTAATAAAGAAATTCAGCATAACGGAGTATACTTGGCTGCTCAAAAAATTTTAGATAAAGTAGAGACTTTTTCTCAAACCCCATTCGTTCAATCATAAGTGTTAAAGTAACCGAGATCTAACAAGACCTCGGTTTTACTGTTTTAAAGCTCTCCGCATTTCCCGTTCCACTTCCTTCTTTTTGATCTTCAACCTCTTGTCCCGTTTTCCTAAACCTCTAGCTAGAGCGATCATAACCTTGACTAAACTGCCTTTGGTTTCAACGGACTGGGGGATAATGGTCGCTCCGTACGCTTTCTTCTTGTCCTGCAATTCCAGTATCTGTTTGTTACGGAGCAATAGTTTCCTAGTATGGGTAGGAACATAGCCAACCTGCTGGCCTTTGGCTGTCTTATACGAAGCGATGTGGCAGTTGATCAAATAAACCCCGTTGCCTTTAATATCCACGTAACTACCCCGTAATGATACATTCCCAGCCTTTGTTGACTTAACCTCTGGTCCAGACAGCACAATACCAGCCTGGATCGTCTCCAGAACCTCATATTCGCGCAGCCCTTGTTTGTTAATGGCAATTACTGGCATACTGTTGGTATACTATACCAGATGCGGGAAAGCATAAAGATCAAAGAGAAGCTGGGGGAGATTGCCAAGCAGTATGGAATGCTAGGGACTGCGAAAGTGGAACAGCCTGCGGAAGAAGGTAATGGAGATTGGTCCACCAATCTTGCGTTGGTAATTGCCAAACAGGCTGGCAAGCAGCCATTGGCAGTGGCTGAGGAGATTATAGCTTTGTTGGGGGATGACCAGGAATTAGCATCTTGTTTTGGTCGTATTGATACAGCTGGACCAGGGTTTATTAATTTTTATTACCAGCAGGAGTATTTAGGAAAACAAGTACGACAGATAGCTAATGATCTTTTATATGGCAGTCTGGATGAAGGCAAGGGTAAGACTGCGGTTATTGAGTTCTCTTCTCCTAACATCGCCAAGTCCATGCACGTAGGGCATATTAGGTCTACTTTTATAGGGTGGAGCTTGGTCAAGCTGTATAGGAAGCTTGGTTATACTGTCATAGCGGATAACCATTTAGGAGACTGGGGAACGCAGTTTGGCAAATTGTTGGACCAGTATAAGCGCACGTACGGGACAGCAGTGAAAGAATTGGCAGTGGAAGAGCTGGAAGATTTGTACGTCAAATGGCACCAGGAAGCCAAAGACGATCCAAGCAGGGAAGCGGACGCGAGAAGAGAGACTTTAGCACTACAGTCAGGCGATCCAGTTAACAATAAGCTATGGCAACAATTCGTGGCAGAGAGCATGAAGGAGTTCCACTATTTGTACGATAGGTTGGGAGTGAAGCATGATACGGAACTTGGAGAAAGCTTTTTTAACAAAATACTGCCAGAGGTGGTAACTGACGCTGTTGCTAAAGGATTGGCTAGGGAGAGCGAAGGAGCGATGGTTATTTTTTATCCTGACAATGATTTGCCGCCTTACCTGATCCAGAAGTCAGACAAAGCTTACCTTTATTCCACCACTGATTTGGCGACAATGAAGTACCGATATGAAACGTACCATCCTGATAAAATTATTATTGTTACCGGTAATGAACAAGCGCTCCATTTCCAGCAGTTATTTAAAGCCAGCGAGCTTTTAGGTTACGCTCCTGGCGTGGGGCTTGCGCACGTTAAAGCCGGTTTGATAATCTCTTCATCTGGCCAGAAGTTCTCTTCCAGGGAAGGACAAGTCATTAAGCTCAAGGAGATTATAGACGAAGCTGTTGGTAGGGCAAAAAAGATTATTGAAGAGAAGAATCCTGAATTGCCTGATAAAGATAGAATAGCGGAAGCGGTTGGGATTGGATCTTTATTTTACAATGACCTGTCTCAGAACCGTTTAACTGACATCTCCTTTGATTGGAACAAAATGTTGGATTTTAGCGGCAACAGCGCGGCGTATCTCCAGTACACTTACGTCAGGCTTAATTCTATTTTGGAGAAAGCTGGGAGTTGGGAGACTGCTGAAGTAGCCAATTACCAACCAACTGAATTGTCCATTGCCAGGGAATTGATCCAGTTTCCAGAAGCCATTGCCAGAGCAGGAGGGGAATGTTTTCCAAATCTGTTAGCTAATTATTTGTACTGCTTGGCGGTCAAGGTGAATGGGTTTTACCATGAATTGCCAGTGCTTGGGGAGACAGATAGTGCTATGAGGGGGCAAAGACTGGTTTTGTGCAAGGCCGCAGCTAATGTGTTACGGTCTGGTTTGGAGCTATTGGGCATCCAGACAGTGGAACGGATGTGATTATGAAACGGCGTAGTTTTATACAGCGTCTAGTGGTAGCTATCGTGGTGATAGCTGTTATACTCTGGCTGGGGATAGGCACCTATGGCTTCTAATTTTTGTTTGGTGTATACTAAAAGCAATTAACCATTAAGTACGTATATAACGTATGCCTAAAATGAACCATTTGGCTTCCGCTATTGACGAACAGTCAATGGATACGGAGTCGATGATGTCGTCAGGGAACGACTGCTGTTGCGGACAGCATTGCCGCGGCGGAAAGATGATGCCAGTTTGCCACAAGGTTTGCTGGACAGTAGTAATTTTATTAATTCTTGGCTGGTGGGCTTTCAGCTACATGGGCTGGCAAATTCCATGGGTGAACGCCAGGCCAGGCTACCAAGCGGTCTTTCTGACCAATGGCCAAGTTTACTTTGGCAAGGTTTTAAGAGACGGGCGAGTGTCAGTAGTGCTCAAGGATGTTTATTATTTGCAAGTGGTCCAGCCGCTTCAGCAAGGCGGACAGCCAACCCAGCAACAGCAGCAAGGACAACAGTTAAGCTTAGCTAAGTTGGGAAATGAACTGCATGGTCCGGTGGATGAAATGAGGATCAACCGGAGCCAAATGGTGTTTATTGAAGATCTGAAGGACGAAGGGCAAGTGGTGCAGGCAATCATAAAGTTTAAGACTGGACAGTTGCCAGCGTCTCAAGCGCCGGCTCAACCAGCTCCTGAACAGCCAGCTCCAGACCAAAAGAAGAAGTAACAGCCAAAACCCCGCCTGCCAGCGGGGTTTGACTTTTGTTTAAGATTACTCCATACTGTGGATAAAGCCCCCCAGGGCTTTTAAAAAAGCTTTTATAACATGAATAGTCTAACTCTTTACATCCGGGAGGTTATTGACGAGCTTAAACAAGTTTCTTGGCCGTCAAAGAAGCAAGTGGTCAGGGATACCGCCTTGGTAGTCGGTATTTCAGCTCTGGTAGCTTTGTTTTTAGGAGTGCTGGATTTTGCTTTGTCTAATCTACTCCAGTACATTATTAATAATTACTAAGATGTCAAAGCAAACAGGCGACCAGGGACGGCGCTGGTACGTGATTCATACTTACTCCGGATACGAAGAGAACGTGGCTGGCAATCTGCGGCAACGTATTGAGTCCTTGGACATGGAAGATAAGATTTTTGAAGTGCTGGTGCCTACTGAGACTAAGATAAGGATTAAGAACGGGAAGCGGAAGACAGTTAGGGAAAAGATTTTCCCTGGTTACGTGTTGGTTAATATGCTTGTCACTGACGATTCTTGGTACGTTGTCAGGAACACTCCCAATGTGACTGGGTTTATCGGGACAGGCACAGTGCCTACTCCTATTGCTGACGAGGAAGTGCGGTCCTTGCAGAAACGGATGGGAGTGGAAGAGCCTAGGTACACCATTGATCTCCATGAAGGCGATCCAGTCAGGGTGACTGACGGGCCATTCAAAGAGTTTGAAGGCAAGGTAGCGTCAGTGGACGAGGGAAGAGGGAAGGTTAGGGTGCTGTTGTCTATGTTTGGGCGTGAGACGCCAGTTGAGCTGGATTCATTACAGCTTAAGCGCTTGTAAGTTTTCTATTCTTTTGGTAGTGTAAAACCATATGGCTAAGAAGATTAAAGCACAAGTGAAGCTAGTGATTCCTGGCACTAAAGCCACTCCTGCTCCTCCAGTAGGAACTGCTTTAGGCCCTCATGGCATTAACATGCAGCAATTCTGCACTCAGTTTAACGACGCCACTAAGAACAATCCGGGAGAAACCACGCCAGTGGTGGTTACTGTTTATGAAGACAGGTCGTTTTCTTTTGTTTTAAAAACTCCTCCCGCCTCCGCTTTGATCATTAAAATGGCTGGTATCCAGAAAGGGTCTGGCAAGCCAAACACGGAGAAAGTTGGTAAATTAACAAAATCTCAAGTTAAAGAGATCGCCCAGAAGAAAATGGTGGACATGAACGCTGGTTCCTTGGAAGCAGCCATGAAATCCATTGCTGGCACAGCCAGACAGATGGGCGTAACCATTGAATAATATGGCTTTGAAGTCAGTCATTAAAACGATTTATCTTTACCTGGTGACTTTTGTCGGCCTCATCATGTTCGCTATTTCTTTGGGAGTGATTCTTAATGCTTCTTTGAGGCTGGTGTTCTTCCCTGATTTGGATAGAGCCTATCCGTCCCGTCCTCCAGAGCCAGCTTTTTATTCTAAGACTGGTGAAGCTTTTATTGGTTGCCAAGAAGTGGCTAACAAGTGCAAGGATAATAAACAGCTGTCTAATGAGGAACAACTAGCTTTAAGCAAGTGGCAAAAAGATTACCAGACTTGGGAGCGGGAACAGAAAGAATATGACGCTACACAGCCAAAGAGAGAACAGCAACGGAGACTGGTGGACAGTGTTCCTTATGTGGTAATTGGAGCGATTCTGTATCTCACTCACTGGCGTCTGGTCAAAAGGGAACGGGACGAAGTTTAATATATTAACAATTGAGGGAGATCTTTAAGATCGTTATTACCTCTTAACCATTACTATTATGGCGAAAGTACAAAAAAGATTGATAGAATTAACTAAGAAACTGGATCGCGCTAAAACCTATCCAGTGGATGAAGCGCTTGTTCTTGTAAAAGAGAGCCCAGTCAAGTTTGACGCTTCCGTGGAAGTCCATTTCAGGCTTGGTATTGATCCTGCCAAGGGGGAGCAGGTGGTGCGGGGAACTGTGGTGTTGCCTCATGGCACAGGCAAGCAATTGAAAGTAGCAGCTTTTGTTGGAGCTGATAAAGAGAAGGAAGCAAGGGAAGCTGGAGCTGATTTGGTTGGCGGAGATGATCTTATTAACCAGATTAAAACTACTGGCAAGACTGATTTTGACGTAGCGGTTGCCACTCCTGACATGATGAAGCCATTAGCCGCAATAGCAAAGACTTTGGGGCAGAAGGGTTTGATGCCAAACCCTAAGACTGGAACAGTTACAATGGACGTGGGAAAGACGATTGGCGAGTTAAAGAAAGGAAGAGTTAATTTTAAGAATGACGCTACAGCCAACATCCACCAGGTGATAGGGAAAGTTAGTTTTACTAACGAACAGTTAAAAGAGAATTTCCTTACGCTTTTTGAAGCTGTTAAGAAAGGGAAGCCAGAGACGTCTAAGGGTACATACCTCAAGAAGGTGACCATCTGTTCCACCATGGGGCCTGGGATAGCTGTGGGGGTGTAATCTTTACAAAATAAGCCATTAGTAGAAATATCCACAATCAATAATGTATTGATCTTTGCTAATATTAGCCATAATGTGGATAACCAATACTTGGTGCTATTGACAAAACCTTTTTTTTTGCTAGGTTTTATATGCTTGTTAAAACAAGAAGTTGGACATTTAATAAAAACCGTTTATTTTTGTAGTTTGTTAACTTCAAGAATAAACTTTTAGGGAGGTAAGTAAGATGAATAGAATAAAAATTACAGCAGTTATCTTGACAGTTTTTGCGTTTCTCATTGGCTGTCAAAAAAATGTTGCTGGCCCAGATGACGACACAAAAGGATATTTGTTAAGCAAGGTTGTTGTTGATGGGGAGACATCGCCAAAGATTATCACGGCTGGTTCCGCTGGTGTGATCATGGCTAAATATCAGTTCTATGCTGGGAATGAAGACATGAAAATCACCAAATTGAAGTTCACTGGTTCTCCAGCACAGAATTATGACGCGGTTTGGCTGTTGGATGATGCTAATATTTATAAAGTATACTTGGACGGCACTGGCATTGCGAAGTTTACTGATTTACAGATAGCTGTACCGAAAGATAGCTGGAAGACGATTGTTGTTAAAGCTGATTTGAAATCTATCAGTGGCGGAGCTGTTTCGGGCGGTACACAATTTTTTGTCCGTATGAATGCCGGCGCTTCTGTCAGTGACGTTGATTTAGAAGCCGTGTCCGCATCTGGTGTATGGATAAAAGGATCATCCGTAGTAAAAAATGATTTAGATGGTCCAAACATGAAGCTCTACAAGTCAATTCCGGAAGTCGGTTCTCTACTTGCTGGTTTTGATCCTCAATTAGGGAACTTAGGACCCAATACGCCAATTTATCGTTTTGTGATGTTACCAGACGCTAAAGGAGCTGTTAGTATCAAGAAACTGACCTTTAATGTGGTAGCGTCTGGAGTAGTTGTTTCCACTGCTGCGACAGATTGGAGTTTGTGGAATGTCACAGGAACGCCTTATCTAGTATCTCAGGCAAGTGATATAGTCCCGCCATCTTCTCCATCAGGCGGGGTGGTGGTTATCAATCTAGCGGCGTCGCGAGAAATAGAAATACCAGCCCTTGGTGACGGAAAGTTTGAATTGAGAACATTCGTTTCGGGATCTCTTACCGGAGCAAGCATAAGTACTTACATCGTTAATGATGTAACGGCAAACAGCGCAAGTGCGGCTTCAGGCAGTGTTACTGGTGATTTTGTTTGGAGCGATCAGTCAGATCCGGCTGGACACAGAACTTCAAGTGCGGATTACAACAACGGTTTTGCTATCAAATATTTGCCCACTGCTCCGCTTGGCCGTCATGGATTATAATTTTGAATAAGTCCGCTTAAAGTCTCTTGCCTAATCGCCAGAGACTTTTTGTTTTTCGTCAACTTACCAAATATATCATTTTGCGCTAAGCTGTAGCCATATATGCTTTTGCGAAGTGTACGGAAATTAAGGTCTTTGCGCGGCAAACGGGTATTGCTCCGCCTTGATCTAAACGTGCCATTATTGCCTAACGGAGAGATTGGCAAAGCGGAGAGCTACCGCTTGGAAGCGTCACTGCCAACCTTGAAGTATTTGTTGGACAAGAAAGCCAAGGTGATTATCTTGACGCATTTGGGGCGTCCTGATGGTAAGATTGTAAACAGCCTGCGTTTGGATCCAGTGGCTAAAGCGTTGGGCAGATTATTAGGACAGCAGATTATGAAGTTAGATGACGCTTTTGGAAAAGCAACCAAGCTGGCGTTAGATGAATTGCCGTCCGGACATGTTGCCATGCTGGAGAATCTTAGATTCTATCCTGGAGAAGAAGAGAATGACATCAGGTTTGCGAGAGAGCTGGCTAAGTACGGAGATGTATACGTTAATGACGCCTTTGCGGTGTGCCATCGTGTGGCTGCTTCAGTTGTCAGCTTAGCTAAGGTTTTACCTTCATACGCTGGATTATGGCTGGAACGGGAAGTAAAGGAATTGACAAAGTTATTAACCAAACCGTCCCATCCGGCAGTGGCGGTGTTTGGCGGAGCCAAGATCTCCACCAAGATCAAGGTGATAGAGAACATCATAAAGAAGTTTGATGTGGTTTTCTTGACTGGCGGTTTAGCTAATACTTTGTTTCTAGCTAAGGGGTTCAGAACAGGAAAATCATTGGTGGAAAAGAGCGAATTAAAGACCGCTAAACAGTTATTGAAATCAAAGAAAGTTATTCTTCCTGATGATGTGGTTGTTGTACAGTCTTTAGATCGTCCATGGGAAGCGGAAGTGCGTGTTGCTAATGACATCCGTCCCAGAGAATTAGTCGTTGATATAGGTCCAGAGACTATTCACAAGATATGGCAGGCTGTTAGCACTGCTAAGATGGTGTTATGGAACGGACCGTTAGGGTGCAGTGAGAAACCGTCCTTTGCCAAAGGCACGGATGATCTTGTTAGGGCTATTATTCATTCTCTAGCGTACGCGGTGGCAGGCGGAGGAGAGACTGTGGAAGCGATTAGGAGGCTTAAAGCAGGCAATTCTTTTAGCTTTTTATCCACTGGAGGCGGAGCCATGCTGGAGTTTCTGTCTGGCAGGGAATTGCCGGGGATTAAGACATTGAAAAGATAATGTGCTATAATTATTTTAATGAAACTTTTATTTTGGAGAGTGTCCAAGATTAAGAATATACAAGCCAGGGAAATTTTAGATTCCCGTGGCAATCCGACGTTGGAAGTGTCTGTTATTTTATATGACGGTGTGGTTGGCACTGCCAAGGTGCCGTCTGGAGCGAGCACTGGCAGCCATGAAGCTTGGGAGTTAAGAGACGGTGGAAAGAGGTATAATGGCAAGGGTGTGCTTAAAGCAGTTGCTAATGTCAATGGGCCGATCAGGAGATTGCTGGTTGGCAAGAAGCCAACAACACAGAAAGAAATAGACTACGCTATGGTTGGATTAGATGGCACTAAGAATAAAAAGAAGTTAGGAGCAAATGCCATTTTAGGGGTGTCTATGGCCGTGGTAGCAGCTGCTGCTCAGGAAAAGAAATTGCCTTTGTACCGTTACCTTGCTGATTTAGGTAAGTATCCTTACCCTAGCCGTCTGCCTTACCCAATGATGAACGTCATTAACGGAGGAGTACACGCTTCCTCTGGTTTAGACATCCAAGAGTACATGGTCGTACCAAAACAGCAGAAGTTCAGCGAACGGATAAGGGCAGGAGTGGAAGTGTTTTGGAAATTGAAAAAGGTTTTAGCGGAGCAGGGATTTTCTACGTCAGTTGGGGACGAAGGTGGGTTTGCTCCTGCTTTAGGGGACAATGAACGTCCGTTGGCTTTGTTGGCTGATGTGGTCGTTAAAGCTGGCTACAAGAAAGAGGTAGTGTTAGCCATGGATATGGCTGCTTCTGAGTTCTATAACGGCAAGACGTATCTCTTTGGAGGCAAGAAACTGTCTGCCAAGAAATTAATGGATTGGCAGAAAGAGATGGTTGGGAAGTATCCGTTACTGTCCATTGAGGACGGGTTAGCGGAAGATGATTGGACACACTGGCAGACGTTAACTAAAGAGCTGGGAAAGAAAATAATGCTAGTTGGAGACGATCTGTTTGCTACTAATCCAGCGAGGTTAAAGAAAGGGATAGCAAGCAAGGTTGGGAACGCTATTTTAATCAAGCTCAACCAGATTGGGACAGTGACGGAAACATTAGCTACGATTAAACTGGCACAACGCTATGGTTATAAGATTATCGTGTCGCATCGGTCAGGAGAGACCGCGGACACTTTTATCTCTGATCTCGCTGTGGCGGTTGGAGCGGAGTACATAAAGGCTGGGTCATTGTCACGGTCAGAACGGGTGGAGAAGTACAACCGTTTGCTCCAGATTGCCAGTGAATTGAAACGGTAATGTCTCGTCCGCCTGTTGTCTTGGCAATCCTTGACGGTTACGGCGTTGCTCCAAAGAATGACGGCAATGCCATTGAATTGGCTAAAAAGCCTTTTATTGATTCTTTGGTTAAGGATTATCCGGTGGTGACATTGCAGGCAAGCGGGGAAGCAGCTGGCTTGTCTTGGGGAGAGGTTGGCAATTCACAAGTCGGGCATTTGACCATTGGAACCGGAAGGATTCTTTACCAGCCTTTGCCACGGATTGACAAGAGCGTGGCTGACAAAAGTTTTTTTGATAACAAAGCGTTAACGGAAGCGGTGGAGCACATTAAAAAAACAGGAGGGAATCTGCATTTTATAGGGTGCTTGAGCCCAGGAGGAGTCCATAGCCACCAGAACCATCTGTTCGCTTTAATTGATTTAGCAAAGAAATTAAAAGTTTCTAAAGACAAATGTTTTACTCACGCTATCATGGACGGGCGTGACATGCCTTTTGATAGCGGCAAGGATTTTATTAAACAATTGCGCGAAGTAGTTAAATCCACAGGAGGGTTAGGGGAGATCGCGTCAGTGTCAGGACGTTTTTATGGCATGGATCGGGACAGCCATTGGGAGCGTACTGAAGCGTCTTATTTGGCAATGACTGGAAAGTCTTCCCATGTTGCTAATGATCCTTTAAAAGCTTTGTTGGAATCCTACAAGAAGCAAGTATATGACGAACAAGTGGAACCTTTCATGATAGTGGATAAGGATAACACTCCAATCGGAGCTATTGAAGATAATGACAGCGTGGTCTTTTTTAACTTCAGGAGCGACCGTGCCAGGCAGTTAACCCAAGCCTTTGTCTTGCCATCATTCTCCAAATTCAATCGTCCATTTATCAAAAAACTGTTCTTTGCCACCATGACTGAGTATGAAAAAGGATTGCCAGTGGTTGTTGCTTATGAACCATACCAGCCAAAAAACGTTCTGGCTGAAGTCGTAAGTAAGGCTGGACTGAAGCAAATACACATCGCGGAGACTGAAAAGTACGCGCATGTAACATATTTCTTTAATGGCGGAAGGGAAGAGCCGTTTAACGGAGAGGACCGCCAATTAGTAGCTTCTCCTAAAGTACCTAGTTACGACAAGAAACCAGAGATGTCTGCCAAGGAATTAACCAAGAAAGCGATTAAGGGTTTGGAGAAGTATGATTTTCTTGTTGTTAACTACGCCAATCCTGATTTAGTAGCTCATACTGGCAATTTAAAAGCTACCATCCAAGCGATTGAGTTTGTTGATCATTGCCTTAAAGAATTGTGCGAAGCGGTACTGACAGTAAATGGAACGATGATTATTACTGCCGACCACGGCAACGCTGAAGGGCTGAAGAATTTGAAAACAGGGGAGATTGACAAGGAACATTCAGCCACGCCTGTACCTTGTTTCTTTGTTAAAAAGGAATGGAAAGGCAAAGCTCTGCCTATACAGGACGCTGGTCCTGACCTTGCGGACGCTCCGCCAGCAGGTTTCCTTGCTGACATAGCTCCTACTATAATTAGTATCATGGGGTTAGAGCAGCCAAAGGAGATGACAGGCGTAAGCCTGATCGGCTAGTACTATAAGGAAATTTATTGTAGCTCTGTTTTTCAGAAGCAATATGTACCTTTGGCAGATCAGCAGAAAGAAAATTTTCTTCGCAATTATTTTACTGGCCGCGATTGCTTACCTTGGATATTATTTACAAGAGAGAGCGGCACAAACTCCATTGCTTAGAGCTGAAGTAATGATTGTCTTTCCTGAAGGAATGACAATGGCTGATATGGGGAAGATGCTGGAAGAAAAGGAGTTATTTCAATCAGCGGAGTTCATGAAATACAAGGATCGTAAAAATTGGCCTGATAAATGGCTGGCAGATTATCCATTCTTACGCGTTGCCAAGACTTTGGAAGGGTATCTGTTTCCTGATACTTATAGATTTTACGCGGTGACCACTCCGGAAGTGGTAGCACAGCGATTCTTGAATAACTTTAAAGATAAGACAAAGAATTTGGGAGAGCCAGACGGATCAGCGGAAGATAAACTCTTTGGCGATTTGATTGTCATGGCTAGCGTGTTGGAAAAAGAAGTGAGACATCCGCGAGACATGGCAATGGTTGCTGATATCTTTTGGAAGCGAGTGAACGTTGGCCGCGGTCTGGAATCTGATTCCACCCTTAATTATATTCTTGATACTGGTAGAGCCTCTTTGACTGCCAAAGATTTGCAAACAGATTCTCCGTATAACACTTATAAGTACAAAGGATTGCCTCCCACTCCGATTGCCAATCCAGGCATGAACGCCATGAATGCTTCCTGGCATCCTCAAGCAAATGAGTATTGGTACTTTTTGACTGATGGAGAGGGGAATGTCCATTACGGCAAGACATTAGAAGAGCATAATAGTAATAAACAGAAGTATTTGAAATGATTATTAGTTCCATTGTTAAACTATATGGTGGATGAGAATTATAAAAAGGAATGAACAAAATTGTCCATTCCTTTAATATTTTTTTACACTAATTCCAAATAATAGCAATCAGCATTGGA
>JAZDGP010000002.1:0-20353 GCA_043806935.1 bacterium | reverse complement strand
GATAGTTTTAGAACTTCTGAAAAAATATTTTTTATACAACCCTCGGTAAAAGTTAACAATAATGTTCTCCCTCTCCACCAAACACTTAACTAAACACTTTGACGGCGTCACCGCGGTCAATAAGTTGTCCTTGTCCATTGAACAGGGGAATATCACCAGCATCATTGGTCCCAATGGTTCTGGCAAGACCACACTCGTTAATCTGCTGTCTGGCATCTTTCCTTATGACAGCGGTGTGGTAATGATCAACGAAGCGGTGGAGCTAAAGAAGATTAAAGCGCAAGAGATTAAAGATTACGGCATCACCAGAACGTTCCAGGATGTACGTTTGTTTGAACAAATGGCTGTCTTAGACAATATCCTGGTGGTGGTGACGGAACGTCATGTCTGGAGCTCTCTCTTTGAACGTCATGGAAAGTTTCATTTTAAGATTGTCCAGGAAGTGCTGGAACAGGTGGGGTTATGGGACAAGAGGAATGAACTGGCTATTAATTTATCATATGGACAACGGAAGCTCTTGGAGATTGCTAGAGCTTTAGCCATAAAAGCCGATATCTATCTATTAGACGAGCCGTTTGCCGGATTGTTTAAGGAGATGGTTAAGATTGTGGTTAAGGTTATTAAGACTTTGAAACAGCAAGGCAAGACTGTTGTTTTAATAGAACACAACATGGATCTCATTAGGGAACTGTCTGACCATGTGTTTGTGCTGGATAGCGGAGAGATGTTGGCTGAAGGGAAGCCGGAGAAGGTATTGGCCCAACAGAATGTGGTGGAGGCGTATTTAGGAGAATGATAATAAGTCGGTGGTGTTGACTTTTATTATCAGCCGGCGTATTCTGTAATTATGAAACATATCATTCAATTCCATATTTATAAAGGAGACAAATACTACATCGCTGAAGGTGTTGGTTTGCCTATTGTCACCCAAGGAAAAACGTTGGACGAGGTGACTACTAACGTGCGTGAAGCAGCTTCTTTGCATTTATATGAATAATCATATTCAATTTAGTGTGCCAGTATCAATATTGCGTGAAGGCAAGCAATTTGTCGCTTACAGTCCGGCTTTAGATTTATCTACCGCCGCTAAGAGTTATCAGCAGGCGGTAGATCGGTTTCATGAAGCAGCCGAGTTGTTTTTTGAGGAAATCGTAAAGAAGAATACTTGGGAAGAAGTTTTGCAGGAATTAGGTTGGGAACGAGTAAGAACAAAATGGATGCCGCCAATGGTGGTGGCTCATGAGACGCAAGCGGTACGGATGCAGGTGAGGTAAGTAGTGTTATGTCTAAATTTGGGCCTATTCACTGGAAGAAATTTGAAAAGTTCTTATTTTTTGTCGGTTGTAATTTTGAGCGAGAGAAAGGCGATCACCGGGTTTATTGGCGTTATGATTTAAAAAGACCAATCGTTATTCCTAGAAACTCTTCATTGCCGATGTTTATCGTGAGGAATAACTTACGGCTTCTAGGAATATCTCCTCAAGAGTATTTGGATATTTTAGATAAATTATAGTTTTCTATGTTAACAGAATACTTATTACGGTTAGATAATATCCACGTCCATTACGGCGGAGTGAAAGCCTTGGACGGAGCGTCAGTGAAGATTGACGAAGGGGAGATTGTCGCTCTGATGGGGCCTAACGGCGCTGGCAAGTCCACGATCCTCAAGACTATCTTTGGCTTGGCGCCGATTGCCCAAGGTCAGGTGCTGTACCATGAGCAGGTTTTGCGTCCTGTGCCTCATGAAGTGGTGCAGGCTGGGATTGCTTTTGTGCCTCAAGGGAGAAGAGTGTTTAGGAAGCTGACGGTGGAGGAGAATCTGGAATTGGGAGGAGTTGTGGTGAAAGACAGGCAGGAATTGAAGAGACGGATGGATGAAATTATGGACACCTTTCCAGCTCTTAAACAGAAGCGTAAAGCTCTATCTGGGACGTTGTCTGGCGGACAGCAGCAGATGTTGGCCATTGCCAGAGGCTTGATGATCCAGCCTCAAGTGCTGTTGTTGGATGAACCATCTTTAGGATTAGCGCCTAAGATCGTCAAGGAAGTGTTTGAAAAGATTAAGGAGATTAATGAAAGACATAAGACTGCTATCATGGTGGTAGAGCATAATATTAAGTCAATCTTGGGAGTGGTGCATCGGGCGTATGTGCTGGATAAGGGGAAAGTGGTGGCTGAAGATACAGCTAGGAATTTGTTACAAAGCGATGTTTTAGAGAAAGTATTTTTAGGACAATAGTGTTTTAAATCATGAATAATTGGGTGATAGCCATAAGTTTGTTAGTGTTCTTTGAATTAGTAGCTGATGTGTTGGCTAAAGAATGGTCGTTGCACGGCAATACTATTCGTTGGTTGGGAGCGATTATAGCATATGTAGTCGCTAATACTTTTTAGCTGTTTGCATTGAAAGCTGGTTCTGGCTTGGCTAGGGGAGCGATTATCTTTTCAGTGGCATCAGCTATCTTAGCGTTGATTATCGGTTTTGATATTTTACAAAGAACCGACCAATAAAGTGCAGTTTATCGGGTTGGTGATAGGAGTAATCTCCATTGTCTTGATTTTTTGGGAATAAAGCGTTTTGATCGGCGTTTATTGTTTTTTAACGACTATAAGTAGTGACTTTGGCAAGTACCCTTGACATATTATAACCGTTGTATATACTATAGTTATATGAAGACCGTATTAAACGTTAAAACAGATATAGGGGTTAAAAAAGAAGCTCAGCTAATAGCTGAAGAAATAGGTATTTCTCTCAGCACGATTATTAATATTTATTTGAAACAGTTTATTAGGGATAAGGAAATACGGGTAAGTGCTGTTCCAGAGATGACTCCTGAATTAGAAAAACGGTTATCTGTTGTTGAACGTGATATCCGTCGCGGAAAAAATATTTCTCCATCATTTAGTTCAGCGAAGGAAGCGATGCGGTACCTCTCCTCTATATGATAATTGCTTTCCATAGATCATTTAAAAAACAGTTTGATCAGTTGACGAGAAAAGAGAAAGAAAAATTTGAGGAACGTTTGGAGCTATTCATCCATGACCCGTTCCACCCATTGCTTTATAATCATCCGTTGAAAGGAGAATATCTTGACTACAGGAGCATCAATATCGCAGGTGATCTGAGAGCGATATACAAGGATCAACAAGACAATATTATCTTTACTGATATTGGCACTCACAGTGATCTATATCGGTAATCACTTCACCCGCCTGTTAAAGGCGGGTGTTTGTATGCACTGGTTCCGGGACATGGATTCGAACCATGATTAACGGATTCAGATTACCGTACGTTATTATCAAAGATAATAATTATCTACAATGCGGTGTCTTGACAGATTGTATCAGTCAGTTATACTGGTAATACTAAAACCGCCCACCCTGGGCCCGCAAGGGAACACGGTGGGTTTTTTTATCATCAAAATGACTAGTAAGAACTTAAAGGTGGCAGTTTTTATAGACGGGAGTAATTTATATTTTAAGTTGAAAGAATTGGATTTAGTTAACCTGCTTCATTATGATTATCGTGGCCTAAGTCAATGGCTGGCTCGGGACCGAGAAATAATGTCCGTTAGTTATTATGTCGGCGTGGTGCGGGTAGAACATGGCAGTAATAAAAAAATTATTGAGATGAGGAAATCGCAGCAGAGATTGTTTGCTCATTTGCAATCGTCTGCCCAAAACATTCAGATTAAAAAGGGTTATTTAATGAAGACGAATGGCATTTATCATGAAAAAGGCGTTGATGTTAATCTAGCGGTTGATTTATTAGTTGGCGCTTATGAAAATTTATACGACGTAGCGATTATAATTTCTTCAGACACTGACTTGATCCCGGCAATGAGAAAAGTCAGAGAACTTGGGAAGAATATTGAATATATTGGCTTTGCTCATTTGCCCAGCATCGCCCTGCAGCAACACGCTGATATTTCTCGATTGCTGATCAAGGAGGATTTAGAGCCTTTTGTTTTAAAATTACCCTTGGTATAAACACCTCACCCGCCCTTAACAGGCGGGTATTTGCATACACTGGTTCCGGGACATGGATTCGAACCATGATTGACGGATTCAGAGTCCGTTGTCCTGCCGTTAGACGATCCCGGAGTAACGGAAGGTATTATATCGGGAAAGACAGAAAAGTAAAGGTTATTGACGCCGATTAAGTTTAGCTGTATAAAGGCATTACAAAACAAAAACCATAATAGTTAACCTTGGAGGTTATATGAAAGAATTAATGTATCTTGAAGAGAGAATCAAAAAGTTGTTGAAATTGGAAGAGCAAAAAGATCTGCGCATGGCCATAAAGGAAGTGGCATGCAAAGATGAATTAAAGGCCCTTATTGAGCATGTTGTCTGGTTGTATAATCATCGTAATAGCAGTAAGGCGTTCCCAGTAGTTTTAAAACTACTGGCGACGGCCATCCAATTGAATGATAATAATCTTATCAGTCCATTTTTGTCTTTAGATCGTCTTGATCATTGTCGTGATGATCGTTGTAATGAAATCATGGTTTTATGTCTGCTTCATTTTATCAGGCGGAAGCAATATTGGTGGGGTGAAGATTTAAAAGGCACATCAGTCATCCTCCAATTATTGCTGAAGATCGCACGTAAAATCAAGAAGCCCAAAGCTCTTGATTATAATGATAAATTAGCCTTGGAATTAGTGATGATCCCGGATTATTCTGGACGGAGAACAACCGCCAAACCTTGGGAACTTATTAACGAGTGCGCTGGCCCAAAAACAGCCAAGGCCGTGTTTCAGCTTTACGAGCGAACGTTAAAAGACATACAACCGCCCTATTCACACATGAAGGTGGAGTTGGAAGAATACAATGAGGATCCGGAAAACTATGGGCTAAAACATGAAAAAATAGATAAGAATTTGTTTTATCTATACCATAGTTTGCTCAAAAGATTCTCTCCAATTCCGTTGTCAATCGCTGTATGATTTTTGATCACTGTACAACCGCTGACAAATTGCGCCAGCGGTTGACTTTTTTGTTAAGCTACCCTATCCTTACCGCATTAAGGCGAGCCGCCTTTTTATTATGACCAACGACAAAGTAAGAAACATAGCTATCATAGCGCACGTAGACCACGGCAAGACCACCTTGGTGGATGGTTTATTGAAACAATCCCATACAGTGAAAGACAATGGCGGAGAGTTGATAATGGATTCCATGGACCAAGAGAAGGAACGGGGGATCACTATTACTGCCAAGAACGCTTGCATTGTTTGGAATGGCTATAAGATCAATATCGTGGATACGCCAGGGCATGCTGACTTTGGAGGAGAGGTGGAACGAGGGTTAAGGATGGTAGACGGAGTTTTATTGCTTGTAGACGCCCAGGAAGGCCCAATGCCACAGACTAAATTCGTGCTTAAGAAAGCCTTGGAATTAGGCCATAAAGCGATTGTGGTGATCAATAAGATTGATAGGCCAGCCGCTGATCCGCATAACGCTCTTAATAAGACTTTTGATCTCTTCGTGGAACTGGGAGCGACTGAACGGCAATTAGACTTTCCAGTTATTTACGCTTCTGGTTTAACCGGCACTGCCAGTTTGGATTTACAACAGCCAGGTAAAGATTTAATTCCATTGTTTGAGACGATTGTTAAATCAATACCATCTCCGCAAGGAGACGAGAACGCTCCATTGCAGCTGTTGGTATTGAATCTCGCATATGATAACTATAAAGGCCAGATTGCTATTGGCAGAATCACCAATGGGAAAATCGTTGTTGGGCAGGGCATTGCCAGGCTGACTCCAGACGGCAGGATTATTACAGCTAAGGCTAATGAGTTGCTTGGCTATGAAGGGCTTAGCAGGGTAAACGTACAGTCAGCTTCCGCTGGAGACATTGTGGGAGTGGTGGGATTGGAAGAAACTGAAATTGGAGACACAATCGCTGATATTAACGATCCCAAAGCGTTGCCGCCTGTCATGGTTGATCCTCCTACTATACAGATGACATTTGGAGTGAACACTTCGCCTTTCGCGGGACGGGAAGGCAAGTATTCCACCGCAAGGAATTTAAAAGAACGTTTGGAGAAAGAGTTATTGACCAACGTAGCTTTAAAAGTGGAGTTCGCGCAAAATAGCGACCAGTTTTTGGTGTCTGGACGCGGTGAGCTTCATTTGTCCGTCTTGGTTGAAACAATGCGGCGTGAAGGGTATGAATTGCAGGTAGGGAAGCCGCAGGTAATAACCAGAGTGATTAACGGAGAGACAGTGGAGCCTTTTGAACATCTGTACGTTGACGTGCCAACTGATTACGCTGGATCAGTCATGGAAACAGTGGGGAAACGGAAAGGGGAATTGCGCGTGATGACAATGTCTCCTTCTGGAGTTGAACAGCACATGGAGTTTGTCATTCCAACGGCTGGCCTTATAGGCTTACGTTCCAGCCTGCTCACTAAAACTAAAGGCACTGCCATTGTCCATAATTTATTTTCAGGCTACGAACCTGGCACACCAGAGCCTGATCCTGAACCGCATGGGTCGTTAATATCAATGGAGACAGGATCAGCCGCTGGCTACGCTCTTGAGAGCATACAGGAGCGCGGACTTATGTTTGTCCATCCTGGAGATGAAGTCTACGAAGGAATGGTAATTGGAGAGAATAGCAGAGCGGAAGACTTGGAGGTTAATCCGACTAAACAGAAGAAGCTGACTAATATGAGGTCGTCTAACGCTGACGAAGCTATCCAATTAGCTACTCCTAAGGAGATGTTTTTAGAGCTAGCCATTGATTACATAGGTTCTGACGAACTGGTGGAGGTAACGCCTAAGAGCGTGAGGATTAGGAAGAGGATATTAAATTCGTTAGAGCGTAAACGGGCAGGCAGGAATTAAAAAAACAACACCGCCAATAGGCGATGTTGTTTTTTAACTATTTACTTTTAGTTATTCCGGCTTTTGCTCTTCAACCGGCTGTTGATTCTCTTCTTTCTTCACTTCCTCCGTCACTTCCAACGGCTGTTGCTGGGTGGAAGGATCTTGCGTCTGCGTTGTGTTATCCATGGTATTTTTGGTTAATAATTAGACAACTTGAGTAGTATACATCGTTATAAGTTGTCTGTCAATACCGTTTAGTGCTATTATAAAGAACAGTATGCTAACATTGCCGTCATATACTTATAATTTTGTGTCTTTAGCTGTGGAGCGTGAAGGAAATGGACAATACTCCGTTCTTAATGATTGTAATAATTCAGTTATCAGCTTGAGCGCTGACGAACATTTAGTTTTTGAATTGTTGAGAGCCGGGCATTCTCCTGTTGAAACATTTTCCTTGGTGAAACGGATCCGTCCAACAATTGGTCAGTCTCTTGTAAAGCAGGTGTTGATTAAATTGGGAGAGCATGGTTTTTTCGCGAGAGCTAGACGGTTGGATAAGATTACGGAACAACAAGTTCCTTTGCAATGCTCTAAACGCAATTGGTTTTGTTTTGTGATTGGCTGGCGCTGGCCCCACGTGATTACTGGGCTGATCGTATTAAGCGCTATGATGCTGGTAGGCACTGGTCTGGTGCCAATTTCCTACCGTTACTATTTCTGGCATCTTAATCCGCTTGTGGTTGTCTTGACCGGCTATTTGGCGATGTTCTTATTGATGTACAAACATGAATTGGCGCATTACGTAGTGGCGAGAGCGTACGGGTTGTCTCCTAAGCTGGAAATAAGTTATCGTTGGTTTTTCTTGGTGATTGAGACTGTTTTGCCTGGCGTGTACCGTTTGCCGGAACGGCAGCGCTTGAAAATTTACAGCGCTGGTTTGTATTTTGATCTGCTTGTGTTCGCTGTTCTTACGTGGATGACCGCTGCTGGAAACAGCGGAGCGATGAACGGCTGGTGGGTGGGATTGGTCCGCCAAGCTTTGTTGATCCAGCTGTTAGGCATTGTCTGGCAGTTCTTCTTTTTCCTTAAGACTGATCTTTACTACGTATTAGCCGACTGGTTTGATTACGGCAACCTGTCTTGGACAGTTAAACACTACTGGCGCTGGCTGTGGCAGAGGCTGTGGTCAGGAGCAAGTGGAGAATGCCCGTACCAGCACCCGCATTTGTTGCAATTGTACTTGCTGTTCATGGCAATCGGGGGAGTGTTCGCTTTAGTCCGTCTTTTCTTTTTCACAATTCCCATCTGGTGGGGGGTGGTATCCGTGGCGACGCTTACGGTAGCGCGTACTTCTTCAATAAGTGAAGGAGCAATGGCGTTTACAGCCCTTACGTTCCAGCTCTCTTACGTTCTCTTGCTTGTGTATTTGCCTATTAGGAAGAAGTTCCATCAGTCATTGGTTGCTGTCCATCCGTAAGCCGTGCTAATGTGGAATTATGAAATACAAGGTTATTATTTTAGGGTCAGGGCCAGCTGGCGTCACAGCGGCGCTCTACGCCGCTCGCGCCGATCTCAAGCCTTTAGTGCTTGCTGGGCCTGAACCTGGCGGACAGCTTACGTTGACTAGCTTGGTGGAGAATTTTCCTGGGTTTCCTGACGGTATTTTAGGTTCTGATTTGGTGCTTAAGATGATGGACCAGGCTAAGCGGTTTGGAACGGAGATTGTTTTTGAAACAGCCACTAAAGTTGATTTGTCTAAACATCCGTTTGTTATTATGGCTGGTGGTAAACAATACAAAGCAGATTGCTTGATTATCGCTATGGGAGCGAACGCTGTCTGGCTGGGGTTAGAGTCAGAACAGAGATTGATCGGCAAAGGAGTGTCATCTTGCGCTAATTGCGATGGGGTTTTCTTTAGGGGTAAGAAAGTGGCTGTGGTGGGAGGTGGCGATGCCGCTTGCGAGGACGCGCTGTCATTGGCTAAGTTCGCGTCAAAAGTTGACGTGCTAGTGCGTGGAGATCATTTGAAAGCCAGCAAGATCATGCAAGAACGGGTGAATAGCAGTTCAAGAATTACGGTAAGGTTTAATCAGGAAGTAATGGAAGTGATTGGAGAGAAGTATGTTACTGGATTGAAGATTAAAAACAATTTAGACAACACGATTAGCGAAGAGCCTGTTGACGGTTTGTTCATTGCCATTGGCCATAAGCCAAATACTGATTTATTTAAATGGCAATTGGAAATTGAACCTAAGAAAGGTTATTTAATAATTGGCTCTCATAATGACACTAACGTGCCAGGCGTGTTTGTGGCTGGAGATGTCAGTGATTGGCGCTATAGACAGGCAGTGACAGCTGCTGGAGAAGGCTGCAAAGCTGCGTTGGAAGCTGAATGGTGGCTTGTCAATCATGAATAAATTTAAGGTGGCTGAAACCGTAACTAATAAGGAATGGTATGTTGATTATAGAAAACAGCACCTTGACTGACCAGCAGGCGGTAGAGCGAATTTTAGCTGGAGATAAAGAAGTTTTTCGGGTGTTAGTGGAACGGTACCGCGTCAGCTTATTTTCTTTTTTGTGGCGGTTTACAAACCACCGTGAAGAGAGTGAAGACCTGACGCAGGAAACGTTCCTAAAAGCTTATCTCAATCTGAAGCGCTATGATCCTGCCAGACGTTTTAGCACGTGGCTATTCACTATTGGCCACAGATTGGCTATTAATCGTTGGAAATCTTTGCGCCTGAAACTGGTGGAGCTGGAAGAAGCTCATGAGGTGCGTGACACTGGCCCTGATCCGTTGGCAGTGGCTATTGGGGTGGAACGGCGTGAAGAGATTAGTAGAGCTTTGGCTTTATTGTCCGAACAATATCGTCTGTCTTTGTCTCTCTACTACCTTAGCGACCAGTCTATTAAAGATATCGCGTTAGTTACTGGAGCGCCTGAATCAACGGTAAAGACATGGCTCCATAGGGGCAGGAAAGCGTTATTAGACGTTATTGATTTAAAAAAGGTAACATAAAGATATGAGAGACGTTTCTTTATTACAGCCATTATGGGAGGAAGCGGAGAGCAAAGCTCCGTCTGTTAACCAGATAATGGGTTATATGGACAAACGGTTAAATCAACGCCAGAACTGGAAGCTGGTTGGTGTTTGGTCTGGCTTGGCTGTGCTGTTTGTATGGTCAGTCTTAAGGCTGTATTGGGAAGCAGTGGAACGGAGTGCTGGAGAGATTTTTAAGAATATTGCTGATGGCTTCAACGGCTGGTCAGGACAGTATTTGTCATATGCTGTTACGAGTTTAGCGGAAGCTATTCCTTGGACAGCAACAGTGACGCTGTTGGTAGTTGTAGCAGGCGGTGTGCTATTGGTTCGTTCTATTAGAAGGTATCCTCAAACTTATGGGTTAGCAGGCAAAGCTTTGGCAGTAGGGCTATTAGTTTTTTTGCCTTTTTCTTCAGCTCACGCCAGCCTTTTTGATTGGATGTCTGTTAAACAAGATAAGAAGGTGATCATGGTGAAGAGACCATCAATGCCAGTGATAAGCGGAGAGTCGGGGATCGTGCCGGTGGCGGATATGCATGTAGTTGAAGAGCGGGTAATTGAATATAAAGAGGAAAAAACATTTGCCAGCCGGGTAGTGGTGGTTAGGGTGAATGCTGACAAACAAGAGTTATTGTTGGAGGGACATTTGCCAGACTATCTTGATAATGACGAGAACATCAAATATCTAAGACAGGTATTAGGAAAGGAATCCGGTTTCTATGTTCGTTATGATAACAATACCGCGTTCGTGAGGCGAAGCTTGCCGTATGACCCGGCTGAACTTCATGCTGGCGACCGTTTGAATATTTCTTTGTTGTATTTAGAGCCGGTAGTTGGCGGGGAAGCTCCTATCTTGTGGCTGAAACGGGCAGTAGTGACTGCTTTGGGACGGCGCTGATTTTGCCTTTTCATTCGGATAGCCGTATACTATCCGTATGATTAAACAAATATTACAGCGTCTGCCAATGGTCAAGCCAGAGCATGAACACGCTTTGAAGCGCGCTTATTTATTGCTGTTGCTTATAGTCCTTCTGTTCATTGGAGGAGCGTTCATTTGGCTGTTGGCAAGAGTCACTGACGAGCCTGTTTCAGTGAAGCAATATAACGCTTCCAGTTATGGACTGCGGTTCCAGTATCCGAGCAGTTGGTCAATCATGGAACAGGCGGCTAATGATCCAGATAATAGCTTGGTCAATGGTTCCATACAGATAGCTGTTGGATCTATTAAAGGCAGTATAACGATTCTATCAAAAAACGTGGTTAATGGATTGCGGCAAGTATTGCCGCCAGGCAGTGAAACAACTGGAGAGAAAATAAAGTACGCTCATGTTGAGGCAATTAAATTAACTGTTGCAGTGCCAACTTATGTTGTGTATGGACAGTCTTTGATCTATGTGTTTCAAGGTACGGAAGGCGTGATTCAGCCATTACTCGCGACTGTGACAGTAGATTAGCTTATGATAACAGCCGTAAGGGATCTTAAGACGCTGGTCGGGCAAGAGACAATGATCCAGGGATGGGTGTATAACTTCCGTTCTTCAGGAAGCATTTATTTTTTACAAGTGAGGGATGGATCTGGATTTATACAGGCCATTGTGGACAAGAAAGTTGTTAGTGAAGATGTTTGGACAGTAGTTGATAGTATTACTTTAGAAAGTTCTGTTGAACTCACCGGTACAGTATCAAAGCATCCCAAGAAAGAGGAGTATGAATTGCAGGTAAAGGAATTAAAGATCGTGCAGAGAGCGGAAGAGTTTCCTATTGGCAAGAAAGAGCATGGCCCTGATTTCTTGTTGGACCAGCGTCACTTGTGGCTTAGGAGTCCTTCCCAGTGGGCGATTCAGAGAGTCAGAGACTGCGTTATACGGTCAACATATGATTGGTTTCATGACCATAGGTTCATTAAGATTGACAGCCCAATTCTTACCCCTAATGCTTGTGAAGGCACTACTGAACTGTTTGAAATAGATTACTTTGGACAGCCAGCTTACTTGTCACAATCAGGGCAGTTATACTTAGAGGCCGCTATTATAGCTCATGGGAAAGTGTTTGACTTTGGCCCTGTATTTAGAGCGGAGAAGTCAAAGACAAGGAGACATCTTACTGAATTCTGGATGATGGACGCTGAAATGGCGTTTGCTGGCCACGAGGATAATATGAAAACACAAGAGCAGCTGATTAGTTACATAGTGCAAAGGTGTTTAATGGAATGCCAAGAAGAGTTTAAGATATTGGAAAGAAACGTACAGCCATTGGAGAAAATAAAACCTCCGTTTGCTCATATTACCCATGAGGAAGCCATTAAGAAGTTACAATCATTAGGTTCTGACGTTAAAGATAGAGACGATTTAGGGGCAGATGACGAAACTTTATTGTCTAAAAAAAATGATGTTCCTTTGTTTGTGGAGAAGTATCCGGTGGAAGTCAAAGCTTTTTACATGAAAAGAGATCCAAAAGATCCCACTAGAGTTCTGAATGCTGACTTGCTAGCTCCTGAAGGGTATGGAGAGATCATTGGGGGATCTCAAAGGGAAGATGATTACGATGTGTTGCTTAAAAGAATCGAAGAGCATAAATTACCAGTAGAGGCTTTTAGCTGGTATTTGGATTTAAGAAAGTACGGATCCGTGCCGCATAGCGGATTTGGGTATGGACTGGAACGGATTGTGACATGGATCTGTGGTATCAAACACGTGAGAGAGTCAATACCATTTCCTAGGATGATTAATAGGTTGAGACCATAATAATATGTTGATCAGGATCATCAAAAAGCCAATCACCAAAGACGAATTAAAAAAGATCGCTAATGAGCGATATGGTGATTTAGTTAAAGCAGTGGTGGATATAAAACAGAGAATAATAGCGATTGGCGGAGAACTCCACGCAGACGAGGAATCTGTATTATTGGAACAAGGGTCTCACCAACAGGATTTATGGGGTATTAATTTTTATCCGGATCAGGACCAATTCGTGGAGTTTGATTCCATGATTAATATCAGACCAGCGCATAATAACCGAACCAGAGGGGTGGATGATTTGGAAAAACAAAAGATCATTTTGAAGATAGTGGACGAGTTAATCATTAAATAATATGGCGTATATTCATCAGGAATTAGCGGCTGGCCGTTGGCAACAGTTAAGTCTATGCGAACAGCTTGGGAATGTTGGCAGTGAGGTCCATCGGGCAATGATCTGGAAAGATAAGGACAAAGGAGTGTATAACCGGACAGTGGAAAGAGCTTTGGAGTTGTTGGACCTTACTTTAGCTGATTCTAAACACAAAGGGCAATTGAAAGAGATTGCCAGAGCCAGGGAAACGGTAGTGGACGCGTACTTGGGAGGGAAGGAATACGGCAGTACTTGGGAAGGTTTGGATAAATATTTTATGGCGTTTGCTGTGGCGGCTAGGAAGGGGAAATAAAAATGTTATGGATTGTTGATTCTGTTAGTTAGGCAGATCCATCTATTGCTTAGGGAATGGAATACGGTATGTACTAGAGTGTGGTATATGGAAAAAAGAAATATTTTAAGGAATTGACGGTAGGGGGAGATAGAATAGGTTATGGGAAAATTAAAATAACAGCATCTAATAAATTTAGAGGCTGTTATTTTTCGTTGTTTATTTTGTTCACCAGGGGAAATAATGCGGATAAACTATTAGCTTCCCGCTCTTCCCTATTTTTTCCTCGCAGGTATTTTTTATTGTCAACATTTCTAAGAAATAATCATCAGCTTCTTTCTCAGAAATAACTTGGTCTTTGTTCATATCCATATTCACGCAATATTTCACTATTTTGGTTATGTACTTTTCACGATCTCGTATCGTATGCATGATGTGCGTATAACCTGTTAGGACATGCATATCAGATGCGTTACTATTTCCATCATAGTTCTTAATTGACCATAACCATGCATCGGATATTATCACAGTATCTATTGCTACTAAAAATAATAGAATCTTTTCAATATCGGATGCTTCTATCCTTACCGCCAAAAAATAATAATCATATGTATCAGGAAAAAGATTGTAGTGATTACCACTAGAAAAAATAAAATCGAGACGCTCACGTTCGTCACCCGTATAAGACGAAGTTATTAAAGTCTTTATCCTATCACTGTGTGGCGAATCAGGATACTGTGGCTCAACCTTTTTGTTGTAATCGGTTGCGTAGCTGCTTGGTACTGAATCAATTTTTCTTTGCTGATTGTCATTACAACCAAAGAAAAGAACTAATGATATGATCGTTATTATTCTTTCCATGTTTTTCTCCTTAGATTTTATAAGTGAGGTGCAAGAACCTTAGTAAAAGTAGGCTCTTTAACACTCCATCTAATTTAGAATGTTGTTATTAAATAAAGGATAGCATATATATAACATATTGTCAATCTCCACTTATCCCCAGTAATAATATATACTCTAAGGTATGGAACGAACTAAACTGCTTGACCTACCATCTAAGATCGGAGAAACAGTCACAATCAACGGCTGGGTTAATAGGCAAAGGAAATTAGGCTCTAAACTGGTTTTTATTGACTTAAGAGACCGTTCTGCCATTGCCCAGGTGGTTTTACCTTTAGACGAACTAACAGAGCAAGAACAAGCTGTAGCGTTAGACGCTAGAGCTGAATGGGTATTGGAAATAGAGGGGATAGTCAATAAACGGGGAGAGAAGCAAATCAATTTCAGTTTACCTACTGGTAGTATTGAAGTGTTGGCTAAGAAAGTACGGTTATTAAACAAATCTTTAGTTCCTCCATTTGAGATAGACAATGAAGAGAGGCAAGCGAATGAAGAGTTAAGGCTTAAATACCGTTACTTAGATCTTAGACATGATAGAATGAAACGGAACATTGAATTAAGATACAAGATTATTAAGTACATCAGGGACTGGTTGGACAAGAAAGAATTCTGGGAAATAGAGACTCCTTTGCTTACCAAAGGCACTCCAGAAGGAGCTAGGGAGTACGTGGTGCCTTCTAGACTCCATAAAGGCAAGTATTACGTTCTGCCACAGAGTCCGCAACAGTTTAAACAGCTGTTAATGGTGGCGGGTATGGAGAGGTACTTCCAGATCGCCAGATGCTTTAGGGATGAGGACCAGCGAGGGGATCGGCAACCAGAATTCACTCAACTGGACATGGAAATGTCTTTTGTGGAGCAGGAAGATGTTATGAAGTTAAACGAACAGTTGTTCATAGACTTAATCCAGCATACGGATCCAGATAAGAAGATACAGGAGATTCCTTTCCCAAGGCTTACTTACCAGCAAGCAATGGACAAGTATGGGACAGATCACCCCGATCTACGTACAGATAAGAATAATCCTAACTTATTAGCTTTTTGCTGGATAATAGATTTTCCGTTCTTTGAAAAGACGGAAGAAGGAGGTTGGACATTCACTCACAATCCATTCTCCGCTCCTAAGCCAGAGTGGCAGGAATCGTTGGTTAATAAAAAGGACATAGGTAAAATTATTACTTCCCAATATGACGTGGTGCTGAATGGTTACGAGATTGGCGGAGGGTCAATACGGAACCACCAACCAGAGATGTTGCGTAAGGTATTTGAGATCATGGGATTTAATGAAGAACAGATTAAAGAGCAGTTTGGGCACATGCTGGAAGCGTTACAGTACGGCGCTCCGCCCCATGGCGGCATTGCTTGGGGGTTGGACAGATTGCTAGCTATACTTTGCAATGAACCAAACATCCGTGAAGTAATCGCTTTTCCAAAGACTTCTGACGCCAAGGATTTAATGATGTCAGCTCCGAGTGATCTGCCAAAGCAACAATTAAAAGACGTAGGATTAATTTAATAATTAATTAATAACCATATGCCAATATCTAAAAAAATCATTAATTCGTTAAAAGGCAAGAAGCACGCTGTAATTACACACAAGAAAGTATTTACCGCGTATGACTTAGCCGCCACCTTGGAAAAAGAGCTCAATGAAGTGGCTAAAGCGTTATTGGTGGAGTTAGACAAGCAGTTAGCAGTAGCTTTTCTGCCAGCCAGCCACAATCTGGACTTTAAAAAACTGGCTAAATTGTCTGGAGCTAAAAAAGTAAGTATTTCTAAAGAGAACGTGATCAAGAAAAAAGTGGGAGCTGAACCAGGCACTTTGCCAGCCTTTCAAACAATGGTAAAATTGCCGTTCTTTGCGGAAAAAGCATTGCTCAAATGCCGTACTGTTCATTTCCCAGCTGGTTCATTCACTGAATGTATTGCCATGAGCCCTAAAGACTGGGCTAAGCTTAACACAGTAGCGTTGGGCAGTTTTGGTTCTCCTAATAAGATATTATCTCCTATAAAACAAGCTGTAGTGCAAAGAAAAGAAGCTGCTAAAACACGGAAGCAGGATAAGTTAAAGAGAAAGCAAATCAATAAAAAACAATTGGCTAAGAAAGCCAAGAAACGGAAAAAGTAATGCACCAAGTAACAGTCGGGCAATTTAATGGTCCGCTCCATTTGCTGTTGTCTTTGATTGAACAAGAAGAATTAAACATCTCGGAATTGTCTTTATCCGAGGTGACTGACCAGTTTATAAGGTACGTGGAGAGCGGCACTGTGGAAACGGAGGAGTTGGCGGATTGGCTTGTGGTGGCCGCTAAGCTGCTGTGGATTAAATCACAGACATTATTGCCTGGAGAGATTGACATGGAAGCGGATCCCAATGAACTAGCTAAGCAGTTAAAGATATACAAAGCGTATCTTGACGCGATGAAGGGGATTGAGGTGATGATCAAGAAAGGGAAACATTGCTATGTCAGGACAGAGACGGTAAGAGATTTGACTCCACGGTTCAGTCCGCCTGCTAGTGTTATGACATCTGTATTAGTTGTTACTTTCCAGCAAATTCTTGCCAGGCTTGCTCCTGTTGTCCAATTGCCTAAGATGATAATGGAGAAGACAATGACTATACAGGAGAAGATGGCCCATATTAAAGACATTTTATTAAAACGGTTTACTGCTAAGTTTTCAGATTTGTTTAAAGACAATGGATCTAAACTGGAACGGATTATTTCTTTCTTGGCTGTGTTAGAACTTGTCAAGATGAGGGCAATGGACGTGGAACAGCCTGTTCATTTCCAGGACATTCACATTAAAGTGCTATAATTTCCATATGGCTTCATTGCTTCCCAAGCTCCAAGCCGCTTTATTAGTGTCTATCAAGCCAGTATCTACTAGGAAACTGGCAGAGGTTGTTGCCGCTGAACCATCAGCTGTCAGGGAGACATTGCTCGCTTGGCAGGAGGAACTAAAAGGATCTGGCTTTGCTTTGCTCCACAGCGGTGATAGCTGGCAATTAGGATCTAGCTCTGACCAGACTAAGGTGACGGAACAATTAGTGAACGAGGACCTGTCCGGTGAATTGACAAGACCGTCATTGGAAGCATTGACCATCATCGCGTATAGGGGACCAGTGACTAAGTCTGAACTGGAAAAGATCAGGGGAGTTAATTGCTCCATGATTTTAAGGAATTTGCAGATCAGAGGATTGGTGGAAGAGATTGCGGATGACAAAGGGTTGGAACCCTGCTACCAAGCGACTGTTGAGTTTTTAAAATACCTTGGCATTGACAATACCAAACGTTTGCCTGATTACGAGAAGCTTAACAAGGACGTTAATCTTGAAACGATTGTCACCCAAACTGACCAGCAAAGCAATGGCTAAGCAAGGACTAGTGTTAATTATACTTATAATTGGGCTGGTATGGCCGTCCGTACTGCCGGATTGGCCCAAACAGGCAGTAAACATGCAAGAAGCGCTAGCTCTATTGCCAGCACGGTCAGCGGAAGTTACGCGCCTGCCAGCTCCTCCAGCGCTAAAAAATGTGCTAGTAGGCGGAGACATTACTGATCCGCCTGTTAAAGCTTCCTTAGCAGCCGTAATTGACGCTGGAACAGGCGTTATGCTGTGGTCTAAAGGAGGGGACAAGCAATGGCCGTTAGCTTCCATAACCAAGCTAATGACAGCTTCAGTGCTGTGGGACAGGAATTTGGATTGGAGGGCTGAAGTTGATATGGAAGAATTATCATCAGTGGCTGGAGGAAAGAGGTCTATTTATCAGGGAGAACGAGTGGCTTTGGAAATCTTATGGAATGTGATGCTTGTAGCGTCAGATAACTACGCTGCCATGCAGTTGGTTAGATCCTCTGGCTTATCTGATCAGCAGTTCGTGTTAGCTATGAACCAGAAAGCAAAGGATTGGGGATTAAAACAGACACGGTTTGTGGAACCAACAGGATTGTCTCCAGACAATACATCAACAGTAGAAGAAGCAGGACGGTTAGCGTACCAGGCGTTTCAGCTTTCTAAGGTGCGCGCGGCTGCCAGCAGCGGCAGATATCAATTCGCGGTAGGGAAGACAGTAAGGACAGTGGACAATACTAACCCATTGGTAGGAAAGCTTGGCAGCAGTATTGTGGCTAGCAAGACAGGCTATATTCCGGAAGCTGGAGGCAACGTGGTGGCGATTTTATCTCCAGATAATATCCATGAGGTGATAGCCGTTGTACTGGGCGATTCAGTAATCGCTGACAGGGTCAATGATCTTACTGTTCTAGCTGACTGGGTGCGTAAGGAAGTAACTTGGAACAAATAATATGTATCTGTTTGCTAATTGGAAAATGAATTTAAGTGTTAAGGAGACTCTCTTGTTAGTAAAGCAGTACAAGGAATTAGAGACAATGATGACAATGAAAGTGGCTGTCTTCCCTGATCTAGCCATGGCTGCCAGTGTCGCTAAGTTGTTTAAAGGTACTGGAATCGCTGTAGGAGCGCAGGACTCCGGCCCTTTAAACAAAGGGCCGTTTACAGGATCAGTATCGCCAAGAACCTTACTGGATATAGGGTGTGCTTACGCATTAGTAGGGCATTCAGAACATAGGAAACAAGGTGAGACCGATGATGTCATACGGCAGAAGCTGGAAGCAGCCGGTGTAGAAGGTTTGGTAGCTGTCTTATGCGTGGGAGAGCCATTAGACGAGCACCAAGCCGGAAGATCTTTGGACTATGTTAGAAATCAGTTAAAAGAAAATTTAGAAGGAGTCCATTATCCAGTAGAAATTCCTTTGTTTATCGCTTATGAACCGATCTGGGCGATAGGGTCTGGCGCCACTCCGTCTCCAGCTGAGGTGGATGGGATTGCGGAGCGGATTGTCAGCCAGGTGAAGTCATACCTGCCTGGGCGTAAAGTAGAGGTGCTGTACGGAGGGAGCGTTACAGGAGACAATGTGAATGACTTTTTGAAACAGCCATCATTGTCAGGCTGTCTTGTGGGCAATGCCAGCCAGGAGATCGGGCAATGGCGAAAGTTATTAGAAACTGTAACCAAACTTGTATGATAATTGATTGGCTGTTGGTAATTATCACTGTTATTTGTTTTGGAATAGCGTACTGGGTCGCTAGAAAGAAACTTCCTTTAGCCGCTCACGCAACAATGGACGAAGAAGCAGAACGGCAGGCAGGAGCTAAGCGGCAATTATTGGAACAACGTTTTGAACGGAGCGCTAAAGAGTCAGTACGTACGATTGTGAAGGGAAGGAAGGAAGTGAAACGGAAGGTCAAGGAGATGTTAAAACCGTGGTATCTTAAATTAGTGGAATTGGAAGAAAGGACAAGGCAGGAAGTGGCTGTTACTGATGTACAAGAAGAAGCAGAACTTAGTTTGCTTGAACAGGCTTTTGTTTATTTAAAACAAAGAGAATGGGGGAAGGCGGAGGAGATCTTTTTGGAAGTATTGCAAGAAGATCTGCGTAATCCATTGGCGTATGAAGGATTAGCTAGAGTGTATGAGGGGCAGAGAGATATGGTAAAAGCGTTGGAAACTTGGCGTTACGCGTTAAGATTGTTCCAATCTTTATCTACAGATGATCTTGGGGAATATGGATTGGATGAGAGAGCAAGGGGAGAAAAAGCAAGAATGATCCAAGAGAAAATAAACTAAACCCGACAGTGGTTGCTGTCGGGTTTTTATAATCATCAAGTAATAGCACGGATAGCAAGCGTGGCAGATAATTCTGTCGTTGTAATCCGTAAACCATGAAAAGCAAACAGAAACCGTAGTTCGCTGTATGATTCCACAATGGAAGGTGTTTGTTCAGTTAAGTTTACTCCTTCCAATTCCTTTTGGATAAAATCAATTACCACGCTCTGTTCAGTTTTTTTGAAATCCTCGTAGTCAATCTCTTTTGTTTCTATGAGCTTGCGTTGAATTTTTATGTCACAAACTACTTGCTGTCCGTTAATGGCCATTATTTCCGTAAGGGTTTCTTCTTTTTCTATAACCGCGGGGAAATCTTGGAACAGTCTAATCGAGAAATTGGTATTGGTATCATACGGCATGCTGTTTACCAGGAATATCTTACCAACTGGAACATTATATCTTCCAAGGTGGCACCCTACAAGAAAAAAAATAATAACCAAGATAAGATAGGGGTTGATTAACGTGCCACCACTGTACC
>JAZDGP010000001.1:0-32187 GCA_043806935.1 bacterium | reverse complement strand
CAAGTATTGTCGGATTTACGAATCAATCAATTATTAAGACATACACCAACGGAAGTTCTTTATGACTTTGTATTGGTGTCAGACAATCTTAATGAACGGCTATGGGAGAATCTCTACACATGGACTAATCGTCGCTCTTCCAATGGCAAGATTGTCGAGGTAGGCAACTCCAACGCCGATGGCGCTAACGTCAGCAACAATCAGCCGGACGGCTCCAATAGGCTTATCGGCGTTTCCTTCTCCCACAGTCTTCAGATTTAGGTACTTTGGACTTTGGTCCTTATAATGTTTGGAGGGTAACTGTTTTTATCTTTTTTCCTTTTAAACCACCAGACATTGTTTGGTGGTTTAAACTTGCCTAAAGATGGTACAATTACTCTCATGAAAGACCGCTTAATAGTCATTGACGGAAACGCTCTAATCCATCGTGCTTACCACGCCCTTCCTCCTATGACACATAACGGGAAGCTCTTAAACGCTGTCTATGGTTTTACTTCCACGTTGTTTAGGGTAATTAAAGAGCTGAAACCAAAGTACGTCATTGCCAGTTTTGATCTTGCTGGTCCTACGTTCAGGCATGAAGAATACAAGGAGTACAAAGCCAAAAGAATCAAAGCGCCAGACGAATTGTATGAACAGATCCCTTTGGTTAAGGAGTTAGTAGCAGTTCTCAAGATTCCCATCTACACTGCTCAAGGTTTTGAAGCGGATGACATTATCGGGACAGTGGTGACGGAGCTGTCCAAGAAGAAAGATTGTCCGGAGATTATTATTGTCACTGGAGATAAAGACACTCTCCAGTTAGTCACTGGCAACGTCAAGGTTTACACCTTCAAGCAAGGGATTAACGATTCAATGCTCTATGATCCGGAGATAATCAAAGAGAAGTTTGGTTTGGAAGTTGACCAGCTTATTGATTACAAAGCGTTAAGAGGAGATCCGTCAGACAACATACCGGGAGTGAAGGGAATCGGAGAGAAGACAGCAACTGAATTATTACAGTTGTTTAAGACTTTGGATGGAGTATACCAAGCAGTGAAGAAAGGGGACAAGAAGATTAAGGAGAGAATTAAGGATCTACTGTTATCCCACAAGGAAGAAGCGATAATGAGCAAGCAGCTAGCTACTATTAGGAGAGACGTGCCTATTCATATTGACCTGCGAGCGGCTGAATTCGGCCAGTATGACAAAGGAGAAGCGATAAAGAAGCTCCAAGAGTTTAATTTTAAGACAATCATTACCCGTTTGGCTGATCTGCCGTCTGCTAATGGAGAGAACGGGCAAACTTCCGTTGGATTTGAACAAAGAAAAGATTTTAATTACATTTTAGTCACGGAAGATACATTTTTTGATTTCTACCAAGGCTTTAAAAAGCAAAAGGAATTTTCTTTAGACACGGAAACCACTGGTTTAAAGCCACGGCAAGCTGATCTTGTAGGCTTATCTGTCTCTTGGAAAGAAGGAGAAGCTTATTTTATTCCTAAAGCAGTGGCGGAGAAGCATAAAATAGAGCTAACTGATGTTTTAGTAAACACTAAGATCAAGAAAATAGGGCACAACATAAAGTTTGATAGCCAATCTCTTCGTCAGTTTGGACTCATAACGGAAGGAATAGCAACTGACACAATGGTAGCGGCTTATTTGCTAAGCAATGGAGAACGTAATTTAAGTTTAGACGCGCAAGTCCTGCAAAGATTTGGCTACGAGACGCAGCCTATTGAGGACTTAATTGGCCCTACAGGCAAGAACCAATTAACTATGGACCAGGTACCGTTAGCTAAGGTGTCTTGGTACGCCGCGGAAGACGCTGACTGGACTTTAAGGCTCTGGAATGCGTTAGAGCCAGAGCTTAAGAAACAAAAAATGTTAGCGTTGTTTAAAGACATTGAAATGCCGTTAGTGCCGGTATTAGCTGAAATGGAATACCAAGGGGTGAAACTGGACATTAAGTTTTTAAAAGAGATGTCCAAAGATTTAGCCGTACAGATAGACGGTATTGCCAATAAGATATACAAACAAGCTGGAAGGGAGTTTAACATATCTTCCCCTTTGCAGTTAAAGGAAATTTTATTTGACGATCTCCAGATCCCGACTGAAGGATTGAGGAAGATCAAGACAGGTGTTTCCACAGCCGCTTCCGAACTAGAGAAGATGAAAGGACTTCATCCGATCATTAACCTGATAGGACAATATCGTGAATTAACTAAATTGCAAACCACTTACGTGGAAGCTCTTCCTGATCTTATCAATCCCAAGACAGGGAGAGTGCATACTTCCTATAATCAGACAGTAACTGCCACTGGAAGGCTGTCGTCATCTGATCCTAACTTGCAGAATATTCCCATTAGGACGGAGATTGGGAAAGAGATCAGAAAAGGTTTTATCGCTGACAAGGGTAATGTCCTTTTGTCAGCTGACTACTCACAGATAGAATTAAGAATCGTGGCGGCGCTCGCCAAGGACAAGACAATGCTTAAGGTGTTTAAGGATGGAGGAGACATTCATTTGACAACCGCTATGTACATACACGATCTGCCCAAGGAGAAGATCACGGAGGAGATCAGGAGAACAGCCAAGGAAGTGAATTTTGGCGTCATGTACGGCATGGGAGCGTTTGGATTAGCGGAAAGAACTGGTCTTTCCAGACAGGAAGCGGCCAAGTTTATTGAAAAGTATTTCCATACTTATCCGGCAGTTAAGAAGTATATTGATAAGATCATTGCTGACGCGAGAGAGATTGGTTACGTGGAGACGTACTTTGGCAGAAGGCGGTACATTCCTGACCTGCTGTCGTCTAACTTCCAGGTAAGGAACGCAGCGGAACGGCAAGCAGTGAATATGCCGATGCAAGGCACTGCCGCTGATATCATTAAGTTGGCCATGATTAAGGTGTATGAGAAGTTTAAGAATAAAGAATGGTTTGGTAAAGACGTTAAGATGTTGTTGCAAGTCCATGACGAATTGGTGTTTGAGGTTAAGAAAGAGAAAGTGAAAGAGATCGCTAAAGAGGTAAAGAAGATCATGGAGACTGTGGTTGATTTCCCAGTACCTTTGGCAGTGGACACTAAGGTGGGAGTTAATTGGGGAGAGATGGAGAAGTTATAGTATGCCTAAATCAGTAAACGTATGGATTGGAGAAAATGATTTCTTGATCAAATCCAAGATTAAAACTTGGAAAGATTTATTCGTGTCTAAATATCCATCAGCAGCGGTCATGACTGCCAGTGTAAGCGATCCTGATTGGCAAGAGAAATGGGATATGATCAGGCAGAACCTGCGTGGGAGCGGTCTGTTCTCGTCAAAGAGGCTTGCTGTTGTTGATATAACCGCTAAAGCAAGAACAAAAGAGGAAGAAGGCGAGGAGGAAATTGGAGCTAACTACCAAGAGGAACTGCTTAATTTAATCCCTTTGCTGGATACTGACGCTGTGTTGATTGTCTGGTCGTCTAATCCAGATAAAAGGCAGAAGTTCTGGAAGACCATGGAGAAATTAGCGATAGAACAGGCTGTAACGTTAGAAGACTTTCCTCCTTTTGATAATACTTCTTTTAGTAAATGGGCTGTAAGCGAAGCAAAAAAGCTTGGGTTTGATCTCTTAGCTCCAGATAGTTTGGGAGAACGTGTTGGTTATGACGGCTGGTGGGCTAGGACGGAGCTGGAGAAGATGAGCGTCTTACATCTAGGGAAGCAAGTGACAATCAAGGAAGTGGACGAGTTGGTAGAGGAGCAGGCAGATGACAATGTGTTCCATTTCGTGGAAGCAGTCGCTCACCAGCAGACTGCTAAGGCTTTGGAATTGCTGCGGGAACAGTTAAGGGAGGACGAATTGGGATTAAGGACATTAGCAATGGTGGTATGGCAGTTTAGGGCAGTGTTACAGGCTAAAGATTATATACAACATGGAGAGAATCCTAGGATGTTAGCTTCGTCTCTGGGACTTAAACCATTTGTGGCCCAGAAAGCTTTAGCCATAACTAATAAATATTCTTGGGAGGATCTAAAGAAGATTTACCAAGGTTTGTATGAAATAGAGCTGGGGAGGAAGACCGGGAAGATGGAGGTGGGAACTGGGTTGATTAGGATGATAACAAAAGGTTGATGATTTTGTTAGACAGTATATACTATCACTATCAATATGAATATGTGTAATCGAGATATTACCGCTGACGTGATGACGTTAGAAGATGTTCGTTTTGATTACCTGGTTAAAGAGGTGAGACAAGAAATTCTTAAGAGTTATTACGATAAAAAGTTACCATCAGTCAGGAAACAGTTAGAAGACCTTTAGCATGAATCAGGTTGTTGTCTTGTCTTATTTTTACGATTGGAAATGATCTTGTTTGAACTGCTGTTGGGCCAGTTTTTGAAATGAATATACCCCTGCTATTGACATAATAGCATATTATATGCTATCCTTACTAGTAGTAATTTTACAATAATTCCAGCTAAAATAGCTGGTTTGATAAACCGGTAATCCTGGGGTCCTGGCCACGGTGGCTAAGGATGAGAGGAGAACCACAAATAAGGAGAAGTGCTATGAGTAAAATATCTGATGAAGAAAAACAAGCAAGAATTGATGCCATAGGAACTTTATGTGACATCTTCTTAAAACTTCGTAAAGAAGTAAAAAACTGTGGTGGTACCGATGTTGATGTTTATGATTTAAACACCGCCAATGGTGAACCGGTATTAAAGGAGGTGGCTAAAATAATTGCTGATGGTGGCATAAGGTCACGTCAGCCAAAACCAAGTTTTACCATGGTGGAATTTCCTTTAACAATTTTTAAAATATCGTTAAGGGAAAAAATTAAAAAAGCAAAACTTGATTGGGTAAACGACAGTATTAATGATAATAACTTTCCGGTAACTGGCAAAGAAGGTCCAACCACGGCTATTATAATTCATTTTGGCAGATACATGAGTTCTGAAAAAGTTTTTGAGGAGATGGAAAAGAACGGTTTACGACCAGGTAATATGTATGAATTAGCTGATTTTGCGAGCGAACACCCTGACGAACAACGCAAGTATCCAATCGTTGAACTGAGTTCTGGCTGGCTTGATTCTGTCGGTAACCGCAACGTTGGTGTTCTGTACAAGAACGTCCGTGAGCGTAAGCTGCTCTTGTCTTGGTTTTTCACTGACTGGTCTGACAATGACCGTTTTCTCGCTTTCCGCAAGTAGTTGCCATTGGATCCTTGGTAACTTTGTACTTAATCTGGAACTTAGGTACTTGGTGCCTTGGAACTTGGAAAAATTTAACAGCAAACCGTGGGAATAAATTCTTCTCACGGTTTTGTATTTGTGGTAGACTTTGGAGTGGAGAGTAAACGGGACGGTTCATGGCTACGGTTGTGGACGGTTGAAATCCTGGATCATGGCAAGCGAGAGAGCAGTCTGCTATTGGTAGACTGCTGAAATGCTGGTCGTGGTTATAATCATGAAGAAACTTGGCGCGCTGGGCTAGGGAGACAACATCTCCAAATACGATACAACCTAGAGAGTATTCAATAGGTGGTGGAATGGACGGCAGAGCGCGTGTTCTGGATGGCTTGATTCTGACGGTAACCGCAACGTTGGTGTTCTGTACAAGAACGTCAATGAGCGTAAGCTGAACTTGAATTGGTTTAACAATGACTGGAATGACAATTACCGTTTTCTCGCTTTCCGCCAGTATCTTCATGACGCTCCCGGGGAACCGGGAGTTTTGTTAAGGAGCTGTTTCCGCCAGCCACCAAGCATTTTCCCAATCTCCACTGTCAATGATCCAATGACTTGGAATCGGTGGTGGTCAAGAGCTTTCAGCTCCCAAGCCACGCGCAGGAAGAATTTCAGAGCGTCCAGTTTCACGCTGGCCTGACTAACCAGCAACTCCTTTTTGTCTTTAGTAGCGTAACCAGCGTTTAAGATAAGTTCTATAACGTCAGTGAACAAAGTGTCTATTTTCGCTCCCAGACTGTACCGTGTCAATCTAGGCAGGTGTTGGAAGTATCCATGCCATTGTTTGTACGCGCCAACCGCTTTCTCTAAAATAGGCAATTGGTCGGTAAAACTGATCGGGGGGGGGGCGTTATCAGGCTTATGAAAAGACAATTGGTCCATACGTACCAGGATATTATATCACAGGAAAATCTATTGGCGGCTTGGCAGGAATTTCTTAAGGGCAAACGGCGGAAACATGATGTGCAACTGTTTGGATTTAACTTACTGGAGAACATCGTCCAGCTTCACGATGATTTAACCAATAAAACTTATAGGCATGGTGGTTACCATGATTTCTACATCACTGACCCCAAACTCCGTCATATCCACAAAGCGTCAGTGAGAGACAGATTAGTGCATCGCGCTATTTACCGTGTCTTATGCCCCTTCTTTGATCGTATCTTTAGTGTTGATTCCTATTCCTGCCGGATTAACAAAGGCGTTCATAAAGCGATTAACCGTTTTCGGACATTCGGTTGGCAGGTCAGTAAAAACAACACTAAAACTTGTTGGGTGCTCAAGTGTGACATCCGCAAGTTTTTTGACAGCATTGACCATCGGGTTCTGATGAGTATTCTTAACAGTTACATTCCAGACAAAGATATTCTCTGGTTGCTGAAAATAGTGATAGACAGTTTTTCCAGTGGCAGACTGGGAGTTGGCTTGCCATTGGGAAATCTTACCTCTCAACTATTCGTTAACGTGTACATGAATGTTTTTGACCAATTCGTGAAACACAAACTCAAATCCGTTCATTACGTTCGCTACGCTGATGATTTTGTTTTGTTGTCAGACAACCGTGGTTCGTTAGAGCGTCAATTGGTGTTGAACAGAGAGTTTTTAGACCGCCGTTTACGTCTGGCTTTACATCCTAACAAGATTTCCATTCGTACCCTAGCCTCCGGCGTTGATTACTTGGGTTGGGTACAATTTTCTAATCATAGGGTATTACGGACAAAGACAAAACAGAGAATGTTCCGGAAGATAATGGACGCGAATTTTTCAAATAACGGTTTGCAATCGTATCTTGGATTGTTTAGTCATGGCAATACCTGGAAATTGCGTCAACAACTGCTTGATAGTTTCTGGATTCGCTATCACCGATGTTGATGTCTCGTTAATAACAACAACGCTGGTCATAAATGATCAGCGTTGTTTAATTTACTTCTTCTTCAACAATCTGGATTTCTTCCTGGCAGCCGTGTTCTTCTTGATTACCCCTTTTTTAGCCGCCTTATCCAATAACTGCTGTAACTCCTTCCGGATATCATCAGTCACTCCGTTGCTCACCTGGAGCTTCCGGTACTTTTTGATCAAATCCTTGATTTTTTTCTTAATCGCTTCGTTCTTGGCAGTCCTCTTTCTGGTTTGCCGTAACGCTTTGGCAGCTGCTGGCTTGTTTGGCATAAGGTGTTTATTCGTTAATTACCAAGAGATGATAGCAGGAAAGAAAAGGAAAGGCAAGCTTTTGTTAAGTGGCTGTATTCCTGTTTTGTGTTTAGACGCTGTTTACCACTGGAAATCAGGTTTGCGCCGTCGCTAGAGGTTGTTTATAAATCTATGGACAAGAAATTGTCCTACTGCTGTGCTTAATAATATGGGCACTTACGCTTTTATTGACAGCCAGAACGTTAATTTAGCCATAAGAGATGCTGGTTGGATATTGGATTTCCTTAAATTAAGAATGTATTTAGCTAAAAAATACGGTGTTACTAAAGCTTTTTTATTCATCGGTTATGTTCCTAAGTATCGTAATCTTTATCAATTTTTACGGCAAGCTGGTTATACAATAGTTTTTAAACCAACAGTATTGTTAGGCAAAGACAAGGCCAAGGGCAATGTTGACGCCGAATTGGTGCTACATGCCATGATTGAATATCTAAATTACAAAAGAGCCATTATTATAAGTGGAGATGGAGATTTTTATTGTTTAGTCGATTATTTACGTCAGCAAAACAAGTTATTGAGACTGATAATCCCTAACCGTTATAAATATTCGTCATTGTTCAGACGACACAATTTTGATTTAGTGTATTTGACTGATTTGCGGATTATATTGGAAAAACAAAAACGAGAGGCATTACCGCAGGACCAAGCCTTTGGATAACCTCTCATCGTGATTATGCGTCTAGTATAGCGCAAGTAATTTTTTTGTCAAGACATGGTTTGCCAAATAAAATGAGGCGGACTTATATAGAATATGCTCCATGTTTAATGTTGTCAGTACGACTTTTTTGTAATTGGTGTCAATTTGTTATATTGCTGTTAGCATCCAAAATAGACACTGGCAGTAAGTGCTGACGCCACTTTGTTGCCAGGTCTTTCACTGATACCGCCCTATCCAACCCTATCGGCCCGATATTAGTCCGTTCCAGTTCTTGCAATAACGCCCCAGTCCCTAGTTTTTCTCCAAGATCATTGGCTAGTGAACGTATATAAGTTCCAGTAGAGCATTCCACTGTAATAACAACAGTAGGATAATCATACTTCACTAACTGTATGTTATGTATGGTGATGCTTTTAGGTTTACGTAAAACCATTTTTCCTTGCCTTGCCAGTTCGTATAGTTTTATTCCTCCTACTTTCCTGGCTGAATGCATAGGTGGCAGTTGGGCCAGACAGCCAATGAATGATTGCAACGTGGTTTGCAGTGTTTCCAGTGACGGCTTAGTTGTCTTTCCATCTCTAATCACTCCAGTACGGTCATAGGTGTTGGATGTTTGCCCTAAGGTCATGGTGGCGATATAGGTCTTTGGGAACTGGTGCCATTCTGTTAATCGTTTGGTGGCTGGACGCCCAATCCCTATGATCAGCACGCCAGTGGCAAAAGGATCCAAGGTTCCTGCATGGCCGACTGTCTTTACGCCTGTAATCTTCCTCACCATGTCCACAAGGTCGTGGGAGGTGGGGCCGGATGGCTTATTGACTGCTAGGAATCCTATTGTTTCCATAACGCTATCTTAGCAGAAATAGAGAGTTATTAAGAGGGGATGGAGACGGCGGGAGAACGCATTTGTTTTTGTTATAGAGCAATTACCCTAACCAAGCCGTCGGTTATCATTATTGCTTACATAGTCTTTTCATTTGGCTAGTTGTTAGCTACGGTGAATAAATGGTCATCCAAAGAAACAATTATGCGTTTATTGACGGACAAAACCTATATCTCGGCATTCGTCGTTTAGGTTGGCGTCTGGATTTTAAACGTTTTCGTATATATTTACGGGAAAAGTATGGAGTCACAAAAGCGTTTATGTTCGTTGGTTATCTCTCAAGCAATAAAAAGATATACGATTTTTTGCGGAAAGCTGGATATCTTTTGGTATTTAAACCCATAGTTTCCTATAAGCGGAATACTATCAAAGGCAATTGTGACGCCGATTTGGTTTTGTACGCGGTTGATGAAGTAAAGAACTATAACAAGGCGTTAATCGTGAGCGGTGATGGTGATTTTTACTGTTTAGCTAAGTATCTGATCGCTAAAAATAAACTATGTAAGGTTTTAATACCGGATAACGGTCATTATTCGGTATTGTTAAAGCAAATAAGTCACGAAGGAATTAATTATCTGGTATTTTTAAATAATCTGCGGGATGAATTTGAATACAAAAAGCCAGCCTAGAGGCTGGCTTAAGTGAAAAGGCTAGCAGAAGGACGGAACCTTAAGAGAACCTTTTCGGGGGGACTACGATGCCAGTATAGCAGATAGTATGTTGGTGTCAAGCTCATGTTATGTGATGTAGCCAGAAAGTTTTTTCCTAATGTATTTTTGGCAATTTATTCTTTTTTAAACTTTCCATACCTTCCTTGATATGGAACATCGGAACCATCTTCTCTTTTTTCGCGTCTATTATAATAATCAAGCCCAGGTTTTTTTGATGATTCGGCATTTCTAATACCACGATTTGATTCTTCACGGAATATATCCTTAACTTCTCTGGCTATCCTTGCGTCCCTCTCTTCGGGGGTTTCTTTTTTTGGAACAGGCATTTGTTCATAATGATTTTAGTGTTAGGTATCTTAATTATTCTCAAGTTATGCCGACCGTTGAAATAAATTGCCAAAAAAATCTAAAAAATAATAAAGAAATTTCTGGCTATTTCGCATAACGTATCCGAGTATGCATACTCGGTGTTAGGCGAGGGTGAGCGGAACGGAGTGGAGCGAAAGCGTAGCGTCCCCCGAGCGACTGAAAGGAGCTAAGGCGTTGGGCGAAGGGCGCACATTAGTTTGATAATTTTTGTATTAATTCTTCCAAATAGTACTTTGGAGCAGTCTTATTTTTTACTGCCTCTTTCAGATACTCAATAATATTATTTTTTCTTCCGACTTTCAGAAGTATAGCATAAACTGTGCATGGTTCATGTTTTCCAGTTTCTAAAACATTTAGCATTTCTATCAAAGGAGGAGTTATTATTTCAACATCAAAATTACAAATTTTTTGAATTAATTCACTTTCTTTTTCAAAGATCTCATCACCATAGAGCAGGATTTTTTCATAAAGAAGTCTAATAATTTTTTGTTGGTTTTTATCTAAATTAGAGATTAATGATTCAAGATTCGGAGTTTTTTGGAGTCGTAGTTCTTTTTCAAGTAATAGTAAAACCCATTCATTTGTAAGATTCACTAAACTATGATAAAAACCTATTCCATTTTCTTGGACAACAAAAAATTTCTCTTTTGAAGACTTTATCTCTTCTTTATAATCCTGCTGATTAATCTCTGGATATGGTTCATCTTCAGTAATTTTGATGTTGCGTTTTGTATAGTATTGATATTTAATAGCATCTTTTAGTGGATTAAATCCAGTTTTATTTGATTTTACTCCTCCTTTGATTTCTATTTTTGCTTTCCTAACTTCTGGATGTGGGTTGGTTTCATCGATTTTGTTGGCTGTAAAACCATTTGGAGGAAGAAAAATAATTCTAACGACTTTATCTTCTGGTTCATTTTTTAATCTCATAATGAAAGAGGCAGGTCTAATTATTGTTTCAGTTTCTCTATCGTCAAAAAGAGATTTAAGAGTGGCTTTTACAATAGGTGAATCAATTACATCTTTGAATTTGTAAGACTGCTCCATATTATCAATTAAAATTATCAAACTTATAATGTTTACGTTTTAAAAGTCATCAAGTGCGCCCGTAGCCCAATGTCGTATAACGTTTCGGCATATCCGAAGTTTTTGTGCAGCGATAGCGGAATAAAAATTTGAGAGAAGGAATTTTTCTTACCTTGAATTATATATGTGAAAAATTCCTGAACCGGATATGCCGTGTTATGTGATGTAGCCAGAAATTTCTACCACCAGCATATCCTTGGATTAATTTAATATTATGGTTCCATCATGAAAAAAGGTTCTTTGCGAGGGGCGTTTATAGTTTTTTCAAACCTTGAACGTAATTCTTCAAGTTTCTCTGATGGATCATTGGCAACAATTGCAATGATTTGATTCAGATTTAAAAATGTTAAATCTTTAGTCAAATCAATAACGGCGTTATTAAAGATATGTTTATCCAGTTGCCCGGCGAGCCCATTAATTAATTGTAAGCGATCCTTGTCTTTCCAGTCTTCGGGAATCTTCTTTAGAAAGTCTATATTTGCTTTCGCAAATATCACTTCTTGCTCCTGTCTTGATACTTCTTTATTGGATGATTGTTCAATACTCATAGTTTTGTTGGTTAATAATTAAGCTGTTTATATTCTATCATAAGCTATGTTCGACCTGAAATAAATTGCCAAAAAAATCTAAAAAAATAAGAAAGAAATTTCTGGCTATTTCACTTAACTCGTTATTATACGAACTGTATTCGTAATACTATCAATAATTCGTCTATTATCCGAAGTCATATTCATTTTAACGTGATAGTAACCTATAAGTATTCTATTACAAATAACCCCAATACGCAACACCCCTTACCACCCTTTCGTCTTTTTCCTCCCTCCCAGTTCTTCAACCTGGTCCCTTAACCCAGCCGCTCGCTCAAACTCCAAGTTCTTAGCAGCTAATTCCATCTGGTTCTCTAAATCCCTAATGATCATCTCCTGCTCTCCCTTAGGTAACACCGTAAACTCCTCTTTCCTGATCTTCACCATCGGCACTGTTCTCTTACCTCCAGCAAATATATTATCCCGTATTGACTTCACAATCCCTTGAGGCGTTATTCCATGTTCTTTATTATAACTCTCCTGCAGTTCTCTTCTCCTCTTAGTCTCCTCAATCGCTCTCTTCATAGACCCAGTCATCTTATCGCCGTACATAATCACTCTCCCATCTAAGGCCCTGGCCGCTCTACCCATTGTCTGGATTAAAGAAGTGTCAGAACGCAAGAAGCCTTCCTTGTCAGCGTCAAGGATAGCTACCAAAGAAACTTCCGGCAGGTCTAATCCTTCCCTAAGCAAGTTAATGCCAACAACCACGTCGTACTTGCCTAACCGCAAGTCTCTCAAGATGTCTATCCGGTCCAAAGACTCCACGTCCGAATGTAAATACTGCACCTTAATCTTCTCTAACTGTAAGTACTCCGTTAAATCTTCCGCCAGTCTTTTAGTCAAGGTAGTGACCAGCACCCGTTGTTTTTTCTTCACCGTCTTTTCAATCTCTTTCACCAGATCTTCTATCTGCCCAGCAGTTTTCCTCACCTCCACCACTGGATCTAATAAGCCAGTCGGTCTTACTACTTGCTCTACGATCTGTTTGGAATGTTTTAATTCGTATTCAGCAGGAGTAGCTGATACAAATACTGTTTGGCCTATCTTTACTTCAAACTCTTTAAAGTTTAAAGGACGGTTATCCATAGCCGCAGGTAATCTAAAGCCATATTCCACTAAAGTAGTCTTTCTGGCTTTGTCTCCCTCATACATCCCCCTGATCTGCGGCACAGTCATGTGGGATTCGTCTATGAACAATAAAAAGTCTTTAGGAAAATAATCCAGTAAAGTGTACGGGGGAGTGCCAGGAAGACGCCCATCAAAATAACGGGAATAGTTTTCAATTCCAGGACAAAAGCCAGTACTTTGGATCATGTCCAGGTCAAAGGTGGTCCGTTGCTCTAACCTCTGGGCTTCTAGGAGTTTATCACTAACTTTTAATTGTTTAACCCGTTCCCTCATATCACGCTCTATCTGTTCCAATACAGCCTGTACATTCTCTTGCGGAGGAATGTAATGTGTTGCTGGATAGATATCCACTGTTTCTAAGGTGGAAATAGTATTGCCTTGCAAATAATGGATCTCCTCTATCCGTTCCAGTTCGTCTCCAAAGAACCTGAAGCGGTAGAAACGGTCATTGGAGAAGGTAGGGAAGATTTCCACCACTTCTCCTTTGACTGAAAACGTCCCCCGCTTGAGCTCCGTGTCATTGCGCTTGTACTTCATCTTGACCAGTTGTAAGAGCAATGAACGTCGCGCCTTTGTTTCCTTCACCTTTAAACTTAATTTAACCTTGTTGTATTCAATAGGAGAACCTAATCCATATATGCAAGACACGGAAGCAACAATGATAACGTCCTTTCTAGACAACAACGCTTGAGTGGAAGCGTGCCTTAGCCTGTCTATCTCTTCGTTGATCTGGCTCTCCTTCTCAATGTATAAGTCTCTGCTGGGAATGTACGCTTCCGGTTGGTAGTAATCATAGTAAGAGACAAAGTAGTGCACTGCGTTTTGTGGAAAGAATTCTTGGAACTCTGACGCTAACTGCGCTACCAATGTTTTGTTATGCGCAATGACTAAGCTAGGTCTTTGTACATTCTGTATCACATTAGCCATTGTGAATGTTTTCCCTGATCCAGTGACTCCTAGAAGGGTTTGGCGGTCATAACCTTTAGTAATGCCGTTGGTCAGTTGTTTAATAGCTTTAGGCTGGTCGCCAGAGGGTTTAAATGGGGAGATAAGGTTGAATTGCATACAGGTAAGATATCTGATGTTAGGTTTTTAGACAATAAATTGGTTGGACGGTTTTTAAATTTGAGCCACCTCTAAGCCACCTTTTGATGAGTTAATAATTCTCTTGTGTTTCCTCTGTTTAGGCTTCACAGTATCTTTAGAGAGGGAATTAATCACGAAAGGATTGATCATGATAAAACCATTAGCACAGCACAACAGCGGAGGAATATCTGTCCAACTGTTATTGCCGTTGGATCACACATACCAACAGATCAAAATATATCCTCTTGAAGACGGTGGCGATCCCTATGAAATGAATGATACCCATTTTGGATTAAGGCCGTTCCCATTTTCCCTCCTTGACCAGTTTAAGGATAATCGGTAATCTGTGGCGGCAGTGCGAGCTTCTTTAATTGATTATATTTATTCATTAGGTTTATTGGCGGCAGACGCGAAACATTTTTTAACCGCCATTTCACGCTAATCACGGACGTTTGTCTTAACCAAGGCAAACGTTTTTGTTTGAGCCACCTGACAGCCACCTGTCGATAAGTTAACAACTCTATTGCCGGACACTTCGATGTCTGCGAGAGTTAAATTAGAAGGAAGAGAACGGTGAGCCTGATTCCGTTCCTGCCTTTCACCCTAACGTCCGCCTGGAGGAAAGCGCTGGCAAAAGCATCTGTACGGCCTTGCCCGGCGATGGACCATCTCCCGGTCCAGTGCCTGCTGTCCTTTGCTTAGCACGGTAGCTACTTTGGGCGGACATACAATGGGTTTAATCATTTATTTTAATCAACATGGATCTTAATAGAGTTACCTTAATAGGCAATGTGGTCAGGGACCCTGTGGTCAAGGTATTGCCTAATGGCCAGTTGGCTAGGTTTAGTGTTGCCACTAACCATGTCTACCGTGGAGGAGACAACAAAGAGCTCAAGAACCAGACTGATTACCACAGCGTCACTGCTTGGGGGAATCTGGCAACTGTTGTGGGCAGTTACGTCAAGAAAGGGGAGAAAGTGTACTTGGATGGACGCCTGACCACCAGGAGCTGGGACGGACAAGATGGAACCAAGAAGTACTGGACTGAAGTGATTGCCAATCGTTTAATCTTCCTTGGCGGTAAGAAGCCAAAAGCGGATGAAGCTTTAGCTGATGAAGAGACGGTGGAAGAGTTGGATGGACAGGATGATCTTGAGGAGAAGGAAGCAGCGGAAGATTAGTTTCCTTTCTTTGGCCAGCCCTCCGGTTAAACGGAGGGCTGTGTGGTTTATGGGGTATCAACAAGAGAAATTACAACAAGCGGTGAAGGGACGGATTATGGTCGCCATTGACGCGGCTAATTTGGAGCAGTCGGTGAAGAGCATGAAAGTAAAGGCGGAAGATGTTCCGTTAGCATTGTTTCATTGCCAGCCGGAAGAGTTATGCTGGCGGGTGGATTATGGGAATCTAGTGAAGTTTTTTACAGAATCTTTGAGCGATGTCGCTATTCATTATTATACTCCGGCATTTGGTCATGAATCGCACGAACGATTTCTAGTGTATTTACGGAAAGAGTTAGGTATCATTATTCATACGAAGTCGGTCAAGGAAATCGTTGGTCAGGAATCAAGTCATCTTAAGCGGAAAGCTAATTTCGATGTTGAATTGGCAGTTGACACTGTTTTAAACATCGATAATTATGATGTACTTATATTGTTTTCCGGTGATAGCGATTTTGTTTATCTAGTGAATATCTTAAAAGGTAAAAATAGAAGAGTGATTGTTTTTTCACGAACTGGGCATGTCGCTAGAGAATTGCTGGCAGCAGCTAACTATTATTATAATGTCGCTGATTTTCGGAGAGAGTTACTTCGAGTAGCTAAAAGCACAAGATCCCGCCCTTAAGGCGAGATCCGCAGTTTATAACAGATAGCCCCACGACCATCTGCATAGCCAGTATAGATGGTCGTTTAATTTTGTCAAGCCTTATTTCCTCTGTTTAATCTCTTCTAGCAGTTCTTTCAAGAACGCGTTCCTGTCTGTTTTCTTTGCTTCTTCACTCCCTCGTTTCCTTACCGCTAATGTCCCTGACTTTTCTTCCTCATCTCCCACTACCATGACATATGGAATTTTAAATTGCACCGCGTTCCTGATCTTCTTCCCAACTGACTCTTGGTTGTCGTCCACTTCCACTCGTATTCCTTCCATCATCATCTCTTCTTTTAATTTCTGGCAGAATGGAATATGCCTGTCAGCTACTGATAGGAGTTTCACTTGCACTGGAGACAGCCATGTGGGGAAGGCTCCGGCGTAGTGTTCTATCAGGAAGCCAATAAAACGTTCATGAGTGCCCAAGGGAGCCCTGTGTATGGCTAACGGGGTCTTTTCCTTGCCGTCACTGTCAGTGTAGACAAGGCCAAACCGTCCAGGCACTGCGAAGTCCACCTGGTTAGTTGCTAAAGTGAATTCTTTGCCAATAGAGCTCCATACCTGTACGTCTATCTTAGGTCCGTAGAAAGCAGCTTCATTAGCCACTTCCACGTAAGGGATCTTGGAGTCTATAAGCACTTGCCTTACCATATCCTCCGTCTTTTTCCAAAGTTCCGGCTCGTCCATGTACTTCTTGCCAAGCTCTTTGGAATCATGGGTGGAGAACCTCATTACGTATTTTTCTATGCCAAATAGTTTAAAGTAAGCTAAATACAGATCATTGACACGTTTAAATTCGTCAGCAAACTGTTCTGGCGTGCAGTAAATGTGGGAGTCATTCATTTGCAGAGAGCGGACTCTCATCAGCCCAAACAATTCTCCAGATTGTTCATAACGGTAGCAAGTGCCGTATTCAGCTAAACGCAATGGCAGATCACGGTATGATCTAGGCTCACTGGCGTATATCTGGTGGTGATGAGGGCAGTTCATTGCTTTTAGGTAGTAGATTGTCTCTCCTTCTTTTTCTTTCATGACCATAGGGGGGAACATGGAATCAGCGTAGTAGGGGAGATGCCCAGATGTCTTGTACATGATCTCCTTGGCGATATGTGGGGTGCGTACTCTTACGTATCCAGCTTCAAATTCTTTTTCTTTAGCTAGTTTTTCCAGCTCTTCCGCCAATACAGCTCCATATGGAAGCCATAAAGGAAGTCCAGGGCCCACATAGTCGGAGAACGCGAACAGTTTCAATTCCTTTCCTAATTTACGGTGGTCTCTTTTTTCAGCTTCTTCCATCATTGTAAGGTAGTCTTGCAAGTCTTTTTTTGTTTCAAAAGCAACAGCGTAGAGCCTTTGCAGCATTGGATTCTTTTCCGATCCCCTCCAGTACGCTCCAGCTGTTTTGGTAATCTTAAAAGCAGTGTCTGACAGTTCTTTGGTGTTTTTAACGTGCGGCCCTTTGCACAAGTCAGAGAAGCCTCCTGAATGGTAGAAAGAAATCTTAGCGTCAGCAGGCAGGTCTTTTACGATCTCCACCTTGTATGATTGATTGTCTTTCTCTAATACTTCAATCGCCTTGTCCCGTGATACTTCCTCTTTGACGAAATCAATGTTCTGGCCGATCAGCTCCATCATCTTCTGTTCTATCTTTTCCATCTCCTCTTCCTTTATAGTCTCCTTCCCAAGATCAAAGTCGTAATAGAAGCCGTTGTCTATCACCGGGCCTACACCGAACTTGGCGTCAGGACGCAATTTTTTAACCGCTGTTGCCATGATATGGGCTAAGGAGTGGCGTTTGGTGTCCAATGGAGACATTTCTTGGACTTCAGTGTCAAAATGATGTTCTTGCATATTGTTAATAAAAAATCTTTTCTATCCTAAAGCTAATTAATTAGCCTTGGGACGGAAAAGATTTTCCGTGGTTCCACCCAAGTTCCTGTAGTCATTACAGGCGCTTTTTTTACAGGCTGTTGTTTATTGTTTTACAACTGGCAGGTGGTGGCTGCCTCAACAGGCTGTTAATAGCAATCGTAGTATAAAGAATAAAAAATAGCAATAGATGATGGATTTATTCCATCATCTTTACCTTTATTTTGTCTTTGTTTGGCAAACTGGACGCCCATGCTGGTTTTACCTTGATAGTTACCGCTCCAATGCTTGGGAAAGATTTGAGGTAGGAGATTGATTCAGTAACAGTCTTTCCTTCTAGGACGCTCCAATCAATATTGGAAGCGTACGGGTCAAAGGCCAATTGCCCAGTCACTTTGTAGCTGACTGTGGCGTTTTTGTTGTCTTTACTAAGAGTTGCCTTACTGACGTTTAAAGCAACGCTCTCTGTTTCCACTGAATAGCCTGGAGACAGACCTTCCGTTGCTTTTGTCACTGCGAGTTGTTTAACAACCGCTGGATCATAAGCAACGGCAGTAACAACAGCCGTGCCGCTTACCGTGAACGTCCCCACTTTGTCTCCTGGCTTGGCAGTGGAAGCAAACTTTGGCTGTGAGATCGCTAAACTTGCTTGGTTAACAGTATTGGGAGGAATAATTAAAGACCGCAGGCTGTCCATTGCCTGGTTTTTTAAATTCTCTCCCAACGCTTCTTCCGCTTTCTTAATGTCATCAGCGTTAACAACTGACACGGTTAGATCGCCGCCAGTCATGGAAACTTCGCTTTTTGCGTAAATCACTTTTTGGAGAGCAGTTGGCAAACCGGGGATAGTGAAAGATGTTGCTGTGATATTTCCGGTTGCTCCTGGCTGGTCAGCGGTGACGTTGGTACTCACTGATCCTTTAGCAGGAACAGTCACCTGCTTGTCCAATCGGAACAGAATATTGTCAGGAGATAATAACCTAGTCGTTTTTACCAAGGTCTGTGATTGTGATGTTTGGTTATACAGAGTTACCAAACCGTTCGCTTTAGCTTGTTCGCTGCTTGTGGCAGTCGGAGTGCCAGTGTAGCTGGAAGTGACTGTAGTTGATAGAGGCTGCCCCTTAACAATATTTGCTCCAGTCTGTTCTTCTTGGGAAATAACCGCTGACCAGTCAAAGGAAAAGTCTTTTTGAGATGGAGTGACAGTGATCTCCGCTTCCCTGGTGCCTGACAGCAATAAACCTGCAAAGATAATGACTGTTATTCCAACAAACACAGAAGTCAATGCCGCTGATTGGCGGCTGACAGTGATAACTGGCTCTGGTTTGCGTATTCCTCTCATGGTTGTTCTTGGATTGATTCAGGTCCTAATAGCTTTATTAAACCATCTCTGATTTTTTCGGTCAATAAGATGGAATAGTTGGTTTTAATGACTTTCCCGGCAGTAAGGAGATGCACAGGCTGTTTGCCTGGAGATTGCTGTAGCAGAGAATGGAGGTGTTGGATCAGGTCAGGGGACGGCTGTTGGTTAATGGTAAGGCGCAAAGGATCTTTTGGCTGGTCTTTTACAGGCGGTTCTTTTGGCAGGCGCTTGGCGCGGTTGACAAGGATTTTTTGCTCTCCTTCCTTGTCAGATAATTTGCCTTCCACCAAGATGATTGCTCCTGTTTGCCAGCAGTCCGCGGTCATGGCTAATGTTTTTGGAAAAACAACTAGTTCCACTTCACCGTATTGGTCAGACAGCTTGGCAAACAACATCCGTTCATTGTTTTTTGTGATAATAGGCTGCAGTGAAGAAATAATTCCAGCAACTAAGAGCAATTGCCCTTCTCCAGCTTCTTGTAGCTTATGTAACGGTTTGGCAGATGGCGGCAGCAATGCTTCGTAGCCGCTTAACGGATGGCAAGACAAGTAAATGCCAAGCAATTCTTTTTCCCAAGAGGCTTTTGTGAGGGGAGCGGCTGGAATAGTTGGTTTAAGCGTAAGAGGCGGCAGGACATTGGATGTTTGTCCGAATAAAGACGACTGGCCTATCTTCTTTGCTTCCTGTAGCTTACGGTTGTATTGGAGTATAGAGTCTAAATTGGCTAGCAGGAGCTGCCGTTCCGTGTCTGGCAGATCGTCAAACGCTCCAGCTTTAATTAAACTCTCCATTGATTTTTTGTTCAGGTCCTTGTCATGTACGCGATTGAGGAAGTCAGTCAGGTTTTGGTACGGTCCATATTGTTCTCTTTCAGTTACTATCGCGTGGACAATCCCTTCTCCTACGTTCTTAACGGCAGTCAATCCAAACCAGATTTCAGGAGTGTTTGTTTCCGTATTATCTTCTATGTGGAAGCTGTCTGTTGAATGGTTTACTGACGGCGCTTTGATAATCAGGTTCATTCTCCTGCATTCCGCAACAGCTTCCGCGATCGTTTCCAGATTGCCACTTTCCGCTGTCATCACGGCTGTCATGTACTCCACTGGGTAATGAGCTTTTAAGTAAGCAGTCTGGTAGGCGACCATGCCGTAGGAGCAAGCATGCGCTTTATTAAATCCATAAGCCGCGAATGGCTCGATCAGCTTCCAGAGCTGTTCAGCTTTCTCTGACGTCAATTTTCCGTATTCCACGCAGCCTTTCAGGAATTTGTCTTTCTGCTTGGCCATTTCTTCCGGAATCTTTTTGCCCATAGCTTTTCTTAACTTGTCCGCTTCTTCCCAGTTGTAGCCAGCTATGTGGATTGCGGTGAGCAGGACATCGTCTTGGTAGACCATGACGCCGTAGGAAGCGTCCAATATCTCTTTAAGTCGGTCATCAAGGTAGGAGATCTTTTCCGAATGGTGTTTGCGGTCAATGTAATCTGGGATAGATTCCATTGGGCCAGGACGATAAAGAGCCACCATTGCCATGATGTCTTCAATCTTGGTAGGTTTTAGGTCTTTGAGATGCTTGGTCATGCCGGAGCCGTTTAGCTGGAATAGTCCCATCGTCTCTCCTCTGGCCAGCATTTCAAAAGTTTTTTTGTCATCCAGAGGCAGATTGGTTACGTCAATCACGGTACCATGCCTGACTTCAGCGAGTTTAGCCGCTTGTTCCAGAATCGTCAGGTTCCTGATCCCCAAGAAATCCATCTTAACTAGACCAGCTTGCTCCACTGCCACCATGTCGTATTGGGTGATCATATTCGTGCCTCCAGCTTCCAATTGCAATGGGACATAGTTAGTTAAGGTATTAGCGGAAATTACAGTGCCAGCTGCATGGACAGATATATGCCTTGCCAAGCCTTCTATCTTTTTAGCTAGGTTTAACAGTCTTGTTACTTCCTCATTTGTTTCATATAAATCTTTCAGTTCAGGAACGATATTTAATGCCTTCGCGATTGTCATTGGGAAGCCTTGCTTGCCGAATGGTATGAGTTTTGCCACTTTATCACAAAAGCTGTAAGAATAACTAAGCACTCTTCCCACGTCCCGTACAGCGGCTCTTGCTTGCATAGTGCCGAATGTGGCAATCTGGGCCACATGGTCAGATCCGTATTTTTCCTTAACGTAATTAAACACTTCTTCACGTCTAAGATCTCCAAAGTCCATGTCAATATCAGGCAAAGATGGGCGGTATGGGTTAAGGAAACGTTCAAAGGGGAGGCGGTATGACAGCGGGTTAATAGTCGTAATGCCAATAGCGTAAGAAACCAATGATCCGGCTGCCGATCCTCTTGTCGTTATGGCAATTCCCTGGCTTCTAGCCCAATTAATAATATCCGCTACCACCAAGAAGTATGTGGAATACCTTTTGTTCTTAATAATATCCAATTCGTAATCCAACCGTTGTTTTTCATTGTCAGTCACTTCCATCTTTTGAGATAATCCTTCATAAGTTTTTTCTTTTAACAATTGGTCAGCCGTTGTTCCTTCAGGCAGTTGGTAATTTGGGAATTCCCATTTATTGAGCTCTATTTTAATGTCGCATCTTTCAATAATTTTGCTGACATTGTCTAACGCTTCAGGGTAGTCTTTGAAATCAGAGGACATTTGTTCTGGAGAACGGAAGGAAAGGTCTTCGTCAGAGCCATGGTGAGACTGAAGCGGTATCTTTTGGCCAACGCATTCCAAAATATTCTGCGCTTCCTGGTCGTCAGGGTGTATATATAGGACAGTGTTTGCGGCTACTAATGGAATGTTAAGCTCTTTGCCAAGGCTGGCTGTTGCTTTTGATTTATCTCCTAAACTTTCCGAATGGATCTGTAGTTCCAGGTACAGATTTTTTTTGATCAATTCCTTAGCAGTAGACAGCAATTGCCTAGTTAATGGTTGGTGGTAGGAAATTAGAAAGACAAGGTCAGACGACCACTCCAGCAATTCGTCAGGTGTAACGTATGGATGAGCCAAGCGGCTGGTATCCAGCAAAGCATGGGAAGAAAGTTGTATAAGATTGAGGTAGCCTTGCTTGTTCGTTGCCAATATCACTAACTGTAAATAATCGTTGTGGCTTATCTTTACCGGCAGTTCCAGCCCTATAATCGGTTTGATACCAGCTTTCTGGCATTCAGCGTAGAATTCAATCGCTCCGTAGAGTCCAGGTCCGTCAGTCAAGGCAATAGACTCTAGGTTATGTTTTTTAGCTGTTCGCACTATCTGCTGGACCGTGGAAAGTCCGCGCAGCAAGGAATAGTGGGAATGGACGTGCAGGTGAGTGAACGCCATGTTTCCTTATCGTTTGCTGTCTTTTACTTTTTCTTTTGTTTTTTGTTTTCTTGCCAGCCAAGCCGTAAGTATTGCCAGCAGTATTGATTTAATTTTTCGCGCGGACGACCGCACTCCGCTGACAGTAATGGCCAAAGAAATGAGCAGCCAGGCAATAGACAGAGCTACCAGGACGGCGGCCAGGCTTAGAGCGATATTAAGGATGTCAGCTGAAGAAAAGTCCATAATGTTTTCCTCTAGTATACCATATGGTATGATACGGTCATATGGAGCTGTCAGATCGTCAATTAAGTTTTGGGTATTGGTGGCTGACTCATAAGGAGCAGATCGGCAAATACACGCGGATAACCGTCTTTTGGTTGGTTATCTGGTGGTTAGTAATGGAAGTTATATTGGTTGTACGTTATTTTTATTACCAGCAGGCGCTTCAAATACAGCAGGCGCAGGAATTGTCCCAAGGGGGGTTGTCGTCTGATGTGCGTACAGTCAAGCCAGCGGTGGCGCTCCAGCTTGGGCCATCTGCCGCTAAGAGGTTGATCACTGGTCAATTTGATATGTGGGCCAGCATTAATAATTCCAATACTAGCTGGTGGGCGGAAGTGTCATACGAGTTTACTGTTGGCGGGCAGTCAAAGGGAATTAAGACAACTACTGTCATGCCGGGACAGGAAAAGTTTTTGTGGCAAGGCGGAGTGGCTGGCAGTGGACAGGGAGTGTCAGTAAAGCTGGTGAATACTGTGTGGCACAGAGTGAAAGAGGGAGAACGTTGGCCTATCAACGTCAAGATATCGTCGCCAACAGTGGAGCCGGTGGCTGGAGAACAGGTAACTGGAATAAGGGGAGCAATTACTAAATTTACGGTTACTAACCTTTCCGCATATGGTTTTTGGGAAATGCCAATACAGATTGTGGCTAAGCGGGGAGGACAGGTGGTTGGAGTAAGGGAAACGGTTGTTAAAGATTGGATGGCTAATGAGGAGAAGGAAGTGGTAATTGTCTGGCCATTGGATTTGTCTGGCGTGTCTGATCTCATGGTGCAAGTTGTTGGCAATGTGTTTGACGATTCAGTGATTAAACGATAACCATGCCAGGAGTTGCCAGGTTTTGGCGGAAGGCGCGCCATGGTTCGTTTGAATGGGGTTTATGGCTTGCTCCTTTGATCTTAATGGCCATTGGCTTGGCAGTGCTTTATGGCACTTCATTGAGCGGCCAATCCAATAGCTTGCCGTTATATGCCAAGCAGTTATTATGGATTGTTATTGGCTTGTTGCTTGGGGGAGTGGTTGCAGCCGTTGACTACAGGTTCTGGAAGCATTTGACGTTTGTGATGTATGTAGGGTCAATAGTCTTGCTGATTGGCGTGCTGTTGTTTGGCACGATCATACAGGGGCATAAGTCTTGGTTTGTGTTTGGCGGTGTCAGCTTCCAGCCAGTTGAATGGGTGAAGGTGGCGCTGGTAATTACTTTGTCTCATTTCTTTGCCGCTACCAATGCTTTTAGGAGACGATGGTGGCCAGCGATTGCCAGTTTGCTGTTGGTGGGAATAATTGTCTGGCTTGTGCTTAGACAGCCTGATTTAGGATCATCCATTGTTTTAATTAGTGTGTGGCTTGCGTTGCTTATTGCTCGCGGACTGCCTACAAAGCAAGTTGTTGTTTTTTCCACATTGGCAGTGATTATAGCTTTGTCTGGCTGGTACGGATTCTTGCGTGACTACCAGAAGCAACGGATCGTGTCTTTTATTAATCCCGCTGCTGATAGCAGAGGAGCCGGGTATAACGTGACGCAATCCACGATCGCTGTTGGGTCAGGCGGTTTGTTGGGTAAGGGAATTGGGCAAGGAACGCAATCCCAGCTGCGGTTCTTGCCGGTCAGGACTACTGATTTTATATTTGCTGTTGTAGGAGAAGAGATGGGGTTTGTCGGTTCACTGGCAGTGATAGCGCTCTACGGCTGGCTGTTATGGAGATTGTTAGTGATAGCCAGGAACGCTGTAGATGATTTTGGAGGATTTTTAGCTACTGGAGTGGCAGCCATGTTTTTTGCCCATGGGTTTATTAATATCGGTATGAACATAGGGTTAGTGCCTGTTACTGGAATTCCATTGCCTTTTGTAAGCTATGGAGGCAGTTCTCTTACCGCTTATCTGATCGCGATAGGTCTTGTCCAGAGTGTCGCACGGGTCAAAGCGTTTGGGGTGAAGGCATAAATTGACTACCCAACTAGTTTTTTAAGTTCCTGTTCGTTTATAATCCTTACTCCCAACTCTTTAGCTTTGTCGTATTTGCTGCCTGGCTCTTCTCCAGCCACCACGTAGTCAGTCTTTTTACTGACTGATCCGCTCACCTTGCCACCGACCTTAAGTATTAAGTCAGACGCTTCTTCTCTGGATAGGGTTGGCAAACTGCCAGTCAGCACGAATGTCTTGCCAGTAATGCCAGTCTCTTTAATCTTCTCCGCTGTCTTTATCTTTACTCCAGCTTTTATTAAGTCATCCAACAGTTGCTGGTTCTTCTTGTCTTTGAGCCAGCTGGAAATGGATTCTGCCACGATTGGCCCCACATCAGACACACCCGTTAGTTCTTCCAAGGTAGTGTGGCGGAAACTTTCTAATGTTTTAAATTCCCTTGCTAAGGCAATAGCCGTAATCTCTCCCACGTGCCTTATGCCTAGACTGTTAATAAACTTCTCCAAAGAAATTGTTTTAGCTTTGTAGATCGCTTCCACCATGTTCTGCGCGGACAGTTCCGCAAAGCGCTCTAAAGGAAGGAGATCGTCTTTAGATAAAGTGAATATATCCACAGGAGATTCAATAATGTTGTTTTCCATGAGCTGTTCTAATATCTTGTCTCCCAGACCGTCTATGTAAAACGCTTTCTTAGACACAAAGTGAATTAGGTGCGCTAATTGTTTGGCAAAGCAGTTTTTACTGGAGCAACATATTGCTACCTCTCCTTCTTTTTTTATAGCTGGACTGTCGCAGACAGGGCAGTATTTGGGCATCTGGAAAGGCTTGGTGTGGTTAGGGCGTAGGTCTCGCAACACTTCTACTACTTCCGGAATAATATCTCCAGCTTTTTGGATAATGACCGTGTCGCCAACTCTGACATCTAGGCGTTTAATCTCGTCCGCGTTATGCAACGTAGCGTGGGATACAGTCGTGCCAGCAACTGCCACTGGTTTAAGAGTAGCGACAGGAGTTAACGCTCCGGTCCTTCCCACTTGCACTTTGATTTCTTCCACCACCGTTGTCACCTGTTCAGCTGGGAACTTCCAAGCAATAGCGTATCTAGGAGCTTTGCCTACAATCCCCAATGGCTTGTGAAGCTCCAACAGATTAACATTGACCACCATGCCGTCTATCTGATAAGCCAAATCGTCTCTGTGTTTTGCCCAGTGCTGGTAATAACTTTCCACTTCCTGTATTGCTTTTACTCCTTTACAGTCAGGGTTAGTCTTAAACCCCCAAGTATGGCAAAGCTGATGCAACTCCTCATGCGTCTTAGCAAGAGATATTCCCTCTGGCTGTACAATGTCATAAATAAAGTTATCTAACTTCCTGCTGGATGTAATTTTAGGATCCAGTTGTTTTAAAGAACCAGCGGCTAAGTTTCTTGGATTAGCGTACAAAGGCAAGTTTTCTTTCTTCCGTTCCTCATTCATTTTCCGCAACTGTTCCTTAGTCATATACACCTCTCCTCTTACTTCCAGATAGTCCGGGTAATTACCTCTTAATTTTAAAGGGATAGCTTCAATAGTCTTAAGATTAACAGTGACGTCTTCCCCCACAAAACCGTCTCCTCTTGTCGCTCCTTTTACCAACAGCCCGTTCTGGTAGATCAAGGTGATAGCCAGTCCGTCTATCTTTAACTCACAGTAGTATTCTAATTTAGTATTCCTAGGCAGTAACTTCTTTATCCGTTCCTCCCAATCTTCCATGTCTTGCCTGGTGAAGGCGTCATTTAAGGACAGCATTCTTACTTTATGAGGGACTTTAACAAACCCCTTACCTACTTTGCCTTCCACCCGTTGTGTAGGGCTGTCTGCTGTTATTAAGTCCGGATACTTCTGCTCCAGATCATAAAGCTCTTTTTTAAGAGAATCTAACGCTGATTCCGTTATGTCTAATTTGCCCAGCACATGGTACTGGTAGCGGTACTTGTCTATTTCCTTTCTTAGCTGTTTGGCTCTGGTTTGGATGGAACGGGGAGCGGGCATATAAATATAGTGTAGCAAAAAACCTTGAAAAAGATATGGATGGGAATTATGCTACAATACCATTATGATTTCCTACCTAGTAGGCACTATTTTATCAGTCAACAGCCAAAAGGTAACTCTCTTGGTCAATAACGTAGGCTATTTATTAACTGTTTCCACAAGGACAGCGGAAAAGCTGGAAAAAGGGAAGGAAGCGTCTTTTCATGTCCACTTAAGAAGCCGGGAAGATGGTATAGATCTTTATGGTTTCCTTACTCAAGAAGAACTAAAGCTTTTTGAACTCTTAAACACTGTTTCCGGTGTTGGCCCTAAATCAGCTTTAGCTGTCATGGAAGCGGCTAACATTAATGATATACAGCAGGCAGTAGCTAGGGAAGATACTGGACGGTTGGTCAAGGTCAATGGCATTGGGCCAAAGACCGCTGGAAGGATTGTTTTAGAGCTTAAAGGGAAGTTAGACGGGCTGGTTGGATCTGTAGGGCCGAATGATAGCAAAGAAGACGGAGAGGTAGCTGACGCTTTGGCTAATTTAGGTTATAAACAACAGGAGATTAGGGAAGCTTTACGGCAGATAGATGGTAAGACAATGGAGGAGAAGATCAAACAAGCGCTTAACTATTTACAAAAATAACCATGCGGACTGTGGATATTATCAGGGACAGCCGGGAGGTTAATGAGTTTTTAGCGTCACAAAGCAACAGTTCTTTCTTGCAGACTCCGGAATGGGCTAGTTTGAATTACCAGCAGTTCTGGATGGTTGGGGCAAGAGAGGACGGCAAGTTAGTGGGGACATTGACAGTTGGGAGCAGGATGTTGCCCATGGGTTATCGCTATCTGTACTGTCCAAGAGGCCCAGTCATTGATAATTCTTTAGCTATTGAAGAACAACGGAGCATCCAAGCCGATCTCCTCCGTTGGTTTGATCGTGACGAAGCAGATTCTTTCTTTGTGAAGCATAAAGACATTTCCTTCATCTTCTTCCGTTTTGATCCCTTACTCTCTGATTTCAATTACGCTGACTTTGGAGTGAAGACAGTAACGGCTGTGCAGCCTCTTGCCACGATCGTGGTGGAACTACAACGTATTGAGGAAGAATTGTTAGCAGACATGCGCCAGAAGACAAGATACAATATCAGGCTGGGAGAGAAGAAGGGAGTGACGGTCAGGAAGACAGAACGTCCTGAAGATCTGGCTAGATTTTTGAAATTGCTGGCTGACACTGCTAAGAGGGATAAGTTCAGGCACCATCCAGAACAGCACTACTGGGATTTGTTTAATTACGGAGTGGAGGCAAAGGAGAAAGGAAAGCTGGATACCGCATTGTGGGTTGCTGAATACAAGAACAGTTTGCTGGCAGGAGCTTTGACTGCTGTCTTTGGAGACACTGTCACTTACTTACATGGAGCTTCTGACTACGCTTTCCGTGATCTCATGGCCCCTTATCTTTTACAATGGAAGATTATGGAGTGGGGGAAGCTGGAAAACAAGAGCTGGTATGATCTTTACGGCATTACCTTGGAAGACGATATTAACCACGCTTGGGCTGGCATTACTAGGTTTAAGAAGGGATTTGGCGGAGAAACAGTTGCGTATCCAGGTACGTTTGATATGGTATATGACGGTCTGGCTTACCAGTTATATTCTAAATCACGGATGATTAGACGATTACTGCCATTCTAGCGCCCGTAGCTCAGTGGATTAGAGCGCTTCCCTCCGAAGGAAGAGGCCACAGGTTCAATCCCTGTCGGGCGCACCATTTAGAATAAAAAATAAAGCCCCGCAGTCCATTCAGAAATTTCTGAAATGAAACTGCGAGGCTATGATTGTAAATGAGAGCACATTAGAGGCTCTCTTTTTATGAAATGAGTCGTTCGATAACAGTTTTTACCGCCTTGATATATCGATCTTTCTCCTTTCGTTTGTACACCATGATGTACGATGGATGATGGATGGGCACATGCCATCGTTTTCCATGCTCAAAAGCTTGGTATTTATAAGATAATTTTGGCATTTGTAATCCAAGCTGGTGGAGAACGAATGCCGCTGTCTTGTTGCCAAGTAACAGGACTACACGAGGATTAATTGTTTGAAGCTCTATCTGCAATTCTGGGTAACTCAATACACACTCTTCAAGCGTTGGATACCTTAATTTCCCTTTTGAATCCAATGGAGGAAATTTTACGAGGTTTGTTTTGTAAAAACGTAGCTGGTGGCATTGTGCTTCAATTTCCGCCACTAGCTTGCCGGTGTTTGTGCTTATGTGGAGAGGGCTGCAATTTCCGCCACCAGCCGTTTTCTTGGCAGAAAGACCGACCCACATTACTTTTACGTTTTTCATTGGTTGATTCCATTAGTTTTAGTGATGAATTTTCTAAGATCCTCGTCAGATGCTTCGGAAAAATTACCACTTGTGAAGTTAAACTGTTTTCTCCCTATGTCTGCCGATAAATCTTTATGATACGCAACTTCGTCAATAATCCTTCCTTTCAGAATCATATTGTGGTACAGCTCGGTGCCATGATATGGGCGAAACTGAAAAACGCTAGTTCTGAAGTTTACGTGATTTTTTAAGGATAACTCCTTGAGTTGTTGCGCCAAATCGTACGTCATTTGCATATCTCCAAGTTTTTCGGTTTCAAAACCAAAAATGAAGTATCCTTTCACGTTTATACCAGCGCAAAACAACTTTTCAAGAGTCCGTTTGATCAAATCCACGTTCGATGTCTTGTGGATCATTTTAAGGATGCGTGGAGAACCAGATTCAATGCCAATGAATATCTCCCGACAACCAGATCGCCTTAACTCAAGCATTTGCGTATCACTCAATTTATAAAATGATAACACATGAGCCATCGCCCGCCAAGTTACAGGAATATTCTCAAACATTCTAACAGCATATTCTACGCTATCAGTATTCCTCAAGAACAAATCGTCAAGAATCCGCACCGAATCAACATTTTGATATAATTCGCATAACATTTTTATTTCATTTTCCACGCTTTGTACGTTTCTTTTTCTAATAGGCGTTTCCATATTCAAGGATCTAGTCGCCGAACAGAACGCACAGTTATACATACACCCGCGACTTGTAATAATACTAACCTCGTTGAATCCCAACGCGTGTCGTAACGGTTGATTCACGAAGAATGATCTGTCCAGAGGAATGTTAGAAATATCCTGTGGAAAATAAGGTGAAGTTATAGATACCGTAATAATTCGTTTATTGCCATACCGACTAATGATATCAAGAGGTTTTTCCTGTACAATCGCACTGACCACAAAATCTCCTTCTCCAATAACTATATCAATGGAGCAAGAAGTATTCCAGTTTAATATCGTTTGATAGAGTTTTTTTGTGGCTAATCCTCCAATAATGAACCGTACTCCACCGTCGATTGATTCGACTATTTCACGAACTAAATGTAGATTGGTTGTGAACACATTCAGAGCCACATAGCGTGGATGTTTCTGGCGTATAACCTTCAAAAGAGCGTCGAGGGGAATATTTTCCTCAACAGCATCCAGTAGTTCAACAGTTATTCCATTACTCAAAAGATCCGTAGCTATATACCCCAAACCAAGTGGAGGCAAAGAATCTTCATTGTATCCATCTACTTTACCTTGAAATAAAGGGGAATTAATAATCAAAACATCAAGTGATTGATTTTCCATAACGCACCTCCTTTTTATGTTTATCAAAGAACGTCTTTGATGTTGATTACTATTGTGCATCAATTTCAGTTTTTTTGCAAGTATATTGCCATCAAAAAGTATGTTTGATTTTTGGCAAATCATTCCTCTCATGCTACGATAACTTTATGCGTTTCTTTTACTCATTAGCTCTTAATCTCTACCACCGTCTCTGGGCGTTTATTAGCGCCTTGTGGTACGGTTGTCCCTCAAACAAGATGATTGTCATTGGCGTGACTGGCACCAATGGCAAGTCAACCACCACTTACCTTATAGCTAAGATCTTGGAGCATTGCGGTTTTACAACTGGTTGTACGTCCACGGCTCTGTTTAAAGTCAGAAAGAAGGAATGGCTCAATGACAAGAAAATGACAATGGTGGGCAGGACACAGCTTCAAGGATTGTTGCGGCAGATGGCAGACGCGGGATGCCAGTATGCGGTTGTGGAGACATCTTCTGAAGGAATCAAACAGTATCGCCATTGGGGAATTAATTACGACCTAGCGGTCTTCACTAACTTAACGCCAGAACACATTGAATCCCATGGTTCTTTTAACGCGTACAAAGAAGCAAAAGGTAAGTTGTTTAAGCATCTTACGAAACGGCCAGTGAAAAGATTGGTCAATCCAATGACTGGCAAGTTGGAAGATATTCCCAAGCGGATCATTGCTAACGTGGATGACGAGCATAGTGATTATTACTTGGGTTTTCCGGCAACAGAAAAGGTGGCTTACAGTTGCGGTGGCAAACAGCCAACATGCCAAGTGAACGGTTATTTTGGAGCGACTGACATTGAGCTTCGTCCTGATGGCTCCTCTTTTACGGTGAATGAACAAAGGTATGAAGTAAAACTGCCTGGCATGTTTAACGTGTTTAACGCTCTTGCTGCCATTAGCGCCACCGCGAGCTTAGGAATGAAAACAGAGGATATAGCGTCTGGGTTAATGGCTATAACGTCAATGCCGGGACGGATGGAGTTTATTAACCAAGGGCAATTGTTTAAAGTGCTGGTGGATTACGCTCCTGAACCAGAGAGTTTAAAGCAGTGTTATGAAGCGTTAAAGTTATTTCCTCACAAACAGCTTATCCATGTGCTGGGATCAGCGGGAGGTGGGAGAGACAAATCACGGCGTCCAATTTTAGGAAAGATGGCAGCTCTGCAGGCAGATGTAGTTATTGTTACTAATGAGGATCCGTATGATGAAGATCCAGCAGAGATTATAGAACAGGTAGCTGCTGGGGCTGTGGAGGGAGGGAAAGTGCTTGGAGACAGCTTGTTGACTATTATTGATAGAAAAGAAGCTCTTAAAAGAGCTTTCCAGTTGGCAGGAGATGATGATTTGGTGTTATTGACTGGCAAAGGATGTGAACAGGCGATTTGCGTTGCTAATGGAAAGAAGATTCCTTGGGATGAACGAACAGTGGCTAGGGAAGTATTGGGAGAATTAGGACATAACTAGTCTTGACAGCTTTCCTATAGAAGAGTATAGTCTTTTTGTATTTCTTTTAAAATAGTAATAAGGAGGTCAATCTTTTGATAATTTTACTGGAAGCGGGTAGTTTTTGGTCAGCGAAGTAATTGTCCGCTTCCAGAGCCTTTGCGGCGCTACGGAGAAGGCTCTCGTAGTTTGAAGAGTTCGCCGTTGGGAGAGTCCATCTTGGGCATCTCCCCGCCGCCATTTTCTTGTGTTGATGATTTTTTCGCACTCGGATCGTTGACCGTTGCTTCCTCACTCCTCCGGGAAGCACGGCCTATGATTGATCCGAGTGCTTTTATTTTATAAACATAGCGTCTCCAAAAGAGAAGAAGTGGTATTGTTCTTTAATCGCTTCTTGGTAGGCTTTTAAGATAATATCACGTCCCGCGAAAGCGGAGACTAGTACGAGTAAAGACGATTTAGGCAAATGGAAGTTGGTGATTAGAGCGTTGACGATTTTAAACTGAAATCCTGGATA